>JARYGW010000086.1:0-16663 GCA_033792295.1 Allobosea sp.
CGGTCCGGCGTCATCTGTCTTTTGACTATTTAATCATACTTTTTGAGGCGCTGCGACGTCGCAACTGTTGAGAGCCAGCGCGGTGCGCAGTGTTGCGGCTTGACGCGCGGGCCCGATCCGCGCGAACGCTGCCGGCCGAATTTTCAGTTCCCGGAAGGATATGAGATGGACGATCCGGTTCAGGGCGATCAGCTCAAGAGCATCGTGGAGCGCATCGAGCGGCTTGAGGAAGAGAAGAAGACGATCGCCGACGACATCAAGGAGGTCTATGCCGAGGCCAAGGGCAACGGCTACGACGTCAAGGTGCTGCGCAAGGTCGTGGCGCTGCGCAAGCGTGACCTCGACGAGCGCAAGGAGGAGGAGGCGATCCTCGACCTTTATCTCCAGGCCGTCGGCGAGACGGCCTGAGCGCTTCGTGAGCGGACAGTCTTGAACCAAAACAGTCGGGGCGCCCCACCAGGGCGCCCCTTCTTCTGTCATCATGCGTTGTTGATGCGGCTCGGTGAAGATCGGTCTGATTTCCGGCGGCCGATGATTCCGTCGGTGACGCAGCGCGCTCAGGGGACGCGCTTCGGGTCGACCCACCCCGCGCTGCCCGATCCCGCGCCTCGTTCAACGGTATGTGCGGAACCGCAGCTCATCGTCGATGAAGGTCTTCTCCGGAAAGGCGGCTTCGTTCGAACCGAAAGGCATCTGCGCGGTGAGCACCCAGGAGGCCGGGATGTTCCAGGTCTTGGCGGTTTCGGCGTCAACGAGCGGATGGTAGTGCTGAAGGCTCGCGCCGATACCGGCGTCAGCAAGCGCGGTCCACACCGCCAATTGCGCCATGCCGGTCGAATGTTCGGACCAGATCGGGAAGTTGTGCGCATAGAGCGGGAAATTGGCCTGGAGAGCCTTGATCGGCTCCTGGTCTTCGTAAAACAGCACGGTCCCGGCGCCGCTCGCGAAGCTGTTGATCTTCTGGTTCGTCGCTTCGAAGTCAGAGGCCGGTACGATCGCACGAAGCGCCTCCCGGGCTATGCTCCAGAACTTGTCGCTCTCCTTGCCGAAAAGGATGACGGCGCGCGAGCTCTGCGAGTTGAAGCTGGAGGGGGACAGGCGGATCGCCTCTTTGACCAAGGCCTCGACCTGTGTTTCGGAAATTGGCAGCTTCTTGCCGAGGGCGTATTGCGTACGGCGTTTCTTGAGTTTGTCGAGCATGGCTTCCTCGTGTTTGAACGCGCGTCGCGCTGGCAGGCCAATGAGCCGGGATGGGTTTTCTCGGAACGCGCCCTGAGACGCTCTTCCTGCGAAAGCGGGACTTGATGTTTGCTGGGGAGAGGTAGCGGTTCACTTGCTGCATCAGAAGGCCCATATTGGGCACCAGACTGTTGCATCCGGAGGAACGCTGGCATGGCCGAGCTGGACGATATCCGCAGCATCATCGCGGTTGCCGAGACGGGCGGCTTCGGCCGCGCGGCACAGATTCTCGGCCTGTCGAAATCGATCGTCAGCCGCCGCGTGAGCAAGCTGGAGGAGGAGCTGGGCGCCCGGCTGCTCAGCCGGACGACGCGCGGGGTGAGTCCGACCGAAGCCGGCATCGAGTTCAAGGCGCGCAGCGAGCGCGTCCTGGCGGAACTGGAGGAGGCGCGCGAGGCGGTGGCCCAGCAGGCCGGCGGAGTCGCCGGACGGCTCAGATTGTCCATGCCGCTGACTTTCGGTAGCCGCCATGTCGCGCCGCTGCTGCGGGAGCTGGCCCTCGCCTATCCTCGGCTCGAGCTCGACGTGCATGCCAGCGACAGGCTCGTCGACCTGATCGGCGAGCGCTTCGACGCCGCCATCCGCATCGGAACGCTGAAGGATTCGAGCCTGGTTGCCCGGCGCATCGCGCCGGTCCATGCATCGATCCTCGGCAGCCCGGCTTACTTCGCTCGTCACGGCCATCCCGCGACGCCGCATGATCTCGCGCGGCACGAATGCCTGCTCTACACCGGCTCGACCGAGCAGGAATGGACGTTCCGCATCGGCAAGCGCTGGGTCGGCATTCGGCCTGCCGGGCGTTTGCGCTCCGATAGTGGCGAGACCTTGCTGGACTGGGCGGAGGCCGGCCTTGGCCTTGTTGCCCTGCCGAACTTTCTGGCATCCGACGCCATCCGCTCAGGCCGTGTCCTGCATACGCTCCTTGATTATCCCATGCCGACGCAGGGCTTGCACGTCGTGCGCCCGCCCGGCGCCTTTGTGCCGGGCAAGGTGCGGGTGCTGATCGATCTCCTCGTCGAGCGTTTCAGCGGGACGCCCTACTGGGATCCGTGCCAGATCGCCATGCAGCAGCGGGGGATTTCGCTGGAAGCGCCCTGGGACCGTGATGACGAGCCCCGCCAAACCGCCGAAGAGTCGGAGCATCAGCCGGCGTGATCCGCGACATCACGCGATTTCGCGTGGCTTTCCCGTCCGCATCCGGCAGATTCCAGTCATCTCACGGGAGGATCATCGGATGTTGCTGGTTGGAATGCTCGACAGCCCCTATGTGCGCCGCGCGGCCATCATCGGCACGCTGCTGGAGGTTCCCTTCGAACATCGCTCGGTCTCGGTATTTCGCCATATGGACGCGTTTCGGGCGATCAACCCTCTGATCAAGGCGCCGAGCCTTGTCACCGATGACGGCATCGTCATCAGCGAATCCCTGCTCATCATCCAGCATTTCGAGGACGTCGCCGGCCGCTCGCTCAGGCCGCTCGAGCCGGTCTCGCGCCGGCGTGATCTGTCGCTGACCGGCATCGGTATCGTCGCGGCCGACAAGGCGGTCGCGATCGAATACGAGCGCAAGCGGCCGGAGGCACAGCGCTATGCGCCCTGGCAGGAGCGCATCGTCGCCCAGCTCCACACGGCGCTCGACCTGCTCGATACGGCCGCAAGGGATGGCGTGCTGACGGCGGGGCCCGAGCTCCTGCCGAGCGACATTACCGCCGCGATTGCCTGGGGATTCTGCCGTTTCGTGATCCCGGAATTCGCTCCGGAGGAGCGCTGGCCGGCCCTGGCGGCCCAGGCGCAAACCTGCGAGGCGCTCGATGTCTTCAAGGCCTGGCCAATCGACAGAGAGTGAGCGAGCCGGGAGGCTTGCTCAGTTCTGCACGTAGTTCGTCGGCAGCGGGCGCACGGCCGGGCCGGTGAAGGCGCCGGGCCTGGCATCGACCGGCTCGGCATGGCTGAAGCCGAGGGCCGCGGCCGGGCTCGGCCCAGCGATGGGCGTGGCGGAGGGTGCGGCTGTCCGGGCGCGGGCCGTCGCGACAGTGACCGGTTTGCTCGCGCTGCGCGCCGGCCGGGTGACCGTTGCAAACAGGGCTTGGAGCCCGTCGCGGTCCATCCCGACCGGTTCGTCCACCTCTTCAGGTTCCGCCGAAACCGGGACGGAGCGCTCCGTCGCGGTGGCGTAGCTGACGCCGGCTTCGCGCGGCCTGACCGGCGGCAGACGGGCTGTCACCAGCACGCCTTCGGCCGGGCGGGAGGCTGTGCTGCCATCGGTGGACCTGAGTGCGGCGAGCGCCGCATCGGCGAGAGCGGTCGGGCGGATCGGCGGGAGAGGCGCGCTGGTCGCCATTCCGGCGACGACGAGGCTTTCCGGAGCGGCCATCTCGTCGGGGCGGCGCGGCGGCAGGGAGGCGAGCACGAGCTTCTGTTCGGCGCCCGGCCCGGTCTGGGCGAAGGCGAGCGGCCCGGCTGCGCCAGGCAGGGAGGCGACCTGGACCGGCCCCTCGTCGGCCGGCGCGCTCAGCCCGCGTGGGCGGGCCAGGGGTAGAGGTGCGTCGATAAGTTGCGGGCGATTGTTGGCCGGGGCGGGTTGCGGCGGCGGGGCTGCCGCGGCAACGGGAGCGGCTGCCACCGGGGCTGGTGCTTGCGGGGCCGTCGGTTGCGGCGCGAGGCGCTCCGAGCGCTCGCGTGTGATGGCCTGCACCGTCGGGTTCGGTGCTGCGGCGACGGCGAAACGGCCGCCATCGGCGGAATTGCTGTCGACATAGCCGGAATTGGCATAGGCCATGACGGTCGGCTGCTGGCGCGGAGCACCGCGACGGCCGCGGGCCGGCCGGGCATCGACTTCCTCCTCGTCGCCGCCGAAGAGCGAGGCCCAGAGGCTTTTGCCGCCCGACGCCTGCACGGCGCCCTCGTCGGCATCGGCAACCGCATAGCCGCCGACCGCGCCGCCACCGGACAGGATCTCGGCCTTGGCCAGCTCATAGCCTGCCAACGGATGGCCATCGGCCGGAATGTGCACGGTCTTCTGGTCCGGGAACAGCCGCACGAGCTGGTCGCGGGTCATGCGTGGCCAGGAACGGACCGAGCCGACATCGAGATGCACGAAGGGGGTATGGGCGTTAGGATAGAAGCCGACGCCGCCGCGCTGCAGCCGCATGCCGATTTCGCGGATGCGGGCCGTGGGGACGTCGGGAAGGTAGAAATCCATCGCCTTGCCGAGCATATGCTGGCTGTGCTTGGCGACAGCGCGCGAGCGGCGGCGCAGCATGGCGTTGGTGTTGGGCGAGCGATAGGCGGAGACGACGTGGAAGGGCTGCTCGGAACCGAGCTGGCGCTGCACCTCCCAGACCACGTCGAACAGGCGCGGGTCCATGCGGATCGGCTCGTCGCTACGCCAGTCGCGCAGCGCCCAGTTCAGCTTCTCCAGCGCCGAGGAAACATAGCGACCATCCTGCTTGAAGGTGACGGTCGTCTCCTCCTTGGTATGCATATGCATGATGGTGATGGTGCGGGTGTCGCCGTTGGCAACGGCATTCTGCGTGGCGCGAATGCCGAGCAGGAAGGCGGCCACCGCGAGGCTGAGCGTCGCGACGCGATGGCGGGCTGGCTTCGAGCCGAGACGCAACCAACCCGGAATCGTGGCGTTTATCCTGCCCAATCTGCTTGACCCGTCTCGGTGCCCCCGCCGAAGCGGTGCGTTAACGTGAACGAACAGTTGCGGAGAAGCGTTAACGACTCGTTAGCAAGCCGCAAATCGCCGCGCCAGGAAATTCTGGAATGCGTTGGCTAAGGAGGAATCGTGGCAAAAAGGTGCCCGAGCCCCCTGCTGGTGCCTTATTTCAACAACCCGCTTCCGTGTTCGGCGACATCGATCCCTCGTTCCGGCGGCCGAATTGGCCCCTCGAAGGATCAAGGTCCCGGCGGTCGAGCAGGGCCTTCAGCCCTGCTGCTCCAGCGCCTGCCGCACGAGGCGGTGGAAGCCGTAGACGTCGTCGAAGCGGGTAATCTGGCCGTCGGCGCCGACGACGATGGTATTGTAGACGAGATGGATCGGCAGCGGTTGCGGCAGGTTGATGCGGCGCTCGCCCTTGCCGATCAGCTTCTTCAGCCGCTCGCTCGTCCAGTCCGGCCCGAGCACCTGGTCGGCCAGCGCGAAGGGGTTCTCGACGCGCACGCAGCCATGGCTGAAGGCGCGCTTGTCGGCCGCGAACAGCCGGCGGCTCGGCGTGTCGTGCAGGTAGACCGCATGCTCGTTCGGGAACATGAACTTGATCCAGCCGAGCGCATTGCGCTCGCCCGGCGGCTGGCGCACGGAGATGCCGCCGCCCTTGGTGCGAGTGACGATGTAGCCACGCTTGGCCGCGTAATCCGGGTCGGCAGCGAGGCCGGGCAGGAATTCCTTCTTCAGGATCGAAGGCGGCACGTACCAGGACGGATTGACGATGACGTGGTCCATCTTGTGCGAGAAGATGGGGGTCGCCGAGTCCGGCTTGCCGATGATGGCGCGGGCCTCATGGATCACCTGGCCGTCGCGGATCACGCGCACGCGCATCTCCGGCACATTGACCATGATGTGCTTGGCGCCGAGGTCCGGCGGTAGCCAGCGCCAGCGTTCCATCTGGGCGATGATGTCTTCTTCGCCCCGGGCCGTCGCCGGTTTGCCGAGCGCGGCAACGGTGCGCTCGCTGAGGATACCGTTGGCGGGCAGGCCCGCCTTCTTCTGGAAATCGGCCAGGGCGAGCGAGGTCGAGCGGTCGAAGACCGAATCGTCGCTGGGGCCGAGTCCGAGGCGGGCACGCACCAGCGGAACGCGTTCGTCGCGCATGCCGAGCTTGAGCGCCGGTCCGGCCGGGATACGCGCCAGCGGCGTGTCGTCGAGATGCTCGCGCAATTCGGCGAGCTTGGCCTTGAGGCGCCGGTACTGCTCGTGCGGCGGGTTGTAGGCGGCGAGCACTTTGCCTGCGTCGGGGGCGCCGGCGAGCTCGGAAAGCACTTCCGTGGCCGAAGGGAGATAGAGCGTCGGCGTGATCAGCTTGGAGAGGCGCCGCGGATCGAGGCGGCCGCCGCGCGCGTCGCGGGCATAGAGCACAGCGAGTGCCGAGAGCCGTATATCGGCCGCCGCGAGCTTGGCCTTGTCGCTGAGCTCAAAGACCGGAAGGGAGTAATCGCCGGGGCGCAGGCCATCGTCGGCGGCGCGCTCGAGCTGCGAGACGATGTGCTTGCCGGCGGCGGTCCAGCCCTTGGCATCAATCCAGAAGGGACGGTTCTCGTTGGCCTGATAGGCGGCGAGGATCTCGGCGCGCTCGCGCTCGCCGAGGCGGCGGACGGCGAGGGCCTCGCCGGCCTGCGCCGCGATGTCGGCGGCGAATTCGAGGCCGGGCGGAACCGTGATCACCACCTTCGGCATCTCGGGCGGCGGCACCAGCGATTCGATCGCCTGCAACGGACCGGGGGCCGCTGGCGCGGCCTCGGCCGGAGGCGTCGTCACGGAGGCCGGCACGACCGTGTCCGGAGCCGGCTGGGCCGGAGCAGCCTGGACCGGGGCCGTTTCGGCAGGCACAGGCGCCGATTCCGAGGATTTCGAGGCAGGGACGAGCGCCGGGTCCAGCGGCGGCAGGTCCACCGGTGGGATGTCGAGCGCGACAGGCTCCTGCCCGGCTTCGACCGGGGCGGTGGCGTCGACCTCGGCGGCGCCGCGCAGTTTTGCGCCGCTCGCTACAGTGCCGGTGACGATGTCGCGCGCCGGATCGGCGGCTGTGGCCGCCTGGCTGGTCGGGGCCGGTTTCTCAACCCCGAGCGGCTTGAGCTGCGGCGTCTCGGGCAGCGGCACGCCGGTCGCCGGATCCGTAGCGAGAGGGCTTTCGGCAAGCACCGGAGCGCAGCTCAGCATGATGGCCAGGGCAGATGCCGAGGTCAGATTCGCCCAGTGGCGACGAGGCATAGTCGCGTTCCCGATAAATGCCGGATCACGCTCATTCCTGCGTGACTCGGTCTGCTTCGACAAGATGCGAAGGCGCAACAGGCCCCCGCTTTTCATACGTCGCGGCTCAGGCCGCGTCGGTTTCTTCAGAGTGCCCTTCGCTCTCGATCAGCCCGTAGTCCTTGAGCTTTCGGTAGAGGGTCGAGCGGCCGATGCCGAGCTTGCGCGAGACCTCGGACATGTGCCCGCGATAATGCGCCAGCGCGAAGGTGATGATCTCGCGCTCCAGCTCATCGAGCCTGCGCATGTCGGAGCCGGCGACGAGCTCGAGCGAGTTCGGGTCGCGCACCGGCATGTGGATGATGCGCGGCGGCGCCTCGCCGCGCGCCTCGGCGGGGCCGAGCTGGGCCGGGGCCGCCGGGATACGGACGTCGTAGCCCTCCATCTGGGCCGCGACCTGCGGGAATTCGGTAATGCCGAGCTCGGGGCCGTCGGCCAGGACCACGGCGCGGAACATCGCGTTCTCGAGCTGGCGGACATTGCCCGGCCAGTCATAGCTCGCGACCAGCGTCATCGCTTCGTCGGTGATGCCGCCGAGCTTCTTGCCCTCCTCGGCGGCGAAGCGGGCGAGGAAGCCGCGGGCGAGGTCGGGAATGTCCTCGCGGCGCTGGCGCAGTGGCGGCAGCGTGATCGGGAAGACGTTGAGGCGGTAATACAGGTCCTCGCGGAACTCGCCGCGCTTCACCTGGTCGAGCAGGCTCTTGTTGGTGGCCGAGATGACGCGGATGTCGACCCGCACCGATTTCTTGCCGCCGACGGGATCGACCTCGCTCTCCTGGATGGCGCGCAACAGCTTGACCTGCGCGTCGAGCGGCAATTCGCCGACCTCGTCGAGGAAGAGCGTGCCGCCATTGGCTTCGACGAACTTGCCGAGATGGCGCTCGGTCGCGCCGGTGAAGGCACCCTTCTCATGGCCGAAGAGGATGGATTCGACGAGGTTGTGCGGGATCGCGCCGCAATTGACCGTGACGAAGGGTTTGCCCTTGCGGTCGCTGGAACCCTGGATCGCGCGGGCCAGAACCTCCTTGCCGACGCCGGATTCGCCTTCGATCAGGATCGGGATGTTCGATTTCGCTGCGCGTTCGGCGAGGCGCACGACGCGGCCCATGTCGGGGCTCTTGGTCGCGAGGTCGCGGAAGCCGAGCGTGTTCGAGGCGCGGCGCTTGATGTGGCGCAGCTCGTGTTCGAGGGCGCCGAGCTTCAGCGCGTTCTTGAGCGAGACCTGGAGGCGCTCGGCACCGACGGGCTTGACTACGAAATCGACCGCACCGGCGCGCATCGCCGCAACCACCGTCTCGATCGAGCCGTTCGCCGTCTGCACGATGACGGGCTTGCCGAGCTCGCGCTCGCGCAACGCGGCGAGCACGCCCATGCCGTCGAGACCCGGCATGTTGAGGTCGAGCACGATGGCGTCGATCGCGTCGCCATCGGGGCCGGCCAGCAGGGAGACAGCGGCCTGGCCGTCCTCGACCACCGTGACGCCATAGCCGAAGCGCTTGAGCATCGCGTCGAGCAGGCGGCGCTGGACGGGATCATCATCGACGACGAGGACGGTGGCGGTCATGACACCTCGAAAGACGGCGTAAAAGGAAAGAAAGGCTTCGCCCGGGCGGAATCGCCTGTTTCGTTCTGGGGCATCGTCGGCCAGAAGGGTTAAGCGGGGTTTAAACCAGCCGCCAGGGAGCGACCATCCGCCGGTACGGCCGCATGCCCGAGATTGATCCTCGGGCGGCCGCTGGCCTAAGTGATAGCAGAACCGGTGCGGCGAGACGGAGTGAGCATGCTGTTCCAGACGATGCGAGTCCAGACGATTCACGGCCAGGCTGCGGCTCAGGCAGGTGTTGCGGCCTTCGACAAGGCGCTCGGCGATCTGCCGGAGTGGAATCTGGACGATCTCTATCCCGGGATCGAGTCCGCTGCGTTCAAGGGCGATCTCGATCGTGCCTTCGCTGAGGCGCAGGCACTGGCCGCGCGCTATCGCGGCAAGCTCGCCGAACTGGCGGGCCAGTCCGACGGCAGCGCCCAGCTCGCCGAGGCAGTGAAGGCCTATGAGAGCCTGAGCGACCTGCTCGGGCGGATCGGCGCCTATGCGGGGCTGGTCTATTCCGGCGACACGACCGACCCGCAACGTGCCAAATTCTATGGCGACACGCAGGACAAGCTCAACGCGGCCATCACCGAACTGTTGTTCTTCGAGCTTGAACTGAACCGGATCGAGCCCGAGCTGCTGGCCAAGGTTGCTGGCGAGGCGCCGCTCTCGCATTGGAAGCCCTGGCTCGACGATCTTTCCAAGGACAAGCCGCACCAGCTCGACGACCGGCTGGAAGCGCTGTTCCACGAGAAGTCGATGACGGGCGCCGCCGCCTGGAACCGCCTCTTCGACGAGACCATCGCCTCGCTGCGTTTCGACCTGGACGCCGAGGAGCTGACGCTGGAGCTGACGCTCAACAAGCTGCAGGACGCCGATGGCGAGGTTCGCCGCAAGGCGGCCGAGGCACTGAGCAAGGTCTTCCGCAAGGAGCTGCGCACCTTCGCGCTGATCACCAATACACTCGCCAAGGACAAGGAAATCTCGGATCGCTGGCGCAAGTTCGAGGATGTCGCGGATTCGCGCCATCTGGCGAACAGGGTGGAGCGCGAGGTGGTGGACGCGCTCGTTTCCGCCGTGCGCGAGGCCTATCCGCGCCTGTCGCACCGCTATTATCGCCTGAAGGCCAAGTGGTTCGGCCGCGACGCACTCGACTTCTGGGATCGCAACGCGCCGCTGCCGGAGGTCGAGCAGCGTACCATTCCCTGGAACGAGGCGCGCGATACCGTGCTCTCGGCCTAGGGTGCCTTCTCGCCGAAGATGGCGGAGATCGCCAGGCGCTTCTTCGACGATCGCTGGATCGACGCGCCGCCGCGTCCGGGCAAGGCGCCCGGCGCCTTCGCGCATCCCACCGTGCCATCGGCGCACCCCTATGTGCTGCTGAACTACCAGGGCAAGCCGCGCGACGTGATGACGTTGGCGCATGAGCTCGGCCATGGCGTGCATCAGGTGCTGGCGGCGCCGAACGGGGCGCTGATGGCGCCCACGCCGCTGACGCTGGCCGAGACGGCGAGCGTCTTCGGCGAGATGCTGACCTTCCGCCGCCTGCTCGACGGCACGACCGACCCGAAGCAGCGCAAGGCGATGCTGGCGGCGAAGGTCGAGGACATGATCAACACCGTCGTGCGCCAGATCGCGTTCTACACCTTCGAGCGCAGGGTTCACCAGGCGCGCCGGCAGGGGGAGCTCACCGGTGAGGCGTTATGCGATCTCTGGATGGGCGTGCAGGCGGAAAGCCTCGGGCCGGCGATCCGGCTGTCGGGCGGGTATGAGCCATTCTGGTGCTACATCCCGCACTTCATCCACTCGCCCTTCTATGTCTACGCCTATGCCTTTGGCGACTGCCTGGTGAACTCGCTCTACGGCGTCTACCAGAGCGCGGCGGAGGGGTTCCAGGATCGCTATTTCGCGCTGCTCGCGGCCGGCGGCAGCAAGCCCTATTCGGAGCTGCTGAAGCCTTTCGGCCTCGATGCCAAGGATCCGGGCTTCTGGCAGATCGGCCTGAAGATGATCGAGGGAATGATCATCGAACTGGAAGGGATGGAGTAGGGCGCGGGAGCCTTCTCCAGGGCGGAGAGGGCTCCGCTCTGGTCGCCTCAGAACTGCACCCTCAAGCCCACCTGCGAGACATTCGCGGTGTAGTCGGAGCCAGGTGCCGTCGAATTCAGCCGTTCATGGGTGAAGCTGGCGCGGATCGCGAAAGTGCGGGTCAGCTTGTATTCGAGCCGTGCGCCGACATTCGTGTAGTCCTCGCGCAGGCCTTGTCCGTCATATTCGGTGCGGCTGAAATTGGTGAAGCCGGTGACGGTGAGGTTGCGCCGCAGGGCATGGGCGATTTCCAGCGTGGCGCGCCGCACCGTGGTGCCGGACGAGCCGGGGATGGTGGTGTCGCCGAGCTCGGCGGTGCCGCGCAGCGTCACGGTGGTCAGCGGAGTCGGCGACCACAGGATCGAGGCGTCACCGACGAAGCCGCGCAGATCCTTCAGCCGCGTGTCCTCGTAGCGCCGGTTCTGGTAGCCGCCGGAAATCTCGCCGGTCAGTTGCCGGGTGATCTCGAAGGTGGAGCCGAGTCTGGCGGTCATGCCGTCCGAGGACCTCATATAGCCGCTCGAATCGGACTTCTCATCGAAGTCGCGCCGGTCGATCTCGGCCTGGACGAAGGGCTTGATGCCGGGTGTGACCTCATAGGCCGCGCGGAGGCGCAGGCCGTAGTCGGTCATGTTGCGATCTTTCTGAGAGAGGAGCGCGCCGCTGCTGAGCTGGGCATCCTCATAATCGCTGCGATCAACCGAGCCGCGCAAGGTGAGCTGCAGCCGGTTGAAATCGTGCGTGATCCCGGCCGAGCCGCCATATTGCCAGACCTGCGGGCGCCCCTGGACATTCGCCGTGAGGTCTGGGGAGCCGGGGCGCTGGGTGGTGAGGTCGAGCCGGGATTCGAGCAGGATACGGGTGTCGCGCGTCACGTCGAGCCTCAGGTCGAGATTGCCTTGGGCGTCGGGGCGGGAGGCCTCGTGATCACGGAAGAAGTCGCTGTAGCCGCCGCGCAGCCGGCCGGTAAGCGCGTGCACGTTCCAATCTGACTGAACTTCGAGCTCGCCTTCATAGCGGCTGAAGGGCGAGCCCTTCGTGCCGGGCGTCGCGCTGCGCTGCGGATTGGTGTCGTAGCCGAGAAAGGTGGTGATCGCCGGCTTCAGCGTGACCGAGCCCACGCGCAGGCCGGGCGCCGCCCAGGGATCCTCCTCGGCGGCCGAACGGCGGCGGGGCGCGGGCGGCGAGGGCGGAGCCGGCGGCGGCAAAGTTGCAACGGCTGGCGGGGGCGGGCGGAACTGGCGCTGCGTGACGCCCCGCAATGCCGGCGCCTGTACAGGCCCGCTGGCGCGCGGGGGCTGGCGCGACGAAACGGCGGAATTCTGGCCCTGGACGAGCGAGGCGGGGTCGCGGATCGCTTCCGGATCGGCGGTGGCCGGGGCGAGCGCTGGATCGGGTGCCGCGGGGGTCTGCGCGATATAGCTCGGCGTTCCGGTCCTGAGGCTATTGCGCGGCACCTGCTGCGCGCCGGCCGGCAGGCAGCCGAGCGCCAGCGCCGCCAGTGCGGGGCCGGACATCAGCAGGATCTTCGCGCGGCCGGACACGGGCTTTGCAGGGCTCCAGGATCGCAAATGGGCGTCGTTGACAGATCACGCGCCCGCAGGAGGCGCATGGTTAATGGAGTTAGAACGAACAGGGTTAAGGAGCCGTCAACGCGCGGTTCGTGGCAGTCGCGATGGTGGAAATCCCGCGAGGCTCCGTGCTAAAGCGCCCGCCATGACTGACGATATCCGCGCCTCCGCGCTCCGCACCATCGCCACGGAACGAGCCGGTCTCGACACGCTCCATGAGGCGCTCGGCGCCACGCTCGGCCAGCCTTTCGCCGAGGCGGTCGCGATGATCCTGGGCGCGAGCGGGCGGGTCATCGTCTCGGGCATGGGCAAATCCGGCCATGTCGGGCGCAAGCTCGCCGCGACGCTGGCCTCGACCGGTACGCCCGCCCATTTCGTCCATCCGGCCGAGGCGAGTCATGGCGACCTCGGCATGGTGCGGCCGGAAGATGTGGTGATCGCGCTGTCCTGGTCGGGCGAGACGGCGGAGCTTGCTGCGCTCGTCGGCTACACCCGCCGCTTCCGGGTCGGGCTGATCGCCTTCACCGCCAATCCGGAGAGCACGCTCGGCAAGGAGGCGGATGTCGCGCTGATCCTGCCCAAAGCGACGGAAGCTTGCCCGAACGGGCTCGCCCCCACCACCTCGACGACGATGCAGATCGCGCTCGGCGATGCGCTGGCGGTGGCGCTGCTGGAAGCGCGCGGCTTCTCGCGGCAGGATTTCTTCGTCTACCACCCCGGCGGCAAGCTCGGCGCGCAGCTCAAGACCGTCGAGAGCATCATGCATCGCGGCGCGGAACTGTCGCTCGTCGGCCTGGATACCTTGCTGCCGGACGTCATCGCCATGATCTCGGCCAAGGGCTTCGGTTGCGCCATCGTGATGGATCTCGACGGCAAGCTCGCAGGCGTCGTCACCGACGGCGATTTGCGTCGCAAGGCGACCATGGGCGGCGGCAGCTCGCTGAGGGCGCGCGATATCATGACGACGAATCCGCGCCGCGTCCGTCCCGATGCGCTGGCGGTCGAGGCGCTGGAACTGGTCAATCGCAGCCGGATCACCGCCCTGATCGTCGCGGATTCGGAAGACCGGCCGGTCGGCCTCGTCCATGTCCATGATTTGCTGGCGATGGGCGTCGCCTGACGGGCCTTGCGCGCTGCGCGGCGCGGCCTATCTGAAGCTTTAGTAACTATAGCTTTGGAGATTGCGATGACCGCATTGGCGAAGCTCGAGCGCGTGATGCCGATCGGCGCGCTGGCTGAACGCACCGGCGTGAAGGTCGAGACCATACGCTATTACGAGCAGGTCGGGCTTTTGCCGCCGCCTGAGCGTTCCGAGGGCAACCAGCGCCGCTATGGCCGACGCCATGCCGAGCGGCTCGCCTTCATCAAGCATGCGCGCGATCTCGGCTTCGCGGTCGACAATATCCGCACGCTGCTCCGGCTCTCCGACACGCCCGGAATCGCCTGTGACGAGGCGCATGCGATCTCGGTCGCTCATCTGGAGGAGGTGCGGGACAAGATCGCCCGGCTGCGCTCGCTGGAGAAGGAGTTGGAGCGCATCGCCACGACCTGCTCGGGCGGCGTCGCTGCTTGCGACTGTGCCATCATCGAGGCGCTGGCGGATCACGGCCAATGCAGCCACGCTCATCATTGAGGCGGGACGCGACCGGAAAAACGCGGGTTGCCTCTCGTTTCCGCGTCGGAAAAGCTTAAATAGGGTCTGCGCCGGGCGGCTTGGCACCGTCCTGTTTTCGGGTTGGCAAGAGGGCGGGCGATGCCGGTATTGCATGTGTCGGCGGGCTTCCGGTCTGCCGAGGGGAACAAACCCCGATTCTGTTCGAGTCAGCGATTCGGCCTCGCTTCGTTCCAGACTCGTTCTCGCCAGACCCGTTCCTGAATCCAGTTCACGCTCCGCCCTGTCAGTCGAGGCTCCAGCGGAGTCCATGGCGGCCGGGCGGGCAAGATGATCGGCTCCACGTCTTGCAGCTCTTTCGTTCGTTGCCTCCTGCCGCCCGCGCCAACGGCGTCACCGCGGTGCTCGGCCCCACCAATACCGGCAAGACCCATCTCGCCATCGAGCGCATGGTCGCCCATCCGACGGGCATGATCGGCCTGCCGCTGCGCCTGCTCGCCCGCGAAGTCTACCAGCGCGTCGTCGACAGGGTGGGGCCGGAGGCGGTCGCCCTCGTCACCGGCGAGGAGAAGATCAAGCCGGAGCGGCCGCGCTTCTGGGTCTGTACGGTCGAGGCGATGCCGCGCGATCTCGCCGTCGATTTCGTCGCGATCGACGAGATCCAGCTCGCCGCCGATCTCGACCGCGGCCATGTCTTCACCGATCGGTTGCTCAACCGGCGCGGCCGGGCCGAGACGATGCTGATCGGCGCCGGGACGATGAAGCCGCTGATCGAGCAGCTCATCCCTGGCGTCAATGTCGTCACGCGCCCGCGCCTGTCACAGCTCACCTTCGCCGGCGACCGCAAGATCACCCGGCTGCCGCCGCGCTCGGCCATCGTCGCCTTCTCGGTCGAGGAGGTCTATGCCATCGCCGAATTGATCCGCCGGCAGAAGGGTGGGGCAGCCGTCGTGCTGGGCGCGCTCTCACCCCGCACGCGAAACGCCCAGGTCGAAATCTACCAGTCCGGTGATGTCGATTATCTCGTCGCCACCGACGCGATCGGCATGGGACTCAATCTCGACGTCAACCACATCGCCTTTGCAGCCGACAAGAAGTTCGACGGGCATCATTACCGCCAGCTCAACCCGGCCGAGTTCGGCCAGATCGCGGGGCGCGCCGGGCGGCATCTGCGCGACGGCACCTTCGGCACCAGCGGGCGCTGCCCGCCCTTCGATGCGGAACTGGTCGAGGCGATCGAGAACCATCGCTTCGAGCCGATTCGCCAGATGCAGTGGCGGAATGCCGATCTCGACCTGCGGTCGGTCGGCGGGCTCATCGACACGCTCAACATCCAGCCCTCCGAGCAGGGCCTGACGCGCGCTCTGATCGCCGAGGATATGACGACGCTGGAAATCCTGGCCAGGGACCCGGACGTCGCGGCGTTGGCCGAGGGGCGGACGGGGGTGGAGCGACTCTGGGAGGTCTGCGGCCTGCCGGATTATCGCAAGATCTCGCCGATGCAGCATGCCGATCTGGCGACGACGCTTTATCTCAGGCTGATGCGCCACGGCCGGCTCGATGCCGACTGGTATGCGGCGCAGCTCGCCTCGCTCGACCGCACCGACGGCGAGATCGACACCCTCTCCGCCCGGATCGCGCAGGTCAGGACCTGGACCTTCGTCGCCAACCGGCCTGACTGGTTGCCCGATCCTGAGCATTGGCAGGGCATGGCTCGTCTTGTAGAGGACAAGCTGTCGGATGCTCTGCACGAGCGTCTGGCCCACCGATTTGTCGATCGGCGCACCAGCGTGTTGATGCGCCGCTTGCGGGAGAATGCGATGTTGGAGGCTGAAGTCACCGCGACGGGCGATGTGCTCGTCGAGGGCCAGCATGTCGGAATGCTGCAGGGCTTCCGCTTCACGGCGGATCCGAAGGCGGGCGGGCCGGAGGTCAAGGCCCTCAACCTGGCGGCGATGAAGGCGCTTGGCTCGGAAATGGAGTCGCGGGCGGCGCGCGTCGTGCTGGCTGGCGACGATGCTTTCGTGCTCTCGCATGACGGATTGGTGCGCTGGACTGGCGAGCCGGTGGCGCGCCTCGTCGCCGGCGACAAGGTGCTGGAGCCGCGGCTGCGCCTGCTGGTGGAAGAGCATCTCACCGGTGCGGCGCGCGAGCAGGTCGAGGCCCGGCTCGCTCTCTGGCTGAAGAATCACATCACGCGCCTGCTCGGCGCCCTGCAGATCCTGGAAGCGGCCGAGAACGTCACCGGCATCGCCCGTGGCATCGCCTATCAGGCGGCCGAGGCACTCGGCGTGCTGGAACGGGCCAAGGTCGGCGAGGAGATGAAGGCGCTCGACCAGGAGGGCCGCGCCGCGCTGCGCCAGCTCGGCATCCGTTTCGGGGCCTTCCACATCTATATGCCCGCGCTGCTGAAGCCGGCGCCGCGCGCGCTCGCCGCCCAGCTCTGGGCGCTGAAGCATGGCGGGCCGGAGACGGCGGGGCTCGACGACATCGCCCATCTGGCGGCGTCGGGCCGCACCTCCTTCCCGGTCGACAAGGCGGTGCCGAAGGGGCTCTATCGTGCGGCCGGCTACCGTGTCTGCGGCGAGCGGGCC
>JARYGW010000087.1:0-16587 GCA_033792295.1 Allobosea sp.
AATCGACCTTGTCCTCGGGATCGGGAATGCGGACCTGCGCCAGCGCCGCGGCGGCGCGGCGGCGTGCTTCCGCGCCCGAGACGCTCTCATGCGCTTCCAGGGCAAGCCTGATCTGCGTGCCGATGGTCAGCATCGGGTTCAGCGTCATCATCGGGTCCTGGAAGACCATCGAGATCTGCTTGCCGCGGACCTTGCGCAATTCGGCCGGGGGCAGGCCTGTAAGCTCGCGGCCCTCCAGCTTCACCGACGAGCCGGGCTCGACACGACCGGGCGGATCGATCAGCCCGATGATCGAGAAGCCAGTGATGCTCTTGCCCGAGCCGGATTCGCCGACGAGGCCCATCACTTCGCCGCGCTTCAGCGCGAAGGAGACGCCGTCGACCGCCTTCACCACGCCATTGCGCGCATGGAAATGCGTCGCGAGATTGGTGACCTGAAGGAGAGGCGCCTCGCTCATCGCTTCAGCCTCGGGTTGACCTGATCGCGGATGCGGTCGCCGACGAGATTGATCGCGACGATCAGGATGATGAGCGCGATGCCCGGATAGATCGAGATCCAGTAACGGCCCGAGAGCATGTACTGGAAGCCGTTCGAGATCAGCATGCCGAGCGAGGGCTCGGTCACCGGCAGCCCGACGCCGAGGAAGGAGAGCGTCGCCTCCAGCGCGATGGCGTTGGCCACCTGCACGGTCGCGACGACGATCAAGGGCGGCAGGCAGTTCGGAAAGATATGGCGCAGCACCACGCGCCAACCCGGCAGAGGCGTCGACAGCACCGCCTCGACATAGTCCTTGCCGCGCTCGGCGGAGGCTGCGCCATGGGCGGTGCGGGCGAAATAGGCATATTGTGCGGCGGCGAGCGCTGCGATGAGCTGCATCTTGCCCTGTCCCAGCAGCGCCGAAAGCACCAGAGCCAGCAGGATCGCGGGGAAGGCGAGTTGCAGATCGATGACGCGCATGATGAAGGCTTCCCAGCGCCCGCCCGCATAGGCTGCGCCGATGCCGAGCGCGACGCCGAGCGTGAAGGCGAGCGCGCCGGCGACCAGCCCCATCTGCAGGGAGATGCGCAGGCCATAGAGGATCGCGGATAGCAGGTCGCGCCCCTGTGCATCCGTGCCGAGCCAATGCGTATAGCCGCCCTCGCCGACATAGCCCGGCGGGCGGCGCGCATCGGAGAGCGAGAGATTGGCGAGATCGTAGGGGTCCTGCGGCGCGACAAGCGGCGCCAGCAGGGCGATCCCGATCATCAGGACGACCACGGCGAGCGCCACGACGGCGGTCTTGCTCTCGCGGAACTCGGCCCAGAAGCGCGCGGCGGGAGAGGCGTCTTTCATCGCGCGCCTCCCTTCCTGAGCCGCGGATCGAGCCCGACATAGGCGAGATCGACGAGGAAATTGATGGTGATGAAGACGAAGGCGACGAGCATCAGAGGCCGATCGAGCGACTGGATCGAGTCGATGATCAGTTTGCCGATGCCGGGCCAGGAGAAGATCGTCTCGGTGACCACGGCGAAGGCCAGCGTCGAGCCGAATTCGAGCCCGAAGACGGTGACGAGCGGGATCGCGATCAGCCTGAGCACGTGGCGACGCAGTACCGTCCATTCGGAGAGACCTGCGGCCCGTGCGAATTTCACGGTGTCGGACAGCATGGTCTCCCGCGTGCCGGCGCGGGCCAGGCGCGTCATCAAGGCCAGCTTGAAGAAGGCGAGGTTGAGCGCCGGCAGGAGCAGGTGGCTGAGCCCGTTCAGGGTCAGGAAGCTCCATTCAACGCCGAGGATCGAGACGGTCTCGCCGCGGCCGCCGGCCGGGAGCCACTGCAGTTCGACGGCGAAGGCCATGATCAGCACCAGGCCGATCCAGAAGGTCGGCACCGAGAAGCCGAGGATCGAGACCGTCATGATCAGCTTCGAGGCCAAGCCGTCCGGCTTGTAGCCCGCATAGATGCCTGCCGGAATGCCGATCAGCGCCGCGCCGCAGACCGCCGCGAGCGTCAGCTCCAGCGTCGCCGGCAGGCGCGACAGGATGAGCTCCATCACCGGCATGCCGAAGACGAAGGAGCGGCCGAAATCGCCGTGCAGCACCCGGCCAAGAAAGGTCAGGTACTGCTCCCAAAGCGGCCGGTCGAGACCGTAATGAGCGATGGTCTGGAGGCGCAGTTCCTGGCTGACATCCGGGCCGATCAGGACGTCGATCGGGTTGCCGATGGCATAGACCCCGACGAAGACCAGCGCCGACATGACGAGCATGACGAGCAGCGCCTGCGCCAGCCGAACGGTGATGTGGCCTAGCATGGGTGAAGCTTTCGGCGCGGTCTCACGGCCAGTTCTCCACCATCGCGGCACGTGTCTCCTCGACGCCGACCTGCCAGAGCCTGAGCATTTCCTCGTCCGGGCGCTGATAGAGGCCGTGGAAGTTGCCGTCGCCGAGGATCTCGCGGCGCTTTGCCGGGCTCGCCGCCTGGTATTCCGCCGTGTTGAAGGGAGGCTTCAGCGTGTCGGGCATGGCGACGCCGGCAAGCCGCGTCCAGGGGAAGTTCTCCATCCAGGAGGCGTGCGAGGCGGCCGGGTCGACGGCTTTGACCGCTGCCTGGAATTGCGGCGCTGCCCACCAGTTGTGCAGGCGGATGCTGGCGTCGGGGTGGTCGTCGAGCCATTCGGTCGCGAAGTTCAGGGCCGGGGAATTGCCGCCATGGCCGTTGACCAGGATGATGCGCCGGAAGCCCGAGCGATAGAAGCCGTCGAAGATGTCGCCGAGCAAAGCCGCATAGGTGCCCATCTTCAGGGAGATGCTGCCGGGGAAATTCAGGAAACCCGGCGTCAGGCCGTAGGCCAGCACCGGGAAAACCGGGATGCCGAGCGGCTCAGCCGCCTCCTTCGCCACCCGCTCGGACAGGATCACGTCGGTCGCGAGGCTCAGATAGGCGTGCTGCTCGACGCTGCCGAGCGGCAGGACGCAGCGGTCGTCCCGCTTAGCCTGCGCCTCGATCTGCATCCAGTTCATTTCGGCGACCAGCACGGCGCGTTCCTTGCTTCGCAGCTTCGGCAGTAGAAACGTCGCGAAACGAATCTCGCGATCGGACGGCGCGACAGCGGGATAGCCGTCGAACGAAGTCATCCTTGACTCCAGCCTCACAGAGCGTCAAGTTCCATTTGGAACTAAATCGGTCGGGAGGCACTCCCATGCGGCGCTCGCCGACATCACTATCCCGCGTCGATCCGGAACGCGAGACGGCGCTGGCCGGGCTCGATCCGCTGACCGTCACCAAACTTTGGGACAATCCTTGCTGGTTGTCCTTTCGGCTGAACTTCGTCGCTTTCCGTTTCAACGACCCGGTCTATCGCTGGATCGAGACGCGCTATGGTCTCGTCCGCCCTGAATTTGTCGCGCTTTATGCGGTCGGACTCAGGGAAGGTGTGGCCGCCAAGAACATCGTCGCCTCGTCCGGGCTACCGAAGAATACTTTGTCGCGTGCCGTGCAGAAGCTGCTTCAGCGCAGGCTGTTGCGGCGTGAGGCGGACCCGACCGACCTGCGCAGCTACGTGCTGCATCTGACTGCCGCAGGCCGCGAGATCTTCGATGAAACCATGCCGCCGATGGTGAAGCATCAGACGGCGATGCTCGCTGGTCTCAGCGATGACGAGCAGCAGCAGCTTTGCGCTCTGATGGACAAGCTCGTCATCGCCTCGCCGGACTGGCCACAAGAACTCTAGTCAAAACGAACTCTCGTCAAAGCCACAGAAATAGCAGGGGAATCCATCATGAAATTCGCGCAGACCTTTCGCCTCGCCGCCTTTGCCGCCTTGCTCGGCGCGGCCGTCTCGACCGGTGCGCTCGCCCAGACCCTGACCATCGGCGTCCGTGCCGGCCCGGAATCGATTGATCCGCATTTCACGGCGACCGGTACTCATGCCGAAGCGCTGAAGCATGTCTTCGATACGCTGACCTGGTCCGGCGACAAGCTGCAGATCGAGCCGCGGCTGGCGCTGAGCTGGAAGACGCTGGAGCCGACAGTCTGGGAGTTCAAGCTGCGTCCCGGCGTCAAGTTCCATGACGGCTCGGACTTCACCGCCGAGGACGTCAAGTTCTCGATCGAGCGCATTCCGGTCGTGGCCGGCCCCAACCCGACGACGATCTATGTCCGTCGGGTCAAGGAGGTGAAGGTCATCGACCCGCTGACGGTGCACATCATCACCGACGGACCGGCGCCGAACCTGCCGAACGATTTCATCCGCCTCTTCATCGTTTCGCACAAGGCGGCCGCAGGCCTGACCAAGGACAACGCCAACGAAGCGTTCAACTCGGGCAAGGCCGCGATCGGCACCGGTCCCTACAAATTCGTGTCCTGGACGCCGAAGGACCAGATGGTGCTCGAGCGCTTCGACGGCTATTGGGGTCCGAAGGAACCTTGGGCCAAGGTCGTGCGCAAGGAGCTGCCGAACGACGCCGCCCGCGTCGCCCAGCTCAAGGCCGGCCAGGTCGACATCATCGTGCGCGCGCCGGCCTCCGACGTGCCGACGCTGAAGCGTGACGCCAGGCTCACCGTGACCACGGTCGAGAGCGTCTATCTCTTCAACATGGAGCTCGACATGCGGGACAAGAGCCCGCAGCTCACCGCCAAGGACGGCTCGGCCCTGCCGAAGAACCCGCTGCAGGATGTCCGCGTGCGTGAGGCGATCGACCTCGCCATCGATCGGCCGGCGTTGGCCGAGATCGCGATGGAAGGTCTCGGCTCGCCGGCCAACCAGCTGGTGACGCCGACCATTGCCGGCTTCAACAAGGATCTGCCGGCGCTGAAACCGGACCTCGCCAAGGCGAAGAAGCTGATGGCGGATGCCGGCTTCCCCAACGGCTTCAAGATCACCTTCTCCTTCACTAACGACCGCCTGCCCGGCGACCGGCAGGTCGGCACCTCGATCGCACAGATGCTCGCCCGCATCGGCATCGAAGTGAATGCGAACGCGCAGCCCGGCGCCGTCTTCTTCCCGGCGCGGCTCCGCGGCGAGTTCTCGATGTCGATGTCCGGCTGGGGCACGCTGACGGGCGAGGCGAACTACACCCTCTCCTCGCTGGTGCATTCGAACGACCCGGCCAAGAAGCTCGGGGCCTTCAACGTCCAGAACTACGCCAATCCGCAGGTCGACAAGCTGATCGAGGATGCCGCGGTCGAGATGGACGAGGCCAAGCGCAACAAGATGCTCTCGGATGTCGCTGCGATTGTCGCCAAGGACCGGCCGCGCCTGCCGATCACCGCCGTCGGTTCGGCCTGGGCGATGCAGAAGGACAAGGTCACGATCTCGCCGCGTGTCGACGAGGACACGCTGGCCATGGACATCAAGCCTGTTAAGAAGTGACCCCTCGTAGCCGCGCCCCGGCCGGTTCCATGCCGGCCGGGCGCTCCGACAACGACCAGGTCACCTCAACGGAATCTTGTTCATGACACTTGCTCTCGCCATCCACGGCGGCTGCGGCACCTTGCCGAAGGCCGAGATGACCGAAGCCGAATGGGCCCAGGCCCGCTCCGATCTCGCCAGCGCGCTCCGCGCTGGCTGGGCCATTCTGAGCAAGGGAGGTCCGGCAGTCGACGCCGTAGAGGCCGCCGTGCGCGTCATGGAGGATTCTCCGCATTTCAACGCTGGCCACGGCGCCGCCTTCAACACCGATGGCGAGCATGAGCTCGACGCCTCGATCATGGACGGCTCGACGCTCGCGGCCGGCGCGATCTGTGCCGCCAAGCGCATCAGGAATCCGATCGTCGCCGCCAAGGCGCTGATGCTGCGCGGCGACCCGTTGCTGCTCGCTGGTCCCGCCGCCGACCTCTTCGCCGAGCATGAAGGTATCGACACCGTTGAGAACGATTATTTCTCGACCGAGCGTCGCCGCAAGAACCTTTCCTCGATGAAGATCCGCGAATTGGTCGGCACTGCGGCGGAGGCGAGCGAGGCGGAGAAGCACGGCACCGTTGGCGCCGTCGCCTGCGATGCGCAAGGGCATCTCGCCGCCGCGACCTCGACCGGCGGCTATACCAACAAACCGACGGGCCGCGTCGGCGACTCGCCGATCATCGGCGCCGGGACCTACGCTCGGGATGGACGCTGCGCCGTCTCTGGCACCGGCAAGGGCGAGTATTTCATCCGCTACTGCGTCGGCCACGAGATTGCGTCGCTGATCGCCTATAAGGGCCTTTCGCTCGAACAGGCGACGCAGGAGGTGCTGGACGAGCTCTCGGCCAGCAAGGTTGGCGCCGGGCTGGTGGCCGTTGGTGCCGACGGCACGGTCGTCGCGCCCTACAACACCGAAGGCATGTACCGCGGTTGGGTGACACCGGACGGTCTGCTCCACGTCGCCACGCATGGCGATGTCGAGATGGCCGGCCAGGCCTGAGGTTGCGCGAATGAACGAGCCGATCCTGATCTGGGGCGCTGGCGCCATCGGCGGCACGCTCGGCGCCTATTGGGCGCGAGCAGGCGTACCGGTGTTGCTGGTCGATGTCGTTGCGGAGCATGTCGAAGCCTGCCGTTCGCAGGGGCTCGCTATCTCCGGGCCGGTCGAGGCATTCCGGCAGGTCGTTCCGGCGGTGACGCCGGAGGAGCTGGAGGGGCGCTATCGCCGTGTGGTGCTCGCCGTGAAGGCCGGCGCGACGGAGGCGGCGCTTGCGGCTCTGAAACCGCATCTCGCCGATGACGGCTTCGTCCTCTCCGCCCAGAACGGCCTCAACGAACTCGCCATCGCAAAGGCGGTTGGCGAGCAGCGCACCATGGGCTGCTTCGTCAATTTTGGAGCCGACTGGCTCGGGCCGGGCGAAATCCTCTATGGCAACCGCGGCGCGGTGGTCGTGGGCGAGCTCGGCGGCTCTACGAGTGAGCGGGCGGCCGAGATGCATCGCCTGCTCAGACTGTTCGAGCCGGATGCGGTTCTGACCGACAACATCTGGGGCTATCTCTGGGGCAAACTCGCCTATGGTGCGATGCTCTTCGCCACGGCGCTGACCGGCGATTCGATGTCGGTGAACTTCGCCGATCCAGCCCGCCTGCCGGTCTGGCTCGCACTTGGCCGGGAAGTGGGCGCTGTCGCAGCGAAACGCGGTATCGCCTCGTTGGGGTTCGGAGAATTCGATCCGATGGTGTTTGCGCCAGGCGCGCCGGAGAAGCCGCAGATCGCTGCGATCGCATGGCTGGCCGACTACACATCGCGGACCGCCAAGACCCATTCGGGCATCTGGCGCGATCTCGCGGTGCGCAAGCGCAAGACCGAGGTCGATCCGCAGATCGGCATCATCGCTACGCTCGGTCGCGAAGCCGGTGTCGCGACGCCTGCGCTGGAGACGCTGGTCGCGCTGATCCACGATATCGAGGAAGGTCGTCGCCCGATGGCCTTCGAGACGCTGAAGGTGTTGATCGACCGATGCAGATCCGTTTCGACGGCCGCGTAGCCCTTGTCACCGGTGCCGCCCAGGGCATCGGGCGAGCCATCGCCATGGCACTGGCGGAAGCCGGTGCACGCGTCCACCTCGCCGATATCGACGCGGCCGGCGTCGCGGAAACGGCGCGCAGCATCGGTGCGACAGCTCATGCCGTCGATCTCGGTTCGCCGGAGGCGGCGCAAGCCCTGATCCGCGCGATCGTCTCGGCCGATGACGGGCTCGACCTGCTGGTCCATGCGGCCGGCGGCGTGCGCGGGCAGGTCGGCCGGCCGATCGAGGACATCTCGGAGGAGGATTGGCGGGTCATCTTCGCCGCCAATGTCGATGCGGCCTTCTTTCTTGCCCAGGCGGCCGCGCCCGTGATGCGACGAGCGGGCTATGGCCGCATCGTCACGATCTCTTCGGGCGCGGGCCTGCGCCCCAGCCTCACCGGCATTCAGGCTTACGCTAGCGCCAAGCACGCGCTGGTCGGGCTGACGAAGCAGCTCGCCTGGGAATTCGGGCCGCATGGCGTCACGGTGAACTCCGTGGCGCCGGGCTTCGTCCGCTCCAACCCGGCGACCGAGCGGCAATGGCAGAGCTATGGGCCGGAGGGACAGAAAAAGCTCGTCGAGAGCATCCACACCCGCCGGCTCGGCACGCCGCAGGACATCGCCAGCGCCGCGCTGTTCTTCCTGAGCGAGCAGGCCGGCTGGATCAGTGGCCAGGTGCTCTCCGTCGACGGCGGGCGCTCATAGGCGCTCAGCCGCAGTTCATCTTGTCGGCGGGCTGCTCGGCGCCGACCATCCAGCTCGTGCCGAAACGGTCGGTCAGCATGCCGAAGCACGGCGACCAGAAGGTCTCGGCCATCGGCATGGTGATCTTGGCCCCGCCTTCGGAGAGGCCGGCAAAGATGCGCCCGGCTTCCTCGGGCGTCTTCACGCCGACGCTGACGGAAACCGAGCGCATCGGACCATCGCTGCGATCCGGCGGAGCGTCGGAGGCCATCAGCATCTGCCCCTCGATCTCGAGGCAGGCATGCAGGATCATGTCGCGCCATTCCGGCGCAACATGATCCTCGGCCGGGGTACCCCGGTGGTTCATCATAGCCAGCATCTTGCCGCCCAGCACCTTCTCGTAATGGCTGAAGGCCTCGCGGCAATTGCCCTCGAACATCAGATAGGTCGACAGTTTCATCGCAGTCTCCTCCTCGTTCTTCAGTCGATAGTTAACTTTGTGGTTTAGTATTATCTTTCTCCCCTTCTTGTCAAGGATTGGGCCGCCGGTTGTTGTCAGCATTGGGCGCGGCTAGAACCGGTCGAGGAAAGGATGCCCGCCGCTATGAGCTTCGAAACCGCAGCGACACCCGAGGCCGCGATCGACCGGCTCGAGCGCCTCTATGACGAGGCGCGGGCGGCCCTGCGCGGCGATCTGCAGCGCTTTTTCGATACCGGCGAGGCGCCGACGACGGAGGACCGTGAGCGCTATCGCTACCCGATGCTGCGTGTGACCTACGAACCCTCGAAGCTGCCCGCGGCTACGCGGCGCGGCTACGCCAAATTCGCGGCGCCGGGCGTCTATTCGACCACAGTGACGCAGCCGGCCGAGTTCAGGAACTATCTGCTCGATCAGCTCAGCCCGCTCGCCGCGGAATATGGCGCCACCATCGAGACTGGCATCAGCAGCCAGGAAATTCCTTACCCCTACGCGCTGGAAGGCGGAGACGAGCTGGGACGCGGCAGGGTTACGGCCGCCGAGCTGGCCCGGCATTTCCCGACGCCGTTGCTGGCATTGGTAGGCGACGAGGTCGCGGACGGCAGCTATGAGATCGTCGAGGGCGAGCCGCGCCCGCTCTCGCTCTTCGATGCCGTGCGCGTCGATTACTCTCTGCGCCGGCTTGTGCACTACACCGGCACCGACTGGCGCGCCGTTCAGCCCTGGGTGCTACTGACCAACTACCACCGCTATGTCGACCAGTTCGTCCGGCTTGGGCTGGCCGAGATCGAGGCCGGCACTGCCGAGGCCCTGGTCGCGCCGGGCGGCATCCGTATCGAACGCGACAGCGTCGACGTCTCGGCGGCGGAGCGGGTGATGTCGGCGCCCTGGCACCGCTTCCAGATGCCGGCCTATCATCTGATCCGGAAGGGCGGCGACGGCGTCACGCTGGTCAATATCGGCGTCGGTCCGTCCAATGCGAAGAACATCACCGACCATCTTGCGGTGCTGAGGCCGAACTGCTGGCTGATGGTCGGCCATTGCGGCGGCCTGCGCCAGACGCAGATCATCGGCGACTACGTCCTCGCCCATGCCTATCTCAGGCAGGATCGCATCCTCGACGGGCTGGTGCCGCCGGAGATCCCGATCCCGGCTCTGGCCGAGGTGCAGGTCGCGCTCCAGCAGGCTGCGGCCGAGATCACCGGGGAGAAGGGCGACCGGCTGAAGCAGCGCCTGCGCACCGGCACCGTCGTCACCCAGGACGACCGCAACTGGGAGCTGCAATGGACCAAGGAGCGGCGTCGCATCAACCTGTCGCGTGCCATCGCGGTCGACATGGAGTCCGGCACCATCGCCGCGCAGGGGTACCGGCTGCGCGTGCCCTATGGCACGCTGCTTTGTGTCTCGGACAAGCCGCTGCATGGCGAGATCAAGCTGCCCGGCGCCGCCAACGCCTTCTATGAGCGTGCGGTCGGGGAGCATCTGCGGATCGGATTGGCGGCGCTGGAGAAGCTCAAGGAAGCCGGCTCCGCCATCCATTCGCGCAAGCTCAGGAGCTTCGACGAGCCGCCCTTCCGGTAGAGGGCGGGAGCTGTATCTCTGTCATCCCGGGTCAAGCCCGGGATGACCGGCGTTTCCGTATAAAGTCAGCCCGGCTCAAACCTTCGCCAGCGCCTGCTCCAGATCGGCGATCAGGTCGGCGGGGTGCTCCAGCCCGATCGAGAGGCGGATCAGGCCGTCGCTGACGCCCATCGCTGCGCGCACCTCGGGCGTGAAGCGCTGATGCGTCGTCGTCGCCGGGTGGACGATCAGGCTCTTGGCGTCACCGAGATTGTTGGAGATGCGGATGAGCTTGCAGGCATCGAGCAGGCGATAGGCGCCTTCCTTGCCGCCCGGAACCTCGAAGGCGATCATCGTCGAGGGGCCACTCATCTGGCGGGCGATGATCTCGGCCTGGGGGTGGTTCTTGTGGCCGGGGAAGATCACCTTCGTCGGCCTCGTCTGCGCTGCCAGCCAGTCGGCGACCTTCCTGGCGTTCTCCGCCTGCTTGCCGATGCGCAGCGGCAGGGTCTCCAGCGCCTTCAGCATGACCCAGGCGTTGAAGGGCGAGAGTACCGGCCCGGTCTGGCGCAGATAGTTCTGGATGTCGGCCTCGATCATCTCCTTCGAGCCGAGGATCAGCCCGCCGAGGCAACGTCCCTGGCCGTCGATATGCTTCGTCGCGGAATAGACGACGATGTCGGCGCCGAGCGCGAGCGGACGCTGGAAGAGCGGCGTGGCGAAGACGTTGTCGACGACCAGCTTGACGCCGGCTTCCTTCGCCACCTTGGCGATGGCGGCGATGTCGAGGACCTCGAGCGTCGGGTTGGCAGGGGATTCCAGGAAGAACAGCTTGGTGTTGGGGCGGACGGCGCGGCGCCAGGCGTCGATATCGGTGCCGTCGACCAGCGTCGACTCGACGCCATAGCGCGGCAGATGGGTCTCGATGATGTAGCGACAGGAGCCGAACAGCGCGCTCGCGGCCACCACATGGTCGCCCGCGCTGACCGGGGCCATCATCGCCGCCGTCACCGCCGCCATACCGGTCGCTGTGGCGCGACAGGCCTCGGCGCCCTCGAAAGCGGCCATGCGCTCTTCCAGCATCGCCGTCGTCGGATTGCCCAGCCGGCCGTATTGAAAGCCCGGATCGGTGTTCAGGAAGCGGCCTTCGGCCTGGGCGGCATTGTCGTAGACATGGCCCTGGGTCAGGAACAGGGCTTCCGAGGTCTCGCCGAACTGCGAGCGCATCGTGCCGGCATGGACCAGACGCGTTTCAGGGTGCAGCTTGGCTGCGGCGTTGTCCGATGTCGGCATGGCAGGGCCTCGGTCCGTTCGTTATAACGGACAACGCAACTAGCAGCTTCCGTTCTGTTCGTAAAGAAGAACAGATTTTCCTTTTCTGGAAACGCTCGGCGCCGAAATCCTTCCGCGGCCTCAGCTCGGTCGTTCGCCAGGGCGGCCGAGCGGCCTGAGGAAGCCGGTGAGATCGGCCGTGACATGGTGGACATGGCCCGCCGCAACGGCGGTCTGCTCCCAGGCTTCGCGGAAGGGATCGAGCGTTTTCGGCACGATCAGGACGGTCTTCATGCCGAGCGCGCTCGGCACCAGCAGATTTTTCTCGATATCCTCGAACATCGCGGCCCGCGCCGGGTCGACGGCGTGCTTGGCCAGGAAATTCTCGTAGGTCGCGCGCTCGGGCTTCGGCGTGAAGCCGGCCTGGACGATGTCGAAGATGTCCTCGAAATGATGCAGGATACCGAGCTTGCCGGCGACGTTCTCGGCGTGGCCGCGCGAGCCGTTGGTCAGGATCAGCTTGCGGCCCGGCAGCGCCGCGATCGCCTCGCCCAGCTCGGGATTGGGGTCGAGCAGCGACAGGTCGATCTGGTGGGCGAAGTCGAGGAAGTCATCGGGATCGATCCCATGCTCCTCCATCAGCCCCTTCAGCGTCGTGCCATAGCGTTGGTAATAATATTTCTGCAGCGCACGCGACGAGAGGCCGTCGAGGCCGAACAGCTCCGCGAGGAACAGCGTGATGCGTTCGTCGACTTGCGGCCAGACCTTGGCCTCGTGCGAATAAAGCGTGTTGTCGAGGTCGAAGATCCAGTGGTCGACATGCGCGAAACCCTCTGCCGTGAGGGGCGATGTCGCGGTGGGTGTGTCAGGGAGTTTTTTCATTGGACTCCGTGATGTGGCGAGCCGGAGTCTGCGCCGCAAGTCCTTGGCCAAGGCTTAATCGCCGCGCGGGCTGCCTGGAGCGTCAGGGCGGCGACCCCGAGCGTGTCCGCCTGACGGCGCTCGGGATTGTCCCGTATGTTGATCGCTCAGCGCCGAATGATGGTGCCGGCGCCGGTGTCGGTGAAGAGCTCGATCAGCGCCGCATGCGGCACCTTGCCGTCGAGGATGACCACGGCCTCGACGCCCTTCTCCAGTGCGTAGATGCAGGTCTCGATCTTCGGGATCATGCCGCCCGAGATCGTGCCGTCCGCGATCAGGCGGCGGCATTCCTCGACCGTCAGCTCCGGGATGAGTTGCCTGTCCTTGTTGAGCACGCCCGGCACGTCGGTCAGCAGCAACAGGCGCTTGGCGTTGAGCGCGCCCGCGATGGCGCCCGCGAAGGTATCGGCGTTGACGTTGTAGGTCTGGCCGTCCGCGGCGGCGCAGACCGGTGCCAGCACCGGGATGAGCTCTGCCTTCAGCACGGCATCGAGGACGTCGGTATTGACCTTGTCGGGCTCGCCGACGAAACCGAGGTCGAGGATCTCCTCGATCTTGGAATCCGGGTCGACGATGGTGCGGGTCACCTTGCGGGCCGTGACCATATTGCCGTCCTTGCCGCAAAGTCCGATGGCGCGCCCACCCTCGCGGGTGATGTAGCCGACGATCTCCTTGTTGACCGAGCCGGCCAGCACCATTTCGACGACCTCGACGGTCGCCTCGTCGGTGACGCGCAGGCCCTGCTTGAACTCGGACTGGATGCCGAGCTTCTTCAGCATCGCCGCGATCTGAGGGCCGCCGCCATGGCAGACGACCGGCTTCAGGCCGGACTGCTCGAGCAGCACGATGTCCTCGGCGAAATCCTCGGCGGTCGCCGCGTCGCCCATGGCGTTGCCGCCATATTTGATGACGATGATCTCCTGGTCGTAGCGCTGCATATGCGGCAGCGCCTGCACCAGGAGTTCGGCGGACTGCGACGGCGTCAGATGGGGATGGTCGGTCATTCGGGCAGGCTCCGCGCGGCCGCAAGGACAGATGCGGGGGCGCTTCTAGCCCAAGATCGACCGGGGCGGAAGAACGGAAGGCGCGGGTCAGGCGCGCTTCGTGCCCAGCGCCGCGATGGCGAGCCCGAGCCAGCCGCCCAGCATGAGCCAGCCGCCGATCGGTGCCGCGCGCGGGAACAGCGCTTCGCCAGCGAAACCACGACGCGAGAGATCGGCCGCGAACAGGGCCGTGCCAAGGATGATGGCTGACAGCGCGATGCGGGCGAGTCCGTCCTGAAGATGCCCGCCCTTGCGTGCCGCCGTGGCGCCGATGACGACGGGGGCATGGAACAGCAGCATCTGGCCGGCGCTCTGGACGTTGGCTGTACCGGTGATGTGGGCGGCGGCGGCCAGCAGGGCGACGCCGGAAAGGCCCATCAGCGCGGCAAGGGTAAGGTGGATTCGGGTGGCAGTCATGCGAGGCTTCCAGATATCGGGCTGTTGCGTTGGGGTTGGGCCTCAACCGCGCGGGGCGGGCTGACCGTGACCGCGCAAGGTCTTGATGAATTCGGCGACTGGATGAACGGACGCCGTATCCGGCAGCAGAAGTTCGAGCGCATCGGCAATCGCCGGATAGTCGGCTGGCGAGAGCATCCTCTGGCTGGAGGAGACCTTGTTATAATCGGCAGTCCCGCGGCTCGCGATCGAGCGGGTGATGCCGAAGGTCTCGACCGTTCCGTCGAGTCGCTCGACGAAGAGGGCGAGGGAGCCGCCATCCGCAGCGGCAGCGCTGTCTGACACAGCTTTGAACATGGGATTCCCGAGCAGTCTTCCGGCGAAACCGGATCCGTCCTACGACATCTCCGCCAGCACGCGGCCGATCGCGGCGCGGAATTCGGGGATGCCCATGCCCGTTTCGCTCGAAGTCAGCAACACCTCGGGGAAAGCGGCCGGGCGGCGTTTGATCTCGTCGAAGGTCGCTTCGGTCATGAAGGTCTGATCGGCTTTCTTCAGCGCGTCGCCCTTGGTCAGAACAACCTGATAGGACACGGCAGCCTTGTCGAGCGTCTCCAGCACGGCACCGTCGACATCCTTGATGCCGTGGCGGGCGTCGATCAGCACATAGACACGCATCAGGTTCGAGCGCCCGCGCAGGTAGTCGTGGATCAGCTTCGTCCAGGCCGCGACCTTCTCCTTGCCGACGGCGGCATAGCCGTAGCCGGGCATGTCGACGATAGTCAGCCGCTCGTCATGGCCGACCTGGCGGAAGAAGTTGAGCTGCTGTGTCCGGCCCGGCGTATGCGACGTGCGGGCCAGCGCGTTGCGCCGGGTCAGCGCGTTGATCAGGCTCGACTTGCCGACATTGGAGCGGCCGGCGAAGGCGATCTCCTGTCCGACCATGGGCGGCAGATCGTTGATCTTGGTCGAGGCCCAGACGAAATCCCATGGGCCCTCGAAGAGCTTGCGGGCGGCCTCGATCTCCTCGGCGTCATAAGGCTTTGTCGTCGATGTGGTCATGGCGTCCTGCCTACACGGCTGCGCGCAATGCGTCGATATCGGCGCCCTGGATCGCGTCGACATGACGCGCGATTCTGTCCGCCTCCCAGTCCCACCAGCGGATCTCCAGCAGCTCCGCCACGATCTCGGGCGAGAAGCGCATCTTGACGATCCGCCCCGGATTGCCGGCGACAACCGCATAAGCCGGCACGTCCCTGGTTACCTGTGCCCGCGTGCCGATGATGGCGCCGTCGCCGACCTGCACGCCCGGCATGATCACCGCCTCGCGGCCGATCCAGACATCGTTGCCGATCACCATGTCGCCGCGGTTGTTCGGGCCGGGGCGCTTCAGCTCCTCGGGGGCACCGAGGCCGAACATCTGGAAGGGAAAGGTCGAGAAGCCGCCGATCGGGTGGTTGGCGCCGTTCATGATGAACTGCGCGGCCTGCGCGATCGCGACGAATTTCCCGATGATCAGCCGGTCGCCGATGAAGTCGAAATGGTAGCGCACGCAGCGCGCGACGAAATGCTCGGGCCCGCGCGAGTCGTCGTAGTAGCTGTAGTCCCCCACCTCGATCAGCGGATGGTCGATGATCGCCTTCAGGAAGGCGGTGCCCTTCCAGCCGGGAATGGGGTGGCGCGTCGTCGGGTCGGGCAGGGGCATCGGGAGCGAGCCTGGCTTGAAAAGCGAAGGGGCGGGAAACCCGCCCCTTGCTCGTCACTTCTTGTTGCTGTTGGCGGGCTTCGCCGGGGCGGTCGGCGCCGGATCGGCCGGCGGTCCCTTCCCGAACATCCGCCTGATGTTGTCGAAGAGCTCGATCTTCACCCCGTTCTTCTTCATGATGAAGCCCTGCTGGGTCACCGAGAGCAGGTTGTTCCAGCTCCAGTAGATCACCAGGCCGGCCGGGAACGAGCCGAGCAGGAAGGTGAAGAACACCGGCATCCAGGTGAACATCATCTTCTGCACCGGGTCCGGCGGTTCCGGGTTCATCTTCATCTGGATGAACATCGTGATGCCCATGATGATCGGCCACAGGCCGAGATGCAGCATCGCCGGGGGCGTATAGGGGATCAGCCCGAACAGGTTGAACAGGTTGGTCGGGTCCGGCGCCGCGAGATCGTGGATCCAGCCGAAGAACGGCGCGTGCCGCATCTCGATGGTGATGAACAGGATCTTGTAGAGCGCGAAGAACACCGGGATCTGCAGCAGCACCGGCCAGCAGCCGGCGACAGGGTTGATCTTCTGTGTCTTGTACAACTCCATCAGCGCCTGCTGCTGCTTCATCTTGTCGTCAGCATAGCGTTCGCGGATGGCCGTCATTTCCGGCTGCAGCGCCTTCATCTTCGCCATCGAGGCGTAGGACTTGTTGGCGAGCGGGAAGAACAGGCCCTTGAGCAGCACCGTGACGATCAGGATCGCTACGCCGAAATTGCCGACGTGCTTGTAGATCCAGTCGAGGAGGAAGAAGAGCGGCTTGGTGAAGAAATAGAACCAGCCCCAGTCGATCAGCAGGTCGAAGCGCTTGATCTGCTGGCTTTCCTCATAGCCGTTGATCGCCGCGACTTCCTTGGCGCCGGCGAAGAGACGGGCCTGCGAGGCCGTTTTGGCGCCGGGCGCGACGGTGACGCCTTCGCCGAGGAAGTCGGCCTGATAGGTGCGCTGCGTGCCCGTTTCGACCGAGGAGAAGCGGCCTTCGTATTTCCGCTGCTGGTCGGGAATGACCGCTGCCGCCCAGTACTTGT
>JARYGW010000088.1:0-16583 GCA_033792295.1 Allobosea sp.
CCCGCTGCTCCCTCTGAGACGTCAGTCGCAGACTTCCACCTGCCGCATGGCGCCGTCGACATTGGCCTGCGTGAAGTGGCAGGGGTTGGCCTTCACAGGCTGTGAGTAATAGGCGTCCGTCGCCTGGTCATGATATTTCGGATATTCTTGCGGCTCCTGCTGCGGCGTGACGGAGTCCTGGGTCTGATGGCTCCCCCGGCTTGCGACCGCGGTGATCAGGCTGCCAAAGCCAGGGCCGGCCAGGGCCGGGCTTGGTCCGGCAGGATGGGCCCAGGCCGGCGATTGTAGGGCGAGGCTCCCACCGGCGAAGGTGAGGGCCAATGCTGCTGCGGCCAGTGTCTTCTTCATAGCTGCCTCCGAAACCACTGCATTGATAGATAACGGCTATTCGCGCTCCGGGCATCGCCGGGGCATTGCAGGATGGGGTTCGGAAAAAGACGTTCCTTGGCCTTGCTTGAGGCAATTCAAGGGCAGCGATCACAAAGATGTGCTTACTTATCATAATTAGGCTTATGAATTATGCGGCCGGTGCTCGCGATCACCGCCGTGATCGGTAAATGGCAGCCCTGAAAGCCGCCGGGAAATTGCCGAGGAGGCGCCGGAGGGAACCGGGCTCGGTGGCTGAAGCACGGCGCGGATCATGCTAAAGCCCGGCGGTCCCAATGCTGTCCGGTTTACCATGCGCGTCCTTTTCATCCTGATCGCTTTCGGCATGATCGCGGTGCCCGCCTTGATGATGTTGGCGCGCGAGGATTTACCGCGTGGGCGCCGCATCGGCCGGGCGCTCGTGATCTTTCTGGCACCGGCCATTGCGCTGGGTGCCATCCAGAGCGTGCCGGAGCTGGATGGGCGTGCGCTCAGCTATCCCAATGCCTGGACGATGCTGCGCCTGTTCCTCAGTGGCTTGGCGTTGATCCTGTCCTGGTGCCTCTATGTCTGGTTCACCGCTCGCCGCTGAGCGGCGCACCCTTATCCGAGAGCTGTTCCGATGAGCGAAACCGCCGGCAAGCCACCGATCGACCATGCCTTCGCCGGCGAACGCCGCGGCGGCGCGGCGGATCCGACCTATGCCGGGGCGCTCTCCTTCATGCGTCGCCCCTATGGCAAAGCCGTCGAGGGCTGCGATCTGGTGATCTGGGGCGTGCCCTTCGACCTCTCCGTGACCAATCGGCCCGGCACCCGCTTCGGGCCGCAGGCGATCCGCCGCGCCAGTGCGATCTTCGACGGCGATCCGCAATATCCCTCGCGGATCGACCCTTTCGCGCAGCTCGCTGCCATGGATTACGGCGATTGCGCTCTGCCGCGCGGCGATCTTCGGGGAAGTGCGCAGGCGATCGAAGCCGAGGCTGCCGGCATCCTTGCGACCGGCGCTCATCTCGTCACGCTCGGCGGCGACCACTTCATCACCTTGCCGCTGCTGCGCGCCCATGTCGCCCGCCATGGAAAGCTGGCGCTGATTCAGTTCGACGCGCATCAGGACACCTGGGACGACGGCCCGGGCGGTATAGGCCATGGCAGCTTCGTGCTGGAGGCGGTGCGCGAGGGACTGATCGATGTCGAGCGCTCGATCCAGACCGGCATCCGCACGGTCGCCCCGCGCGATTGCGGCATCGCCATCATCGACGCTTACGAGGCGCAGGCGCTTGGCGTCGAGGCCATTGCCGAGCGCATCCGCGAGCGTGTCGGGGAGGGGCCTGCCTACCTTTCCTTCGATATCGATGCACTCGATCCAGCCTTCGCGCCCGGTACCGGCACCCCGGTTTCCGGCGGGTTCTCGGCCGAACAGGCCTTGCGTCTGCTCTGGGCAATCCGGGGTCTCGACATCCGCGGCATGGACATTGTCGAGGTTTCGCCGCCTTACGACCATGCCGACATCACCGCGATCGCGGCTTCGACGATTGTGCAGCATCACATCCAGGCGCTGGCGCCGAAAGTGGCCGCAACCAAGAAACGGCCGTGACGAGACCACACCTTCCGTTCTGTTCGTTCTGCGCCTGCCTGGCCGGGCTTGACCTTGGCGGGATTCGGCCGCGGCGCAGCCTATGCGGATGGGCTCTGGATGCATTGGCAGCTCAAGAACCCGCAAACCGGCCAGCTTCTGGATATGAGCTCGCAGACGGATTACGGTCGCGGCCGCACCGTCGCCGTCGTCTGCGGCGTGCGGGACCGGCTTCTGCTCGTGACCGTGCCGAAAACGGCGCTGTCTCCCGGAGCGATCGCCTACCGCTTTCTTGCCGGAGAAGCCGCCAAGCGCGCCGTCGGACTGCTCATGATGGGCGCCCAGATCGAGTTGCGCCTGGGCGACGAGAAGCCGGTGGCCTTCTTCGCGGAGGGGCTCGTCGATACGCTGTCGAAGCGTTATGGGCGCTGCATCCGGTGAGGCCCTCGCGACCGCTTCCCGGGACGATTGACGGAGGAGGCGTCGTGGCCCATATACGCAAGTCATGATCGCGAATGTGACCCGACGTCGTCCGTTTCCGGCCGCTCCGGCGCGCCCGCGATGACGCTCGGCTGAAGCCCGAACGCCCGCGACCGCGCCACCGAGCGCGGTTTTTTTATGCCTTTAGCCAACTCGCCTGCCGAGCCACCGGGGGTCCCGATGAGCCAGAACCTGAAAACCATCTTCATTGACGGCGAAGCCGGCACCACCGGGCTCGGTATTCGCGACCGACTCGCGGCGGTGCCGGAACTGGCGGTGAAGAGCATCGACCCGGACAAGCGCAAGGACCCAGCCGCCCGCAAGGACATGATGGCTGCCGTCGATCTCGTCGTGCTCTGTCTGCCGGACGAGGCGGCGAAGGAATCCGTGGCGCTGGCCGATGAGCTCGGTTCGGATGCCCCGAAGATCGTCGATGCCGCGACGGCGCACCGCGTCGCGCCGGGCTGGGTCTATGGCTTCGCCGAGCTGGAGCCCGGGCACGCCGAGAAGATCGCCAAGGCCGATCGCGTCGCCAATCCAGGCTGCTATCCGACCGGCGCCATCGCGCTGCTGCGCCCGCTCGTCGATGCCGGGATCATCCCGCACGACTATCCCATCGCGGTGAATGCCGTCTCCGGCTATTCGGGCGGTGGCAAGTCGATGATCGAGGCTTTCGAGACCGGCGTCGCGCCGGCCTTCGAACTCTATGGCCTCGGCCTGCGCCACAAGCACCTGCCCGAGCTGCAGGCCTATGCCAAGCTGACCCGGCGGCCGATCTTCGTACCGTCCGTCGGCAATTTCCGGCAGGGCATGCTGGTCTCGGTGCCGCTGCATCTCGATACGCTGTCCGGCCGGCCGAGCGTGGCCGATCTCCATCATACGCTGACCGAGCGCTATGCCGGTTCGAGCTATGTCAGCGTGGTCTCGCAGGAGGGGGCGGGCGGCAAGCTCGAGCCCGAGGCGCTGAACGACACCAACAAGCTGGAGCTTCGGGTCTTCGGGCAGGATGATCTCGGCCAGGCGGTGCTGGTCGCGCGGCTCGACAATCTTGGCAAGGGCGCTTCCGGTGCCGCGGTCCAGAACATCCGACTGATGCTCGGCCTCCCCGAGGGCTGAGCCGGACCGCGGTTCTTTCTCCATCGCAAAGAAAAAGGGCCGCGTGAGCGGCCCTTTCCATGTCGATCGAGCGGGATGCTCAGCCCTTGTAGGCGACGAAGTTCTGCTTCTGCTCGCCCAGCCCCTCGATGCCGAGCGTCACGACCTCGCCGCCCTTCAGGAAGCGCGGCGGCTTGAAGCCGAGGCCGACGCCCGGAGGCGTGCCGGTGGTGATGACGTCGCCCGGATCGAGCCGCATGAACTGGCTGATATAGTGGACGAGATAGGCGGCGCCGAAGATCATCGTCTTGGACGAGCCATTCTGGACACGCTCGCCATCGACTTCGAGCCACATGGCCAGGTTCTGGACGTCCTTGACCTCATCGGTCGTCACCAGCCAGGGGCCTAGCGGACCGAAGGTCGGGCAGCCCTTGCCCTTGGCCCATTGTCCGCCGCGCTCGATCTGGAAGGCGCGCTCGGAAACATCGTTGCAGACGCAGAAACCGGCGATCGCGGCCATGGCCTTGTCTTCGGGGATATAGGAACCGCCGTCGCCGATCACGATCGCCAGCTCGACCTCCCAGTCGGTCTTGGTCGAGCCTTTCGGGATGATGACGTCGTCATTCGGGCCGACGATGCAGTTCGGCGCCTTGTTGAAGAGAATCGGCTCCTTCGGAATCTCTGCACCGGTCTCGGCCGCATGGTCGGCGAAGTTCAGGCCGACCGCGATGAAGTTGCGCACGTCGCCGACACAGGCGCCGATCCGCGGCGAGCCCGAAACCAGCGGCAGCGATTCGGGCGAGAGCGCCTTGATCTTGGCGAGCGAGGCCGAGGTCAGCGCCTTGCCGGCGAGGTCGGGGATGACGCCGGACAGGTCGCGCAGCCCGCCTTTCGCGTCGAGAAGGGCCGGCTTTTCCTGGCCGGGTGCACCGTAGCGGAGGAGTTTCAAGGCATTTCCCCATTTCAAACGATATAAAAAGGCGCGCGATCAGACCGGATGCGCCGTTCGATGACAAGGGTGTTGGCGCGCATGGCGAGCCCGCGTCTTCGAGGCCCTGGAAGTTGTTGCCGGAATACAACGCGTGCAGGCAAAGCGACAAAAGGTCGCCGGGCGCTTCGATACCGTTACGCGAGGCTGAAGCCGTCAAAAAACGGCAATAGTTCGTATGTGAACGATCTTTTTTGAATCGAACGCGAATTGCCGCCTTCAAAATCAGCCGTTTTGAGCGATTTTTGCCGGCTGCGGCGCCGAAGGAGAAGATCATGCGGCCGTTTTGAGGCGAACAGGGCGGGATTGCGGCCGAAATCGGCTCGGGTCATGCTTCGAATCGAGCGAGGCGATTTGTGCTTCGGATAACGACAAATGGGATGGACTCGATGAAGGGCCTCGTTCGCAGCGTTGCTGCCGCTTCGGTTTCTCTGGCCGCCCTCATGGCCGCGGGGGCCGCTTCCGCCTCGTCCTTCGCCATCCGCAGCGGCCAGAGTGCCGAAGGCCTCGGCATGGCCTATGCCGGCGCGGCTGCGGGCGGCATCGGCATGGGCGCGATGGCCTGGAACCCGGCTACCATCACCATGTTCCCGGGCCGCAACAGCCAGTGGAACTTCACCTATCTCTATGCGAACGGCGATTATCAGCCGACATCGACCTCACGCGTCGTCACCCCGCTCGGCACGATCAACAACCCGATTCAGAACGGCACCGGCAATCTCGGCGGCGACGGTGGCTTCATTCCCGCCTCCTATTCCGCCTGGCAGCTCACCGACCGCCTCTGGGTCGGCATGACGACCGGTGCGCCCTATGGCCTGCGCTCCAAGGCGGACAATCAGGTCAACGCTGCGCAGATCTACGGCCGCTCGGCCAGGGTCGCCACGATCAACGTCTCACCGACCATCGGCTACAAGGTCAATGACTGGCTCTCGATCGGTGCGGCGGCTCAGATCCAGTATTTCAAGGCGGAGCTCAAACAGGCTGCGGGTATCGGGCCGACGGCCGCGCCCGTCATCCTCGAAGGCGACACCATCGATTTTGGCTACCGCTTCGGCTTCACCCTGACCCCGCTCCAAGGCACGACGATCGGTCTCGCCTATCGCTCGGAAGTGCGCCAGACGTTGGAAGGAACCTTCCGGACCCCGACCGCGGGCGTCATCCCGGTCAAGGCCAACCTCAATCTGCCCGACTCGGTGGTGTTCGGCCTTTCGCAGGTCATCAACGATCAGTGGCAGGTGCACGCCGGCGTCGAGTGGACGAACTGGAGCCGCTTCCGCAATATCCCGATCGTTGCCCGCGGGATCGGCGTGCCGATCACGAGCCTGAATTTCCAGTATGACGATGCCTGGTATTTCTCGCTCGGCGCCGAGTACAAGTACAGCAACGCCCTCACGCTGCGCGCCGGTGTTGGCTACGAGTTGTCCGCTGTGAACGACCGTAACCGGACGATCTTCATCTCGGACAATGACAGGCTCTGGCTTTCGGCCGGCGCGAGCTATCAGGTCACCGACAAGATTAAGCTCGATCTCGGCTACACTTATATCGACGTGAAGAAGGCCAGGGTGAACTACAGTGGCGCGCACCCCCAGCAGAGCGCGGTGCTCTTCACGGGTGAGGCGAAGCCCTATGTCCACGTCGCTTCGATCGGCCTGACCTATCGCTGGGACGATCCGACCCAGACCGTCCCGGTCCACCCGGTCGTTCGCAAGTACTGAGTACTGTGTACTGAGCGCGACGAGCCGATCTCATGAAAAGCCGGCCTTCGGGCCGGCTTTTTCGTTATCGTCGAGAAGGCATGGCCGCTGCAGAGGCGCTCTGCCTCAGCGCCACTGGCGCCCGTCGCCGGCCTGGCAGCCATAGGGCGGCAGCACGTTGCCGAAGCTCGCATGCAGCTTGTCGCAGCCCCATTTGTTGATCGGGCCGGGCATCCGGCTGTTCAGTTCGATGCCGACCTCGTCATAGGGGCTTGAGGTGTTGCTGACATATTGGAACCAGCGCCAGCCGACGGTGGCGACGACAGCGATCAGGACGATCAGGACGATTCTCAGGGCTTTCATCGGCGCGGCCTCGCAAAAGGCCGCTGTCTAACCAGAGTCGCCGCCACGGGCAAAGCCGCGCATGGCGTCGCCGTCGCGCCTTCCAAGGCGGCGAGACGCCTGCCGGGCTCAGACCTTCACCTTGACATAGGTTCCCGGCGCATCCGCCAGCGCCTCGAGCTTGCCGCCGCCCGGCTCGCGCGCCGCCACCTTCCGCGGCGCCTGTGCCTCGAGCCAGGCGAACCAGTGTGGCCACCAGGAGCCAGGATGCTCCTGCGCATGCGCCATCCAGGCGTCGAAGCTGCCTTTCGCCGGCCCGCCGGTCCAGTACTGGTATTTCACCTTGGCCGGCGGATTCACCACTCCGGCGATATGGCCCGAACCCGCGACGACATGCTCCACCGGTCCGCCGAAACATTGCGAGCCGATGAAGACGGAAGGGGCGGGGGCGATGTGGTCCTCGCGCGTCGCGAGATTGTAGACCGGGATCTTCACGGCCTTGAGGTCGAGCTTCTTGCCGCCCATGACCATCTCGCCCCGCGAGAGCTTGTTGTCGAGGTAGCAGTTGCGCAGATAGAAAGAGTGGTTCGCCGCCGGCATCCGCGTCGAATCCGAATTCCAGTAGAGCAGGTCGAAAGGGGCGGGCGCCTTGCCCTTCAGGTAGTTGTTGACGGCATAGGACCAGATCAGGTCGTTCGGCCTCAGCATGTTGAAGGCGCCGGACATGCGCGAGCCGTCGAGATAGCCGGTCCGGGCCATCTGCTCTTCGATCGCCCGGATCTGTTCCTCGTCGACGAAGACCGAGAGCTCGCCGGCCCTGGAGAAATCGACCTGCGTGGTGAAGAAGGTCGCGCTCTCGATCCGCTTGTCGCCGATCGCGGCCATATAGGCCAGCGTCACGCCGAGCAGTGTTCCGCCGACGCAGTAGCCGATGGTCGAGACCTTCTTCTCGCCGGTCGCCTCCTGGATGATGTCGAGCGCCGCGAAGATGCCCTCGCGCATGTAGCTCTCGAAATCCTTGGCGGCGTGGCGTGCATCGGGGTTGACCCAGGAGATGCAGAAGACGGTGAGCCCCTGCTCGACGCACCACCGAATGAAGCTCTTCTCCGGGTTGAGGTCGAGGATATAGAACTTGTTGATCCAGGGCGGCACGATCAGCAGCGGCCGCTTCAGCACCTGCGGCGTCGCCGGCGCGTACTGGATCAGCTCCATGATGTCGTTGCGGAAGATCACCTTGCCCGGCGTCGTCGCGATGTTGACGCCGACCTCGAAGGAGCGGGCATCCGACTGGCGGATCTTCAGCTCGCCCCCGCCGGCCTCGACGTCCTCGGCGAACATCTTCATGCCGCGCACCAGATTCTCGCCGTTCTGCTGCAGCGTCTCGCGCAGCAACTCCGGATTGGTCGCGACGAAATTGGTCGGGGAGAGCGCGCTCGCGATCTGCTTGACGTAGAAGCGCGCCTTCTCGCGCGTATGCGGGTCGAGGTCGTCCGCCTTCTCGACCATGGTCTCGGCCCAGCGCGAGCCGATCAGATAGGCCTGCTTGATGAAGTCGAAGGCCGGATGATGGGTCCAGTCCGGATCCTTGAAGCGGGAATCGCGCTTGTCCGGCTCGGCCACGGGTGCGACCTCCTCGCCGCTGGCGCGCCTCAGCGAAGCATTCCACAGGTTGAAGAACTCGCCGGTCAGCGAGGCCTGGGCCTCGATGATCTTGCCCGGATCCTTGGTCCAGCGCTCGGCCACCCGCCCGAGCGTCTTGACCATGTCGCTGGCCTCGTCGGCCTGCCCGGTCTTGGCCTCTCCCCGTTCGATCGGCTTGAGATAGGCGGCCGTGACCTTGCCGTATTCCTCAAAGAGCCGGCCCATATTCTGCGCGAACTGATCGAAATCCGGGAGCGGCGTCTCCGGCGTCTCGGCCGTGTTCTTCGGTCGTTCGTCACCCTGCCGGCCCATCAGTCGAATCCCCTTATTCGGCGAGGCTAGCGCATCGCTCTCCATTTTGGTCCTATTAAGGACGCAGCCGCTGTGCTTTACCAAGAAAATTCGTCGAACCGCCGGAACTCCTCATGCCGACCGATTTCTCCGCGAAAAAGCCGCTTCTTCTGTCGGCGCTGCTGCTGGCAGGCGCCGCCCTGGCGGGCTGCGCGGGGGAGGAAGGTCTGAAGGGGCCCGCTGAAGCGATCGGCATGGCGACGACGCCGCAGGAATCGAAGGCCTTCGTCCGTGCGACCCGGCCGCAAGAGATGCAATATATTCCGGTGGGGTCGACGATTCCGGTGGCGCAGCTCTGCCCCGGCCCGACGCCTCCGCCGGCCTATGTGCCGAGCGGAACCTCCGCCCACTTCGCCGCTCCCAAGCCGATCGTCGATCCCAAGGAAGCGTGCAAGCCGCGCTCCGACTTCAAGGCGATAGAGACCCGCCTCAATGCTCAGCAGAAGAGCAACGTGGCCGCGGGGGAGACCGCGAAGGCGCTCGGAGCCTCGACGACGCCGCCCAAGCCCGCGCAAATCCCGCCGTCGAACTGAGCCCATCCTCCGAAACGGAGAGCCGCGGCTGCGCCGCCACTGTCGTCTATAAGTCGCATGTCGCAATTTCTTGCGTTTTTGACCCTGTCCTGACGAAAGATGCGGTGGTAAGCACCTTCAGCGCAAGGAAGTGACCGCGCCAAAACACGCCGCCGCCCTTGGCGGCTTTAGGACCTGTTCGAAATGACCGATTTTCACCGCATCAAGCGCTTGCCGCCCTACGTTTTCGAACAGGTCAACAAGATCAAGGCCGCCGAGCGCGCCAAGGGCGTCGACATCATCGATCTCGGCATGGGCAATCCCGATCTGCCGGCGCCGAAGCACGTGATCGAAAAACTGGTCGAGACTGCGGGCAAGCCGCGCACCGACCGCTATTCGGCCTCCAAGGGCATCGTCGGCCTGCGCCGCGCCCAGGCGAATTATTACGAGCGCCGCTTCGGCGTGAAGCTCAATCCGGAAACCCAGGTCGTCGCGACACTGGGTTCGAAGGAAGGCTTCGCCAACATGGCGCAGGCCATCACCGGCCCGGGCGACGTCGTGCTGGTGCCCAATCCGAGCTACCCGATCCACGCCTTCGGCTTCCTGATGGCGGGCGGCGTGATCCGCTCCGTCCCGGCCGAGCCGACTCCGGCGATGTTCCCGGCGCTGGAGCGTGCGGTGATGCACTCGGTGCCGAAGCCGATCGCCCTCGTCACCTGCTATCCGGCCAACCCGACGGCCTATGTCGCCACGCTCGATTTCTATCGCGACCTCGTCGCCTTCGCGAAGAAGCACGAGCTCATCCTGCTCTCCGATCTCGCCTATGCGGAGGTCTATTTCGACGAGAACAACCCGCCGCCCTCGATGCTGCAGGTGCCGGGCGCGATCGATGTCGCGGTCGAGTTCACGTCGATGTCGAAGACCTTCTCGATGGCCGGCTGGCGCATGGGCTTCGCCGTCGGCAACGAGCGCCTGCTCGCGGCGCTGGCGCGCGTGAAGTCCTATCTCGACTATGGCGCCTATACGCCGATCCAGGTCGCCGCGGCCGCCGCGCTCAACGGCCCCGAGGATTGTATCCGCGAGATGCGCGACATCTATCGCAAGCGCCGCGACGCGCTGGTCGAAAGCTTCGGCAAGGCCGGCTGGGAGTTCCCGGCGCCGGAGGCCTCGATGTTCGCCTGGGTGCCGATCCCGGAGAAGTTCCGCCATCTCGGCTCGCTGGAGTTCTCCAAGCTGCTGATCGAGAAGGCCGAGGTGGCGGTCGCTCCCGGCATCGGCTTCGGCGAGCATGGCGACGACTATGTCCGCATCGCCATCGTCGAGAACGAGCAGCGCATCCGCCAGGCGGCGCGCAATATCGGCCGCTTCTTGAAGAGTGCCGACGCGACGCTGCACAACGTCATCCAGATGCCGAAAGCAGGGTAGGGCGCCACCGTCCCGCTTCGCCGCGCCGCAGTGACGACGCGGCCGGTGGGACTGGACCCGCCGCGAAAAACATGGGAACCGGGACAGGTGCGGGAGAGAGTCCGCATCGCGTCCGGGGGTCCGCTTCCATGCAACGAAAAGGCCGCCTGCTCGGCATCGGCTTCGCCGTCTTCGCGGTGGTTTGCCTGGTGGCGACCTACGATTATTCGAAGGGTCGTATCACCGAGACCAGCTCCGACCTGGTTCGGGATGTCCTGGCCTCGTCCGGCAACGCCCGCGAATGCGCGCGCGACGTGACCGATGTCGTCTCGCAGCGGATTCCGCTTGGCACCGAGCGGGCCGAGGCCGAGCGCATTCTCGCCGGCGCGACGATCAATCCGCCGAAGCCCTGGTTCTGGACGCCCGACGTCGAGAACAGCACCGTCTCGGAAGGCCAGACGCTCGAGGCGATGCACACGATCAAGTCGACCGCCTTCGTCAGCAATCTGCTGCGGGTCTACCTTTCCTTCGAGGACGGCAAGGTCAAGCGCGTCGCCGCCGAGGTGATCTGCCATTTCGGTTGAGGCGAGCCGCGGAGCCGCAAAACCGAACAAGACGGTTTCGTTAGGTCAGCCGTTGGAGTAGCTTGTTCAAAGGCTGCTGCGACAGGTGCTGTCATGGAAGCGACGGACAAGGTTTTCGCCGGTCCCGTTCCGCAGATCTACGACCGGTTGCTCGTACCGCTGATCTTTCAACCCTACGCCGAGGATCTTGCCGCCCGCGTCATGGCCGGGCGGCCCGAGCGCATCCTCGAACTCGCTGCCGGGACGGGGGCTTTGACGCGCGAGCTGGCGGCGCGCCTCGATGGGGCGAGCATCGTCGCGACCGATCTGAGCCCGTCCATGCTCGACCTCGCTGCCGCGCGGGGACCACCGCATTGCCTGCCAGCAGGCGGATGCGCTCGATCTGCCGTTCGCGGATGAGAGCTTCGATGCGGTCACTTGCCAGTTCGGGGCGATGTTCTTTCCCGACAAGTCGAAGGGCTATGGCGAGGCACGGCGCGTCCTGAGGCCGGGCGGGCATTATCTGTTCAATGTCTGGGATAGGGTCGACCGCAACGATTTCACTGCGGTCATGCTGGACGCGCTGGCCGAGGTCTTTCCGAACGATCCTCCCCGTTTCCTCGCGCGCACGCCGCATGGCTATCACGATATCGGGGCGATTGAGCGGGATGTCATGGCCGGCGGTTTCCCCAGACCGCTGATCGAGCGTGTCGAGAAGCGCTCTTGCGCCGATTCTGCCGCCGATGTCGCGATCGGCCTCTGCCAGGGTACACCGACCCGCGGCGAGATCGAGGCGCGGGGCTGGCCGGAACTCGGGGCCGTGACCGAAGCCGTGGCGAAGGCCCTGGAACATCGCTTCGGCTTCGGCCCGATCGAAGGAAGCCTCTCCGCTTTCGTTATTTCCGCCGAGCGCGCATAGCCGCAGCGCGATTTCGTGGGCTTTGCAACATCGCCCTCCGTTGACACGCACCGCGCCTCATGCGACCCCGCGCCCATGACCAGCGCTATCCTGTCCTCCCATTCCCAGCCTCTGCGCATTGGCGTTGCCGGCCTCGGCACGGTTGGCGCCTCGGTGCTCCGGATCCTACGGCGGCAGGAGAACGCGCTCGCCGCGCGCTGCGGCCGGGCGATCCGCGTCGTCGCCGTCTCGGCCCGCGATCGCAAGCGTGACCGCGGCGTCGATCTCGGCGGCCTGGCTTGGTTCGACGATCCGGTGGCGCTGGCAAAATCCGACGAGATCGATTGCCTGGTCGAGCTGATGGGCGGTTCGGACGGACCGGCGAAGGCGGCTGTCGAGGCCGCGCTGCGGGCCGGCAAGCCGGTCGTCACCGCCAACAAGGCTCTGCTCGCGGCCCATGGCGTCGCGCTGGCGGAGCTGGCCGAGAGTAAGGGCGCGGCGCTCGCCTTCGAGGCCTCCTCGGCCGGTGGTATTCCGGTGGTGAAGACGCTGCGCGAGGCGCTGGCCGGCAACAATGTCAGCCGCATCTCGGGTATCCTCAACGGCACCTGCAACTACATCCTGTCCCGCATGGAGCAGGAGGGGCTGACCTTCGAGGCCTGCCTGAAGGACGCCCAGCGTCTCGGCTATGCCGAAGCCGACCCGACCTTCGACGTCGAGGGCTTCGATACGGCGCATAAGCTCGCGATCCTGACCAGCCTCGCCTTCGGTACGAAGATCGACGCCGAAGCGATTCATGTCGAAGGCATTTCCGCGATCACGCCGCTCGATCTGAGGATGGCCGACGAGCTCGGTTACCGCATCAAGCTGCTCGGCGTCGCCGAACGCACCAAGACCGGCATCGAGCAGCGCGTGCATCCGACCATGGTGCCGAAATCCTCTGCCATCGCGCAGGTGATGGGTGTTCTCAACGCCGTCAGCATCGACGCCGACGCGGTGCACGAGATCACGCTTGTCGGCCCCGGCGCCGGTGGCGATCCGACTGCCTCCGCCGTGGTGGCGGACATCGCCGACGTCGCGCGCGGCACGGCGGGCCTGCCCTTCGGCCTGCCGATCGCGCGGCTGGAGAAGGCGACCCGCGCGCCGATGCAGCGTCATGAGGGCGGCTATTATGTCCGTCTCGCCGTTGCGGACCGTCCCGGTGCCGCCGCCTCGATCGCGACACGCATGGCGGAAGCCGACATCTCGCTCGAAAGCATCGTCCAGCGCCGCTCGCCCGAGGCCGCCAATCGCGACCCCGGAGGCCGCTCCGGCGCGCCCGTTCCGGTCGTGCTCATCACCTATGCGACGACCGAATCCGCCATCCGCGCTGCGCTGGAAAAGGTCTCGGTCGATGGTCATGTCGCGGAACCGCCGCAAGTTATCCGCATAGAGCGGGAATAGGCCTTCGGGTCACTTCCACCCGTCCATTGCAAGGGGACCCCATTTCATGTCCGTCGATCTTCGCATTTCCCCCGACCAGATCATCGAGCGTTATCTCTCGATGGAGCTCGTGCGCGTCACCGAGCGCGCTGCCGTGTCCGCCGCCCGCTGGCGCGGCCATGGCAACGAGAAGGCTGCCGACCAGGCCGCCGTCGACGCCATGCGTCGCGAGCTGAACCGCCTGCCGATCGATGGCGAGATCGTCATCGGCGAGGGTGAGCGCGACGAGGCGCCGATGCTCTTCATCGGCGAGAAGGTCGGCAACAAGCAGGGCCCCAAGGTGCATATCGCGGTCGATCCGCTCGAAGGCACCACGCTTTGCGCCAAGGACATGCCGGGTTCGATCGCCGTGATGGCGATGGCCGGTGCCGGCAGCCTGCTCTACGCCCCCGACGTCTACATGGACAAGATCGCCTGCGGCCCGGGCTACCAGCCGGGCGTGATCGATCTGGACGCCTCGCCGGCCGACAACATCAACGCGCTGGCCAAGGCCAAGGGCGTGAAGCCGAGCGAGATCTCGACCCTCATCATGGATCGCCCGCGCCACGCCAAGCTGATCGAGGAGGTCCGCAAGACCGGCTGCTCGATCCGCCTGATCACCGATGGCGATGTCGCCGGCGTGATCTTCTGCACCCAGCCGGAGAAGACCGGTATCGACCTCTATCTCGGCATCGGCGGCGCTCCCGAGGGCGTGCTCGCTGCGGCGGCCTTGCGCTGCGTCGGCGGCCAGATGCAGGGTCGGCTCATCCTCGACACCGAGGAGAAGCGCAAACGCGCCCATGGCATGGGCGTCACCGACCCGAACAAGAAATACGACATGTCGGAAATGGCTTCGGGCGACGTCATCGTCTGCGCCACCGGCGTCACCGATGGCGGGTTGCTCTCCGGCGTGCGCTTCGGTCAGGATGTCATCGAGACCGAGACGATCGTCTATCGCTCGATCACCGGTACGGTCCGCCGCATCTATGGCGAGCACCGCGAATTCTCGAAGTTCAAGCTCGACTGAGCTGAACGGCGTTGCCGGGCCAGGCCGAAGGCCTGCGCCCGGACAAGGATGATCGACGCGTCATTTCTGGGTTCGACCCGGGCATGACGATACCACTACCGGAAAATCTACCTTGCAGCTTCCGCCGCCGCTCGCCCGGCGGCGCGCCCCGAGAAGAGGCAGCCGCCGAGGAAGGTTCCTTCCAGCGCCCGGTAGCCATGCAGGCCGCCGCCGGCGAAGCCGGCCGCTTCCCCCGCCGCATAGAGGCCGGGCACAGGCTCGCCGCTCAAGTCGAGCACACGTGACGACAGGTCCGTCATCAGCCCGCCGAGCGATTTCCGTGTCAGGATATTGAGTCTGACCGCGATCAGCGGCCCATGGGCTGGGTCGAGAATGCGATGGGGCTTGGCCGTGCGGATCAGCCGGTCGCCGAGATAGGCCCGCGCCCCACGCAGCGCCACCACCTGCATGTCCTTGCCGAAGGGATTGGCGAGCGCCCGGTCGCGCGCCTCGACCTGTCCGCGCAGATGGGCCTCGTCGATCAGCGCCTCGCCGGCGAGCGCGTTCATGCGGGCGACGAGACGGGAGAAATCGCTCTCGACGATGAAATCCTCGCCCTTGTCCATGAAGGCCTGCACCGGCGCGGGTACGCCACCGCCCGCGCGCTTCAGCACCTGCCGCCAGCTCTTTCCCGTCAGGTCCGGGTTCTGCTCCGAGCCTGACAACGCGAACTCCTTGGCGATGATGCTGCGACTCAGCACGAACCAGGAATGGCCATAGCCGGTCTTCAGGATGTGCTCGAGCGTGCCAAGCGTGTCGAAGCCGGGAAAGAGCGGCACCGGCAGGCGATTGCCGCGCGCATCGAACCAGAGCGATGAGGGGCCGGGCAGGATGCGGATCGCATGATTGGGCCAGATCGGCGCCCAGTTGGCGATGCCCTCGACATTCGGATTTCGGGAGACACATGCACCACGGCCCGCTGATCGCCATCAATGCCACATCCGGTCGCCGTTGATCAGTCGGCCACCGGCCGCCTCCGCCACGCCGAGCATTGCGCCGTCGACATGGTTCGGCACGCCGGAGAGCAGGCGGGCAGGGGGCCGGCCTAACCGCTCCGGCCAGTTCGCCCGGACGAGATCGTGATTGCCGCCGATGCCGCCGGAGGTGATAATGACCGCCTGCGCCTTCAGCGCGAAATGCCCGGCTACGGCGCGGCCGCTCTTCTCGCCGCGCCCAGCGGTGCTCGGCTCCAGCACCTCGCCCTCGACGCCCTCGACCGCACCGCCGCTCTTGGCGATGCCGGTGACGCGATGGCGGAAACGAAACGACAGCAATCCCTTGGCCTCGGCCTCCTTCGCCCGGCGCATGAAGGGTTCCAGCACGCCCGGGCCCGTGCCCCAGGTGACGTGGAAGCGCGGCACGGAATTGCCGTGGCCGGTGGCGAGATAACCGCCGCGCTCGGCCCAGCCGACGACCGGGAACCAGCGCATGCCCATGCCGTGCAGCCAGCTCCGCTTCTCGCCCGCGGCGAAATCGAGATAGGCTTCGGCCCAGCGCTGCGGCCATTCATCCTCCGCCCGGTCGAAACCGGCCGAACCGAACCAGTCGTCTCGCGCCAGCTCCCGAGAATCGCGGATGCGCAGGCGCCTCTGCTCCGGGCTGTCGATGAAGAACAGGCCGCCGAAGGACCAGAAGGCCTGCCCGCCGAGCGAAGCTGCCGGCTCCTGGTCGAGCAGCACGACCTTGCGGCCCGCATCGGCGATCTCGCAGGCGGCGACGAGGCCCGACAGGCCGGCGCCGACGACGATGACGTCGGTCTCTGCTTCCATGCGCGTTTCCTGCGACTGCGGCCTCTGCCGGCTGCTTGTGCACAGTATGGCGCCCGCTTGCAGGGCGGCCAAGTTCGACGCTGGTTGACCTTGCGCTCCGCTTGCGCGACGCCGGTTGCACGATGAGTCTGATGCCGCCCCGTGCTTTCCTCGGTGTGACCCGCTCGGTTCTCGGCCGGCCCTGGCGAGATCGGCTCGATATCGCCGGTCTCGGTCGTGCCGAGGCGCTGAGTCAGCAGCAGGGTCTGCCGGACATACTCGCCCGCCTGCTCGCTGCTCGCGATGTCGAGCCGGCCGAAGCCTTGCGCTTTCTCGAGCCGAAGCTGCGCGATCTCCTGCCGGACCCCGTCGTGCTCACCGACATGGCCGCCGCGGCCGCG
>JARYGW010000089.1:0-16277 GCA_033792295.1 Allobosea sp.
GGCGAGCCCGTTCTCCTTGAAGACCTGGACCGCGCGCGCCATCGCGCCGATCTCGTCGCGGCGGTTCCGGCCGTCGATCTCGACCGCATAGTTGCCGGCGGTGAGGTCGTCCATCCGCGCCTTGAGCGTGTCGAGCGGCCTGGTGATCGACTGCCGCGCCAGCAGCATCGCGCCGAGCAGACCAAGCAGAACCCCGGCGAAGGACAGGACCAACAGGATCAGGTCGAGCTGCTTCGCCTCGGCATCGAGGGCGAGCCCATCGGTTTGCGTCTGCCTCTTGATCTCGCCATTGAGCTTGACCGCGTCGGCGATGATCGCGCCGAAGGAGCGGTCGAGCTCCGACATGACCGAAAGAGCCGCCAGATCCTCGTCGCGCGCACCCTGACCGAGAACATCGTCGATCTTCGGCTTCAGGTCGGAAATCGCCCGCGAGAGCGCATCGAACTCGGCATGGCGCTCAGGAAAACTGATCTTCGCGTTGACGAGTTGCTGGAGCGCGAGATCGTAGCCCTTGCGGACATCCTCCAGGCTCATCGCGTTCTGCTTCATGTATTCGGGGTAGGCAATCGCCTTGTAGAGATCGCGCAGGATGTTGCTCGTGGCGAGCGTCGACCGCGCCGAATCCAGGATGGCGGTGGCACGCTGGTCGATCAGCTCGGAATAGGTCTTCTGGATGCGGGCATATTCACGCCCGGCATAGATCGCAGTTCCAATGCTGATGATCCCGATCGCGACGAGCGGGAGCGCGATCTTGGTGCGGATGCTGAGATCCTTCAGGCGCAGTGAGAACTTCATGCCCGTGCCCACCTGTCCGGCGGCCGGCCGGCTGCGACCCGCGGGCACATTTCAGCCAAAATCATGAAAATGCGTTAGAAGTGGCCCGGGTCGCCCCATCCAGCCATAAAAAAGGGCGGAAGCACGAAGCTCCCGCCCACAGAGACGCTGAGCCAAGGGGTCAGGCGCAGCGTGCAACCATGAAATCTGCCTTCTTCGCCAGCATCGGCTCCTGCCCCGGCAGGGTATCGGCGTGGCGCACCGCATGCTCGCGCCGTGCATTGGCGATCTCGGCGTTCGAGCGCGACCGCGAGGCCAGCACCGCCGACGGATCCTTCAGCCAGGATGTCGCCAGAGCACCGGCGATATCGGAGCGGACGAGCCCGATATCCTTGAGGCCGCGCTCGTCGAGCTCTGCAAGGCGTATCACCTCGCGGCGATGGATGAGGGCGCGCACCAGAGAAAGCGGCACTTGGATTCCGGCAGCGGCAGCGCGCACGATACCGGCCGGAACGGACGATAGCGACTTCGTGGCAATAGTCATGAGCAGCATGACGGCCTCCTGGCGGAATGCGTGAACGGGTCGACGTCCTCCTCCAGCCCGGACGCACCCACTGGCTGAAATCCCGAAGAACAGCTGCAGGATATCGAGAGGCTGGTCATCAGCCAAACGAATGCTTATGATGTTTGACAGCACGGATATTGATGAACCGCCGATGGGGACCGCCATGGCTCATGTGCTCGACGCCGACCAGTTGAAGACCTTCGTCGCCATCGCCGATACCGGCTCCTTCACCCGCGCCGCGGAGATCGTGTTCAAGACGCAATCCGCCGTTTCCATGCAGATGAAGCGCCTCGAGGAGCGGATCGGGCGACCGCTGTTCGGCCGCGACGGCCGCCACGCCAAGCTGACCGAAGATGGCGAGCGCCTGCTCGACTATGCGCGCCGGATCGTCCGGCTGAACCTCGAATGCGTCGCGACCTTCACCGATGCCGATCTGAAGGGACGCATAAGGCTCGGCGTGCCGGACGACTACGCCGACCGCTATCTGCCCGAAATCCTCGCCCGCTTCGCGCGTTCCAACCCGCGCGCCGAGGTCACGGTCGTCTGCGAACCGACGCCGATGCTGGCCGAGCGGATCGCCACGGGCGACATCGATCTCGCCATCATCACCCATGTCGAAAGCCGCGGCCAGGGCGAGATCATCCGCATCGAGCCCCTGCTCTGGGTCACCTCGGCGCGCCACACCGTGCATGAGGAGGACCCGCTGCCGCTGGCGCTGGGGCGGCCGACCTGCAACTGGCGCCAGGCGGCGGTCGATGCGCTGGAGGCCAAGAGCCGCCGCTTCCGCGTGCTCTATGCGAGCTGGAACTCGACGGCGGTCGGCGCCGCAGTGGTGGCTGGCCTCGCCGTTTCCGTGCTGCCCGAGAGCGCAGTGCGTCCGGGGATGCGGATTCTGGGGCCGTCGGAGGGTTTCGCGACCTTGCCATCCTGCAAGATCGGTCTTCTGCGCACGCGCTTCGACCCGTCGGTGCTCTCCAATGCGCTGGCCGAGCACATCATCCAGAGCCTCGACAATCTGGCGAGCTTCAAGACCGCTGCGGAGTAGGCGCGGATGGTTTCGCCGCGCCGCCGGTGCGGCAGCGATTCCGGCCTCAGCGATTGAAGCCGTCAGCGACGGACTGGAAGAAACCCAGGACGGACTGACCGATCTGCGTCGCGCTGGCGATGATCGTCAGCGAGATCAGGCTGACGATAAAGCCATACTCGATCACCGTCGCTCCGCGCTCGTCGCGAAGAAAGATGGCAAAGCTGGCGCGGTTCCTCGTCATGCCGCTAGGTTAGGTCGCAACCTGCGGCCAAAATATTAATCCGTCCGCTGCAATGCGTCGGATATCGCTTTTTTTGGGCGATAGCGGGCTCTACAGCGCCAATTCCGAAAAGACCGGTTCGACCTTGCCACCCCATTCGGCGCGATAGCGGGCCTCGAGGCGCTGGGCGAGCGTTTGCCGGCGCTCCAGAATGTCCTGCACGGGGGCGAGATAGATGCTCTCGTCATGGCCGGAGGCGTCGCGACGGGCGCGGCGCGCGAGGCCGGCGCGGGACAATTCCAAGACTTCGGCCGCGATATCCGCGAGCTTGCGGCCGGCGATCGTCGCTTCCAGCCCGAGCTTCGGCACGGCGTCGCGCAGGGCCTGCCGTTCCGCGGCGCTCCAGCCCTTGACGAGGTCCCAGGCGGCATCGAGCGCGCCGCGATCATAGAGCAGTCCGACCCAGAAGGCCGGCAGCGCCGTCAGCATGTCGGCGGGGCCGGCATCGGCGCCGCGCATCTCGAGGAAGCGCTTCAGCCGCACCTCGGGGAACATGGTCGAGAGATGGTTCGCCCAATCCGACATGGTGGCGCATTCGCCGGGAAGCTGCTTCAGCTTGCCCGCCAGCAGGTCGCGGAACGAAGCGCCGGCGACGTCGTGATAGGTCTCGCCGCGCTTGACGAAATACATCGGCACGTCGAGCGCCCAATCGACATAGGCCTCATAGGACATGCCTTCGTCGAAGGCGAAGGCCAGCATGCCGGAGCGGTCATTGTCAGTGTGGCGCCAGATCTCCGAGCGCATCGATTGGAAGCCGTTCAGCTTGCCTTCCAGGAAAGGCGAGGTGGCGAAGAGCGCGGTCGCCAGGGGCTGCAGAGCCAGCGAGACACGCAGCTTGCGCACCATGTCGGCCTCGCTGGCGAAGTCGAGATTGACCTGCACCGTGCAGGTCCGGAACATCATGTCGAGGCCCATCGTGCCGACTTTCGGCATGTAGTTCGCCATGATCTTGTAGCGCCCCTTGGGCATCACCGGTGTCTCGGCACGGCTCCAGAGCGGAGAGGCGCCCAGCGCCGCGAAGCCGATGCCGTGCGGTTCCGCGACCGCCTTGACGTCGGCGAGATGCGAGGCGAGCTCAGCCTGCGTCTGGTGGATGTCCTCCAGCGGCGCACCGGACAACTCGAACTGTCCGCCGGGCTCCAGCGAGATCGCGCCGCCGCCGTCCGGCCCACCGAGGCCGATGATGCTACCGGCGTCGACGATCGGCTCCCAGCCGAGCCGCTGCTGCATGCCTTCGAGCAGAGCCCCGATGCCGCCTGCGCCGGCCCGTCCCTCATAGGGCACCGGGGCGAGATCCCGGCTGTAGAACGGGAACTTCTCGTGCTCCGTGCCGATCCTGAAGCGCGATTCCGGTTTCTCACCGGCGGCGATCCAGGAGATCAGCTCCTCCTTGGAGCCGATCGGGGTCGAGTCGGTCACATCGCGAGCCATGGGCGCTCCGGCAGAACAGGCGACAAAGCCAAGGCTCCCGACAACCGATCGGCGGCGGGTTCAAGGCATGAGGACGACAGACATAGGCGAGAGCCCGACGCGCGACAACGACCCTCACCTTGCATTCTTGAAAGACCGCCAAGCGCTGGCGGCAGGACCGGCGCGGAAGCGCTCAGCGGCTCGCCCAATCGCCCAGCACCGCCTGCACCACGGCGAGCGCCGCGACAGCCGCCGTATCGGCACGCAGGATGCGGGGACCGAGCGAGATCGCCAGCGTGTTCGGGCGGGCCGCGATCAGCCGCCGCTCCCCCTCTTCGAAGCCACCCTCCGGTCCGATCAACACCGCCAGCGGCGCCGGCCCGCGCGACTGCAGCGCCGCGACGGGGCTGTCCTGCTCCTGCCCTTCGTCGCAGAAGATCAGCAGCCGATCCGGATCGAGCCCTGCGAGCGCCGCCTCCAGCGGCCTCTCCGTCTCGATGCGCGGCAGGCCGAGGATGCCGCATTGCTCGGCCGCCTCGATGGCATTGGCCCGCATCCGGTCGAGATTGAGCCTGGAGACCTGAGTCCGGCGGGTGATGACGGGCTGGAGTGTGCCTGCCCCCATCTCGACCGCCTTCTGCACCATGTAATCGAGCCGTGCGTGCTTCAGCGGCGCAAAGAGATAATGCAGTTCCGACGGTGGTGGCTGCTCCTTCACCCTGCGATCGAGCACCAGCCGCGCCTGCTTGCGCCCCTCCGGCGCGACGCGCGCCAGCCATTCGCCGTCGCGCCCGTTGAAGACGAGAATCGCGTCATTGGCCTTGAGACGCAGGACGTTGAGGAGATAATTCGACTGATCCCGCTCCAGCGGCAGATCCGCTCCGGCACGGAAAGCGGCATCGACGAACAGGCGGTGGCGCGCGAAATCGGGGGTGGACATCGGCCTCGACGGCCTCCTTCAGCAACAAATCTGTTGAGAGCGACGCGAAAACCGCCACAATCCTAGCCTAACGGCAACCGCTTCCTCCACGATGGCAAATGGACTTGCAAGAGTCGTTGGCGTTAACGACGCCTGCTGTTAAGGACAAGCGCAAGCACCGGCCGAAGGCCGCCGATAAACGGAGAAGGGACATCATGCGGCTCAGGACGGCTTCGGGATTGGCAGCGACGCTTGGCCTTGCCATGGCTTCGTTCTTGACCGCCTCCCCGGCCAGCGCGCAGGTCTCCGGGTGCGAGCCGCTGCAGAAGCTGCTGACGGCGCGGCAGTCGCTGGTGGCCAAGATCACCTCCGCGCAGAAGGCCAAGCGCAAGATGACCCCGCAGGAGGCTTGCAGCACCTTCGGCACGCTGGTGAACAACGGCAACGAAACCCTGAAATTCGCGACCGCCAATCAGGACTGGTGCCAGATTCCGGCGACCTTCATCGACGGGCTCAAGGCCGACAACCAGAAGATCACGACATTCCGCGGCCAGGCCTGCAACGCCGTGAAGCAGCAGGCCGCCATGCAGCGCCGCGCGCAGCAGCAGGCCCAGGGAGCCAGTCCCTTCGGCGGCGCCGATTCGATCACCAGCGGCGCCGGGGGCGGGCTGAAGGTTCCCCAGGGCGCCCTCTAGAACCGAAGGGTGCGCCGGCCATGTCGGACCCTGTCCATGCCGGTCCCGCACCGGCGCGCGACGCCCCTCTCCCCGACGCGCTGAATGGCCATTGGGTCGACACGCACGCGCCACGCGTGACGCGCCCTTTCCTGAAGCTCGCGCGAATCGAGCGGCCGATCGGCTGGTGGCTCATCTTGCTGCCGTGCTGGTGGGGAGCCGGGCTCGCCGCGATCGCTGCCGGCCGGCCCTACCCCGATCCCTGGCATTGCGTGCTGTTCCTGTTCGGCGCGATCCTGATGCGCGGGGCGGGCTGCACCTTCAACGACATCATCGACCGCAAGCTTGATGCCGCAGTGGCGCGCACGCGCGGCCGACCACTCCCCTCCGGGCAGGTCAGCGTCTGGGCGGCGGTGCTGTTCATGATCGCGCAGGCTCTCGTCGCACTGCCGATCCTGCTGCAGTTCAACCGCTTCACAGTCGTGCTGGGGCTCGCCTCGCTCGTGATCGTCGCGATCTACCCATTCATGAAGCGCATCACCAATATGCCGCAATTCGTGCTCGGCCTCGCCTTCTCCTGGGGAGCGCTGCTCGGATGGAGCGCCGTGTTCGGCCGGCTCGACGCGCCCGCCTATCTCGCCTACGCCGCCGCCATCGCCTGGACCGTCGGCTACGACACGATCTATGCGATGCAGGATATCGAAGACGACGCCATCGTTGGCATCAAGTCGAGCGCACGCTATTTCGGCAACCATACGCGCGAGGCGGTGGCTCTCTGCTTCGCTCTGACGGCCGTGCTCAGCGGGGTGGCGATCTGGCTGGTCGGCGGCGGCGCCCTCGCCTGGCTCGGCCTCGCCGCCTTCGTCGCCCATCTCGGCTGGCAGGTGACGCGGATCGAGGGAGCAAGCGCGGCGCTGGCACTGAAGCTGTTCCGCTCGAACCAATATGCCGGGCTGCTTCTTGCCGCCGGGCTCGCGCTCGACGCCGTAAGCCGGAACCTTCTCGCTTAGATCATCGCGCGTCCTATCGGACGCGGCAACGATAATCTATCCCATTGTTATCGCATCGGATTATTCCGAAAAGTGGATTCCACTTTTCGGTCCGACGCTATAGATCGCCGCGCGCCCTACCGGGCGCGAAGTGGCGATCCAGCTCCTCGTTCCAGCATCCGATTTCTCCGATGCTCTAATCGACGAGCCGCTCATTCGCGGCGACGACCGGCAGCGCGGCGAGCCGACCGGGCTTGCGACGCGTCAGGAAGCGCGGACGACGCCCATTCAGGAAGGCGTAGCGGCGGCGGATCCGCACCGGCCCGAGCGCAACGCGGCCGAGCTGCGGAAACGGCTCCGTCACCTTGCCGTCGACCGATTCGAGCAGGAGCGGCAGACCGCTGCGGCGACCGAAATCGCGCCAGAGCGCAACCGCATCGGCCTGATCGACGCTGGCGACGACGACCGAGCGCCCATCGCCGGCCGTCAGGGCCAGCTCGAAGCATTCATCGTCACCCATCGGGTTGGCGAGCCGCAGCGCGACACCGCTCCAGCCCGCCGAAGCGCGCAGGATCCGAACGGAACCAACACGCTCGATACCGGGAGCCGAGGGCTGACGCGGCATCGGATTGCGGGAAACGATCGCTGTGGTGGTCGGTCCACCGGGGAGTTTCGGCGCAAAGCCGCCCTCCCCGGCAGCCGGCGTGACGCTGGCCATCGGTAATAACGCCTCTCTTGGTCCCTGCTGCAACGGAGCCCTCTGTCGATGCCGGGGCTCTCGTGCTTGCCATGCGAGGATGTGCCGCAGGCGTGTCCGAGCGCTTAAAGGGTTCGGTTAAAGGAGGATGATTTTCCGCAGATCGGGCGCTGAAAGGCCGCTTTTGGCCGCGATGCTTGATGGAATCTTTCAATCCGCGAGCGCATTTTCGGCTTGAAACCGCAGCATTCGCGTTCGATAGGGAAGCCATGAGCTCATCCACGCTACCGATTGCCGCCGACCTGATGAGGGCGGCGAGCGAGAGCTGCCTCGAAGCCGGAGCCATCGCCCTCGACCTGTTCCGACCGGGAGAGAAGACCGCCGCGCGGACCTGGTCCAAGAGCGGCGGCTCGCCGGTGACGGAAGCCGATATCGGCGTCGACACCTTCCTGCGCGTGCGCCTCTCGGCGCTGCTGCCCGAAGCCGCCTGGTTGTCGGAGGAGACGGTCGACGACGCGCAACGCCTGTCGCACCGCTTCGTCTGGGTGGTCGACCCGATCGACGGAACGCGAGCCTATATGAGCGGTTCGCCGGACTGGGCAGTCTGCGTGGCGCTGCTTGACGAAGGCGCCCCGATCCTCGGCGTCGTCCATGCCCCCGCCAGCGCTGCGACCTATACGGCCGTCGTCGGCGCCGGCGCGAGGCGCAACGGCGAGCCCATCCGCAGCTCTGCGCTCCAGCAGCTTGCCGGAGCCCGGATCGCCGGGCCGAAGCCGATGCTCGATGCGCTGGCGCGGGTCCACCCCTTCGAGCCGGTCGGCAAGATCCCCTCGCTGGCCCTGCGGCTCACGCGCATCGCCGACGGCACCATCGATGCCGGGCTGATCTCGCCGGATGCGCGCGACTGGGACCTCGCCGCGGCCGATCTCGTGCTGCGCGAAGCTGGCGGGCACCTGAGCGGCGGCGACGGCGCGCCGGTGATCTATAACCGCCCCGCGCCGGTGCACGGCATGCTGGTGGCGAGCGCAGGCACGCTCGCAGTGCCCCTGCTGGACGCTCTCGCGCAGTTGCACGCACAGCCGCAGCCGGGCTGAATTTTTCAACTGAGGATGCCGCGCCCGCTCGCGCCCGCGCGCGAGATGGCTTAAGGGGGCGCGGAGCCATCCTGCTGGAGAGAACGATGAGCACGGAACCGGATCAGAAGCAGCTTCTTCACCTCGTCTTCGGTGGCGAGCTCGACTCGCTCGAAGGCATCACCTTCAAGGATCTGTCGAAGCTCGATATCGTCGGTGTCTTCCCGAACTACGCCAGCGCCCATATGGCCTGGAAGGCCAAGGCCCAGCAGACCGTAGACCAGGCCCAGACACGCTATTTCATTGTCCACCTGCACCGCCTGCTCGATCCCGAAGCGACCAAGGCCTGAGCTGAAGCCGCAAGCAAGATCAGAGGCAAATGGGTTTCTCGATCCTCAAGACCCGCGTGGCGCAGGAAACGCTCGGCCGGTTGCTGGCCGGCTATCTGCGCCTGGTACAGCGGACGAACCGGATCGTGTTCGAACCCGCCGACATCTACGATCATGTCCGGCCGGAGCTGCCGCTCATCTATGCGATGTGGCACGGCCAGCACATCATGATCCCCTTCGCACGACCGGACTGGATGCCCGCCGCCTCGCTGGTCTCCCGCCATGGCGACGGCGGCTTCAATGCGATCGCGCTGCGCGAACTCGGCATCGGTTCGATCCGGGGCTCCGGCGCGCTCGGCAAGAAGATCCGCGAGAAGGGCGGCGCCGGCGCCTTCCTCGCCATGGTGAAGCGGCTCGCCGCGGGCGATTCCATGGTGCTGACCGCCGATATCCCGAAGCGCGCCCGCGTGGCCGGGCCGGGCATCGTCTCGCTGGCGCGTGCCTCCGGCCGACCGATCCGCGCCGTCGCGGTGGTGACCAGCCGCCGCATCGACTTCAACAGCTGGGACCGGGCCTCGATCGGCCTGCCCTTCGGGCGCTGCGCCATCGTGGTGGGCGAACCGATCACGATCGCGCGCGATGCCGACGAGGCAACGCAGGAAGCCGTACGGCTCGCCGTGCAGGCCAGCCTCGACGCCGTCCATGCCCGCGCCTATGAGCTTGTCGGCAGCCGCGATCCCGGCGCCGGACTGCGCGAGCAGCAGGCCGCACAGCAGCCGGCCGGAACGCCGGCATGAGCGGCAAGGGCGCCCTGATCAGAAGCTACCGGCTGGGGACGGCTTTGCTCGAGCCTGTCGCTGCCGGGCTGCTGCAATGGCGCCGCCGCCGCGGCAAGGAAGATCCCGAAAGGCTTTCCGAACGTCGGGGCTTCGCCACCGTCAAGCGACCGAATCGCCCGCTCGTCTGGCTGCACGGCGCCAGCGTCGGCGAGACGGTGACCTTGCTGCCCCTGATCGCCAGGTTGCAGAAGCGCGGGCTGACCGTGCTGGTGACCTCCGGCACGGTGACCTCGGCGCGACTGCTCGCGGCGAGGCTGCCAGCAGGCGCCATCCACCAGTACATCCCGCTCGACGTGCCGCGCTATATGCGCCGCTTCCTCGAATACTGGCGGCCGGAGCTCTGCCTGATCTGCGAATCCGAGATCTGGCCCAATCTGCTGATCGAGGCGCAGCGGCGCAACGTGCCGGTGGTGATGGTCAACGGCCGGATGTCGGAACGCTCTTTCGCGCGCTGGTACAAGCGCCCGCAGGCCGCGCGCTTCCTGCTCTCCTGCTTCGAGGCCTGCCTCGCGCAATCGCAAGCCGATGCCGAGCGGCTGGCGCAACTCGGCGCGCCGCGCGTCAGCGTCGCCGGCAACCTCAAATTCGACGTACCCGCCCCGCCGGCCGATGCCGATATGCTCGCCATTCTGGACGGCATGACCACCGGGCGGCCGGTCTGGATCGCGGCCAGCACGCATCCGGGCGAGGACGAACTCGTGCTTTCCGCCCATCTGGCGCTGAAGCCCTATCTGCCGAAGCTGCTCACCATCGTCGCCCCGCGCCATCCGCAGCGTGGCCCCGAGATCGAGGCGCTGGCGCAGGCCAACGACGTCGCCGTCGCGCGCCGGGCCAATGGCGAGAGTCCGGAACGCGATGTCGAATTCTACGTCGCCGACACGCTGAACGAGCTCGGCCTGCTCTACCGGCTGTCACAGATCGCCTTCCTCGGCGGCTCGCTGGTCGAGGGCATCGGCGGGCATAACCCGATCGAGCCGGCCAAGCTCGGCTGTGCGCTGCTGCACGGCCCCTATGTCCACAATAATGCCGAGATCTTCGCCGCCTTCGACCACGACGGCGGCTCGCGCGAGGTGGCGGATGCGCAGGCCTTGGCCGGCGCCGTGCATCGCTGGCTGAGCGACCCGGCCAGCGCCCGGCAGGCGGCGCGCGCGGCCGGACATACTGCCAGCGAGCTCGGCGGCGCGATCAACCGCACGCTGCATGCGATCGAGCCTTTGCTGATGCGGGTCGCGTTGGGCCAGCGCGAGAGCGCTTCTTGATGTTAAGCGCGCCGCACTTCTGGTGGCGCGACCGGCCGGGGCCCCTCGCCTGGCTCCTATCCCCGCTCGGACTGATCTACGGCGCCATCACGCTCCGGCGCATGCGCAAACCGGGCGCGCAAGCCGGCGTACCGGTGGTCTGCGTCGGCAATTTCGTCGCGGGCGGTGCCGGCAAGACACCGACCGCCATCGCGTTGGCCGGGCTGCTGGCTGCACGCGGCGAGACGCCCTTCGTGCTGATGCGCGGCTATGGCGGACGCCTGCCCGGCCCTCTCGAAGTCGATCCCGCACGGCACGGCCCCGCCGATGTCGGCGACGAGGCGATACTGATGGCGCACCATGCCCGCACCGTCATCTCCCGCGACCGGATCGCCGGAGCGACACTGGCCCGCGCGAGCGGCGCGAGCGTGATCGTGATGGATGACGGCTTGCAGAATCCAGCGCTCGCCAAGCAATTGCGGTTCGCCGTCGTGGATGGCGGAAGCGGTGTCGGCAATGGCCTATGCCTGCCGGCCGGTCCCTTGCGGGCGCCACTGGCGGGGCAACTCGTACAGACCGACGCCGTCATCGTGATCGGTCCCGGGGCGGCGGGAGAAAGCGTCACCGAAGCGGCCCGGGCTCAAGGCAAGGCCGTGCTCGTCGCCCGGCTGGAACCTGAGGAACGAGCCGCGGGCAAGCTGCGTGGGCAAAGGATCATCGCCTTGTCCGGCATCGGCCGGCCGGAGAAATTCCGGGCGACGCTCGAAGCGCTCGGTGCCATCGTGGTCGGCGAACGCGCCTTCGGCGACCACCATGCCTATACGGCGGCCGATGTCGTGGGCGTCGTCGCGGAAGCCCGCTCCGGCGACCTCATCGTCGCCACGACCGAGAAGGACATGACCAAGCTCGCCGCGCTCTGGCCGGACGCCGAGCGGCAGCGGCTCGTCGTCCTGCCCGTCAGGCTGATTTTCGATAAGCCGGAGCGGATCGCGATGCTGCTGGAGAATGCCTCAGGCGCGGCCGGCGCGGCGCAGCCTTAGCAAGGCGGCCTCCGGCGAGGCATAGGCTTCCTGCCACTCGACCGACCAGTAGCGCAGATCGTCGAGCCGGATCGGCGCACCGGTGACGGCGCAACGCACGAAGCCGCCCGGCTTGATCACACGGAACTCGCCGTGGCCGTAATCGACGACCGCTTCGGGAGTGGGAGTGGGAAAGCGCTCGCTGATGTTCATCAAAACTGCATTAAATCATTGAATGGGAAACGGAAAGCCGGGATACTTGGCAAGCGGTGTCATTTTCCGGTCGGCGATGTCCAGTGTCCAGCGCCTGTTGGCGTGTGTGATCAGTTTTGTGTTGCTCACGGCTACGGCTGCCCTCGCCGGCGGCTATGAACGCGTCTCGATTCCGCTGGATGGCGGCCATCTCGACGGCATCCTGTTCCTGCCGCCGGGAGCGGGGCCATTTCCAGCCGTCGTCGCCTTACATGGTTGCGGCGGTCTGTGGCGCGAGCAAGGCAACCTTTCGCTGCGCCATGCCGATTGGGGCGAGCGCCTCGCCGCAGCCGGGTTCGCGGTGCTGATGCCGGACAGCTACGGTTCGCGCGGGCTCGGCTCGCAATGCGGCGTGAAGGATCTGACGGTGCGGGCCGGGCGGGAACGCGTCTCCGACGCCGCCGCCGCCCGGGTCTGGCTGCAGCAGCGCGGCGACATCCGGCCCGGCCAGATCGCGCTGATCGGCTGGTCCGGCGGTGGCTCGACCGTGCTCACCGCCATCCGCAAGGATCGCAGCCCAGCCGATGGCAGGCCGGATTTCACACGCGCCATCGCCTTTTATCCGAGCTGCCGGGTCCAGTCGGAGTCGCCAACCTTCGCCGCCCGCATGCCGCTCCTGATCCTGATGGGCGAGGCCGACGACTGGACGCCCGCCGGCCCCTGCGGCTACCTCGCCAAGGCGGCGCAGGGACGCGGAGAGAAGGTCGAGTTCGTGCTCTATCCAGGGGCGGTCCATGATTTCGACCATCCCCGGCTGGAGATGAAGGAACGCGAGAACGTCGCCTATTCCGCCAGCGGCACGGGCAGGGTCACGGTCGGCACCAATCCCGCTGCACGGGAAGACGCGCTGAAGCGCGTCGGTGCTTTCCTGAAGGCTCAATAGCGCGTTTCGGCGGACCTGTAAGAGCTCCTAGAACAGGTCGCCCTGGGTGGATTTCGGCGGCTCCTTGCGCGCCGGGCGGGGATACGGCTTCGGTGTCGTTCCACCAGCCCCGGAGACGACGGCCTCGAAGCGGCCGTCGCTGACCTGAACGGTAAGCGCCTGCCCGGCCTGCGCCTGCGCGACACTGCGGACCAGTGCGCCGCCTTCGCCGCGGATCAGCGCATAACCACGCGCCAGAACGGCTTCGGGGCCGAGCGAGCGGATCAGCGCCCAGAACGAGTCGAGGCGATCGCGGCGCCGGTGCAGCCCTTGCCCGAAGGCGCGTGTCGCCCTGTCGGCCAGCAGAGTGCTCCGCTCGCGACGCTGGATCAGGCTCTGGCCGAAGGCGTTGCTCGCCCGCATCTCCAGCGTCGCCAGCCGATCGCGGGCATGGACGATACGGGTCCGCTCGCTGGCGATGGCATTGCCGCGAGCCGCCGCCAAAACGCGCGCAAAACCGTCGAGCTGAGCGCGCAGCCGGGCGAGCGAGACACGCGGGGAGCGCGCATCGAGGCGCCGGGCGAGGTTCTGCAAGGCCAGTTCATGGGCACGCGCGTTGCGGGCGAGTGCGGGCGCGAGCCGCGTCGAGGCCAGGTCGAGTCGCTGGCGCGGTCCCGACAACACCGCCTCCGGCCCCGGCAGGGCACGGGCGAGCGCCCGCAGATCGCTGCGACGCCGGTCCGAAAGGCGGCGCATGGCGCCGTCATGCCGGCGTGCGAGATCGGCGATGAGGGCCATCAGCTCGGCACGAACCGGCACGACCTTCTCGGCGGCGCCGGTCGGGGTGGGGCAGCGCAGATCGGCGGCGAAATCGATCAACGTCGTATCCGTCTCGTGGCCGACGGCCGAGACCAGCGGGATCGCGGAAGCGGCAGCGGCGCGGACGACGACCTCCTCGCTGAAGCCCATCAGATCCTCGAGCGAGCCGCCGCCGCGCGCGACAATGATGACGTCCGGCCGCGGGATGCGCCCGCCCGCGGGGAGTGCGTTGAAGCCGGCGATGGCGTTGGCGACCTCCGCCGCACTGGTCTCGCCCTGCACGCGCACCGGCCAGACCAGGACATGGCGCGGAAAACGGTCCTCCAGCCGATGCAGGATGTCGCGGATGACCGCGCCGGTCGGCGAGGTGACGACGCCGATCACGCGCGGCAGATAGGGAATGAGCTGCTTGCGCTCCTCTGCGAAGAGCCCTTCCGCCGCGAGCTTCCTGCGGCGCTCCTCGAGCAGCGCCATCAGCGCGCCGATACCGGCCGGCTCCAGCGAATCGATGACGATCTGGTAGCTCGACTTGCCGGCGAAGGTGGTGATCTTGCCGGTGGCGATGACCTCAAGCCCCTCCTGGGGCCGCGTCTTCAGCCGGCCGAAGACGCCCTTCCAGATCACGGCGTCGATCTTGGCGTTGGTGTCCTTCAGCGAGAAATAGACATGCCCCGAGGCGACCGGGCCGCGATAGCCGGAAATCTCGCCGCGTACGCGGACGAAGCCGAAGGAATCCTCGATGGTGCGCTTCAGCGCGCCGGAGAGGTCCGAGACGGTCCATTCCGGCGCATTGCCGGCCGGCAAGGTCGATTCGCTGTTCATGGCCGGACCATAGCGGGACCGCCCTGCCAGCAGAAGCGTTGCCGCCGGGGCGCCGGGCCGCTATTTCGCCGGTGACGGAGCAGAGAGGTTGCCATGAAGATTCTTCTGATCGGTTCGGGGGGCCGCGAACATGCGCTCGCCTGGGCGATATCGGCCTCCTCGCTTTGCGAGACGCTGTTCATCGCCCCCGGCAACCCCGGCACGGCGCAATGCGGCGAGAACGTCGCGGTCGACATCGCCGATCATGCGGCGGTCGTCGCCTTCTGCCGGCTGCAGGGGATCGGCCTCGTCGTGGTCGGTCCTGAAGGACCGCTGGTCGCCGGCATCGCCGACGATCTGAGGCAGGACGGCATCAAGGTCTTCGGCCCCTCAAAGGCCGCAGCCCAGCTCGAAGGCTCGAAGGGCTTCACCAAGGAACTCTGCGCCCAGTTCAACATTCCGACCGCCGCCTTCGGCCGCTTCACCAGCGCCGACACCGCCAAGGCCTATGCGGCGAGGCAAGGCGCGCCGATCGTGGTCAAGGCCGACGGGCTCGCCGCCGGCAAGGGTGTCGTCATGGCCGAGACGCTCGACCAGGCCAACGAGGCGATCGACATGATGTTCGCGGGCGGGCTGGGCCAGGCCGGCGCCGAAGTCGTGATCGAGGAATGGATGGTCGGCGAGGAGGCGAGCTTCTTCGCGCTTTGCGACGGCACCAACGCGCTGGCGCTCGCCTCCGCGCAGGACCACAAGCGCGTCGGCGATGGCGACACCGGTCCCAATACCGGCGGCATGGGCGCCTATTCGCCCGCTCCCGTGATGACGCCCGCCATGGAAGAGCGCGTCATGAACGAGATCATCAAACCAACGCTCGCCGGCATGGCCAAGCGCGGCATGCCATTCCAGGGCGTGCTCTTCGCGGGGCTGATGATCACGGCCGGAGGTCCGAAGCTGATCGAATACAATGTCCGCTTCGGCGACCCCGAATGCGAGGTGCTGATGCCGCGATTGCAGAGCGACATCGTGCCAGCGCTGCTCGCCGCCTGCGACGGCATGCTCGGCGCCTTCGACCTGCGCTGGAAGGACGAGACGGCGCTGAGCGTCGTGCTCGCGGCAAGGGGCTATCCCGGCAAGCCGGAGACCGGCAGCGTCATTCGCGGCGTCGAGAAGGCAGAGGCGCTCGACGATGTCCTCGTCTTCCATGCGGGCACCAAGCTCAGGGAGGGTGACCTCGTCGCCCATGGCGGGCGGGTGCTCAATGTCGTCGGCCTGGGCAAGAACGCGAGCGAGGCGCAGGCCAAGGCCTATCGGGGCGTCGACCTGATCGACTGGCCGGAAGGCTTCTGCCGCCGCGACATCGGCTGGCAGGCGGTGAAGCGCGAGCAAGGCTGACATTCGGCCCCCGCCGGGGCGCAAACCGGTCGAATGCCGCGTTCGGCCAGTTTGCTATCGCTCCGGCATCGGTTTGTTCCGAAAACCGGTTCCCACTTTTCGGATCGATGCCTATGCTCGCGGCATGGCGAACATCGACAGCCTCTTTCCCGGCTTCAAGGGACACTGGATCGACGGCCCGGTCGGCAAGATCTTCGCCCATGTCAGCGGCGAAGGCCCGCCCCTCGTCCTGATCCACGGCTTTCCGCAGACCCATGCGATGTGGCACCGGATCGCACCCGAACTGGCCAAGACGCATACCGTCGTCTGCCCGGATCT
>JARYGW010000008.1:0-38608 GCA_033792295.1 Allobosea sp.
GATCATTGGCGAGATAGGCATCGTAGTCGATGTCGTTGAGGTCGCTGGCCGTCGCTTGGCTTGTCGTCGCAGGCTGGTGCGAGTTGCCCCCGTGGCCCATCGCGGAATGGTCCATCGGCGCGGCGTGACCTCCGCCGCCCTTCAGCTTCGCGAGCAATTCCTCGGCGGGCTTGAAGGAGAAGTCGTGCAGCAGGACGACCACCTCCTGCTCGTCGCGCGCGAGATCGGCGGCCGTCCTGACGATGAGGGGGGCCGCCAGCAGGTTCTGTTCCTGAAGCGTATGAGCGTGCATCCAATGTGTGCCGCCAGCGCCTACGGGGAAGGTGTAGCGGGCGACATCGCCCGGCTTGAGCAGTGGCTTCGGATTGTCCGGCACGCCGTCCTGGTGCCAAGGCGGGGTCAGGCCATGCCAGTGGATCATCGTGGCCTCGCCGATTTCGTTGGCAAGGCGGACGTCGAAGTTCGATCCCGCTTCCAGGATGAGCCCATGGCGGCCATCGGGTTGCAGAAGGCCGAACACGCGGGCGCTCCTCCCGTGGACTTCGATGGTCCGGCTGACGACCCGGAGGTCGATCGGTGATGGGCTGCTCGCTCCCTGGGCGAGACTGGCGGCAGGGCGCATCAAGGCGTTCGCGCCGAGCGCCGCGGCCCCGGTCATTGCGGCAGCGAGGAATCTGCGACGGTTCATGATGAATGTCCTGTTTCGGCCTGCGACGGCAGGGTCGTTGATCCGGTATGTTGGCAGACATGCGTTGAGCTGGACGACCTGGATGTCAGACGGACCGCTCGGATCGGTATCGAGGAGGGCCATGGGGTGGACGGGCCACGAGGCCACCGGGTTGCTCCTCCTGTCGGCGATACGCGACCGCCTCGACGGTGGTGCTTGAGGATCTCGGGGCTGCTGCAATGGTAATGCCGCAGGCGTTGCACGCCGCCGCGCAACATGGACCTGACGGCGTTCCGGCCTCCGGGTTGCCGTGCCCATGTTGGTGTTGGCTCGCTGTGGTCTTCGATGCGTCGACCTGGGAGAACCCAGCCGTCGGCTCCTCCAGGCAATGGACGGGATGGGCGCTGATCGTCGGTACCGCGATCAGCACGAACGCGAGCGCCGCGATCAGCGCTCTTCTCAGTCCGGCAATGGTCTTCGCCAAAGTCCGCATCCGCTCAACGGTGGATCCTCGGACCCAAAGCTAGCGCAATGCCCGACGTCGCGAATTAACCCCGATCAAGGATTCGGAGTGCCCAGGAGGCCCGCCCACTCGAAATGCGGCAAGGTGACGAATGCCGCGTAACCCAACGCAGCCGCGACGATCGTGGCGCCGATGTATGGCAACCAGAAGCGGACAGGTCCGGTTGCGATCGCGACCGAAATGCGCCCGACAGCATTGCTCGCGAGCGCCAGCAGGACAGCGTGGCCGACGGCCTCGGGCGATGCCGACTGCCCGAGAAGCCGCAAGGCGCTGAGCACGGCGACGTCCACGTCGAAGAGCCCCGAGATCGCGGAGGTCGCGATCATTCCGCGGCTGCTTCCGATCGACAGCACGGCGCTGATCGTCGAGACGACGCCGAAGAGCACGGCGAAGGCCAGGAGCGGTCCGAGCTCAAAGGGATTTCGGGGCGGCTCCGTACCGTCTCCGTCCACCCGGCCCCGCGACAGAAAGAGGGCGCCGGATGCCCCGAAGCCGACGATCGCGGCAAGCATCGCGGTGCCGGAAACGCCGAGCAGCGATGGCGCGACGATGGTCACGATCCCCGCCACGCGCAGCACGGAAACGCCCGCGGCGAGCGCAGCCGCTCCGGCGAGCGGCCAGGGACTTCCTCCCGCTGCCGCCGTTCGCGCCAGCGCGACGGTGACGGCGGTCGAGGAGATGATCGCGCCTGCCAGGCCGCCTACCAGGACGCCGCGAGCGGTACCGAGGGCCCGGACGGCGATATAGCCGAGATAGGAAATCGCGGCCGTCAGCACCGTGAACAGCCACACTTGCCGGGGGTTGAAGCCTCCCCATGGATCGATCGTACGCGCAGGCAGGAGGGGCAGGACGATCGCGGTCATCACGGCGAGCACGAGTGCCGAGCGCAGTTCGATCCAGGAGATCCTCCTGAGCAGCCCGTGCAGGAGATCGCGACTGGCAAGAACGGCCGCGAGCGCGGCTCCGCCCGCCGCCGCGACGCGTTGATCGCCCGTGACCGCGAGGGCGCCGAGCGCGAACACGCCGAGAGCGGCGATGACGCCGGTCACGCTGAAGCTCTCGTCATGCATGGATTCGCGCGCGTGGTACCACGCGAAGACGGCGGTGAAGGCCAGGAACGTGGCAATCAGGACCGCGGGCGTGTTCAGGCTGAGGCTGAGGGCCGCGGCGACGCCGCCCAGCAGTCCCGAGATCCCGTAGGTGCGTATGCCCGCCGTCCGTCCGCCATCAGGCGTGTCGCGCTCTCGCCAGCCGCGCTCCAGCCCGACGAGCAGGCCGATGGCCAGTGCGAGGCCGAGCTGCGGGATCAACGAGTCCATGGTGCATCCGCTCCGGAGCCGATCTCCGACGCTCTATTCTTGGCAACGGAAAGCCTCATCAGCCCTTGATCATCCTGCGCAAGACGTCGTCGCGGCGATAGAGGTGATGCCAGAGCGCGGCGAAGACGTGGATGACGACCAATGCCAGGAGCAACCAGCTCAGGAGCCTATGGAGCGGCGCAACCCGGAAGGTGAGATACATCGCGATCGTTCCGGTCACCGGCAGCGCGATCAAGAGGCCGTAGAGCGCCATGTGGGTCGCCGCAGCCACCCGGGCTTCCAATCGCGAGGTGCCGTCGAGAGGATGGGGTCTACCGCAGACCAGCCGTATCGCAAGCTGTAGCAGGGCCATCAGCAGGATCAGCCATCCGCTCCAAGCGTGAACCTGATGCAGGAACAAGTCGATGGGAGCAGGCTTGAGGAAGCCGTGCGCCATATGGGTGCGCTGGATCGCCCAGGCCGTCGGCACCTGTGCGATGCAAAGGACAGGCACGGTCCAATGCATCGCTCGTTGGTAGACGTTGAACGCCTGAGTCCCGGGACGCGCAAGCACGGAAGGCCGCGGCTTGGACCTCACGGCTCGACCTTGACGATGTCTCCGGCACGCGAGGCGTAGTCGAGCGCATAGGATAATTCCGAAGCCGTTTCGGCGTGGACATGCAGGAGGGGTTGCCCCTTGTCGATCGTCGCGCCCAGCCGTACCTCCATATGGACACCCGCGGCCTTGGCCTCCGGCGCCCCGGCGAGCTTCGCAAGCCTGGCGACCTTGCGGTTGTCGATATGAACGACCCGTCCCGCGCTCGGGGCGAGCAGCGCGTGGACGTTCGATGCCTTTGGCGGTGTGCGCAACCCGCCCTGCGCCTGGCAGATCGCCTCGAACTTCGTCCAGGCCTTGCCATTGCCCAACGTTTCGAGGGCCAACAAGACGCCGCGCCCTTGTTCGGCCTTGCCACCGATCTCCAGGGCCGCGCCCGCGAGCAGGGCGGCACGGCGGCGCAGATCGTCGGGGGCATCGGGCGCGTTCTGGAGCACGGCGAGGACATCGAATGCCTCGAGGGCCGGGCCGATGCCGCGCCCCACGGGCTGTGCCCCGTCGGTCTGGATACATTTCGCGCTGAGACCAAAACGTGCCGCGACCGCGCGCATGCGATCTGCGAGCTGATCGGCAGATTCACCACTGCGGACCTTGGCGGTAGGCCCGACGGGGATGTCGATAACGACATGGGTTGAGCCGGCAGCGATCTTCTTCGAGAGGACCGATGCGATGAGCTGACCCTCGGTGTCCACGTCGAGCTCACGCTCGACGCGCACGAAGATGTCGTCCGCGGGGCTCAGATGCACGGCTCCGCCCCATGCCACGCATCCGCCCTCGGCCTCGACCACTCGCCGCAACGTCGCCATGTCGAGATCGACCGGCGCGAGCGTCTCCATGGTATCGGCCGTTCCCGCCGGAGAGGTGATGGCGCGGGAGGAGGTCTTGGGCATGACCAGGCCGTTCGCGGCAACGATCGCGACGACGATCGGGGTCGTTCGGTTGCCGGGAAGCCCGCCGACGCAGTGCTTGTCGACCACGATCGGCGCATCCCATCGCAGATGGTCGCCGACCTTGACCATCGCATCCGTCAGTTCGGCCGTCTCGTCCTCGTTCAGCGGCAAGGCGGCACTGGCCGTCAGGAAGGCTGCCAGATGGACGTCGGTGTAGCGTCCGGCCACAACGTCCCCGACGATATCGGAGAACGCCTGCGCGTCGAGCCGATTGCCGTAGATGCGACGGCGCACGCTTGCCAGTGAGGAGATGGCGGGCGGATGGCTTACGCTGATCGCCTCACCCTCCGTGACGCCGAGAAGGTCCCAGGCCGTCTCGGAAAGCCCGGCCTCATCTAGGGCGAGGAGCGAGTCCCCTTCGACCTGGAACAGCGTCGCCTGGACATGCCGCTCACCATAGGAAAGCAAGACCTGGGACCGAGCGGCCAATCCCTCGGAGCGACAGACGTGGCAGTCGGTCCGCATGACGACAACCGCCTGGTGCTGCGAGTGCAGGTGTAGCCGCTTGACGCGCAATGTCGGCTGGATGATGGGGGGATCGCTGGGCATCGTCATAGGTCGAAGGACTGGTTCATGCGAGGGACGGTGGCGTTCCAGCCGAGCTCGCGGTCGATTCGCACGCGCAAGGCTTCCGAAGCATCATCCTCACCGTGAACGATGAAGGCGCGGCTTGGCGCGCGCCGAAAGCCCGACAACCAGCGCATCAATTCGTTCGCGTCAGCGTGCGCGGAGAGCATCGACAACTCGGCAACTTCCGCCTGGACGGGGATCCACTCGCCATGGATCTTGGTCTCGTGTGCGCCTTGCAGCATGGCGCGGCCGCGGGTGCCCGCAGACTGGAAGCCGGAGAACAGGATCGTATTCTTCGAGTCGGGGGCAAATGCCTTGAGATGATGGAGGATGCGCCCGCCGGTCGCCATCCCGCTCGCCGAGATCACCACCTTGGGATAGGGGCTGGCCGTGATCGCCTTGGAACCCTCGACGTCCCGAGTATAGGTCGCGACCGCACAGACGGCGGTGCACACCTCCGCAGGCAGCCGATGGTCGGCGCGATGGGCGTGCAGCAGATTGGTCGCGTCGATCGCCATGGGGCTGTCCAGGTAGATCGGGACGTTGGCAAGCTGCCCATTCGTCTTGAGCTTCCACAGATGGTAGAGCAGCGATTGGGCGCGCCCGACCGCGAAGGCCGGGATCACCAGCGTTCCGCCCCGCTCGACCGTTCTCTTGACGATCGCACCGAGCGCCTCGGTGGGATCAGCCGGGTCGTGGACGCGGTTGCCGTAGGTCGATTCCACGAGAACATAGTCCGCTTCGGGCACGACCTCTGGATCGGGAAGCACCGGGTCGTCATAGCGACCGATGTCGCCGGAGAAGGCGATGCGGCGCCCGCCCCATTCGATATCGGCGGTGGCGGCACCCAGGATGTGCCCGGCGTGCCGGAACCTCAGCGTGGCGCCGCCGGGAAGCCGGACGACGTCGCCGAACGGAACCGATGTGAAGCATTCGAGAGCGCGCTCGGCATCATGGCTTCCGTACAGCGGCAGGGCTGGCTTGTGCTTCGAGAAACCCTTCCTGTTGGCGTATTCGGCGTCCTTCTCGTTGAGGTGGGCGGCGTCCATCAGGATCAATTCGGCGATGTCGGTAGTGGCCGCGGTTCCGAAGATCTTGCCGCGAAAGCCTTCCCGGACCAGCCTTGGCAGGTAGCCGGAATGATCGAGGTGAGCGTGCGTCAGCACCACCGCATCGATGCTCGACGGGTCGATGGGCAGCGGTTCCCAGTTCAGTTCGCGCAGGTTCTTGAGACCCTGGAACAGGCCGCAATCGATCAGGATGCGGGTGCCGCCGCGGGCAAGGAGATGCTTGGAGCCGGTAACGGTCCCGGCGCCGCCGAGGGAGGTGAGCGTGAGCATGACGGACCTTCAGGTCGTTGGGAGGAGCAGGTCGGCCGGGTCGCCGCGTCCAGCGATGGCGTCGCGCTCGGCCGGTGTGAGCAAGTCGTTTGGGGGCCAGCCAGCCAGCGGCGCCGCCGCGTCGACCAGATGCGCCCAGGAACAACGATTGGCGAAGAGCATGCCCGGCACGTCGAGCGTGCCGCCGCGGCTGATGTAGCCGCGCGCGGCGGTCCGCTTCGGCCCATCGTCGAGCCGCCGCAGCAGGCCGAGCATGGGTTCGGGCCTGGTATGGGTGACGATGACGCGAGGCAGACCCGGCGGGAACAATGCAGCCACTGCGTCGTCGGTTAACGTGAAGGCCGCCTCGATGGGATCGCGCGGTTGGCGAAGGCGGCCCGGTTCGCAGATTCCGGTGACCAGGACTCGACGGCCGTGTTGCTTGAGCCGATCGGCGGCCTTGAGCGCCTCCTCGAGCTGATAGGCGCCGATGGCGACGATCTGGAGTTCGGCCGCGCCAGGATCGCCATCGAAATTAGCCGCGCCGTCCTCCACGAACCGAACGGCCGCCTCGGCGTCGAGCCTGTGAGGCATGTCGCGCTTGGAGACGATCAGGCAAGCCACTTGACCGCGGCCAGCGTAGACGGAGCGCAAGGCCGCCATGGCGGTATTGGCGTCGACCGGAAACAAGACGCGGGCAGTATCGGACATTTCGCCGAGCAGCGCCTCGCCGATCGTCGGATCCTGGTGCGACTGCTCGTTCTTCGAGTTTTCCCAGGTGTGGGAGGTGACGACGAGCGGGACTGAGACCCAACCTGGTTGCCGCCCGATCTCGCGCTGGCGCCGGGAGAAGACGATTTCCTGCCGCAGGCCGCCGAGCATCTTCATGGCGAAGGCCTCGTAGCTAACGATCAGGTTGATGCCGCCCTTATTGGCGAGCGCGGCGCCGGCCACCGCCTCCTCGTTCAGGGCCGTGATGACCGCTCCATCGACGGCATCGGCCACGCCCGCCTCGGGAACGTTCACGCGATGGCGCAGGCGGTCGAGCGTTGCACCCATGTGGTTGGAGCGCAGCTCGTCGGGATTGCCGACGCGCGGTCTGAGCTCCGGGTTGTCGTCGACGAGGCGAACGAACCACCGATCGAGCGCGTGCATGGCGCAATCCGGCGGGCTGCCGGCTCCGGTCCAGTCGGGCTCGGGAAGCCGGGGCGAGGGCGGTCTACGCAGCGCGAGCGGATGCCGACTCTCGAGCGGGCGGTTCTGTTGCGCATGGACCGCCAGCGTGGCGATGGCGCGATCGAGCTCGTCCGAGGGCACGAAGAGCGATCGCGCGGCATCGTTGAACCCTTGCCGGGCGGGTTCATCGCGCGACGGATTGCCCGCGAGGGGAAGGTTATGCGCGGCGTTGGTTCCCGCTCCCGGGAACCCGAAGCCCTTGACCGTCTCGGCGATCACGTAGGGGATCGGCGCGGGATAGCGACGATCCGGCCGGGCGACAAATCGTTCGAGCCTCTCCTCCGCCGTGAGGATCGCCCAAGCAAAGGCTGCCGGGTCTCGCCCGTCGATGGTGAAGGGTTCGAAGCCGTTATGGCGCAGATGGGAGGCGAGCCAGTCGGAACCACCCTGTTGTGCGATCTGGGCGCGCTCTTCGATCCTGCGGCCGTTGAGGATCATCACCGGGACCGCGATGCCGGAATCCTCGGCGCGCCACCAGCGCGGCGTCCAATCGGAGCCCCGTTGTTCCTCAAAGGCGCCGTCACTCAGGAAGGCGACCAGCCGCTCGCCCGGCAATGGCATGTGGACATATTGGACCTCGGCAAAGCCGAGGTATCCTCCCTCCGAGATTGCACCGGCCGTATTGGGGCCGGCGTGGCTTCCGAGCGGAACCGCAGCATGTCCGTTTGCGTCGATCGCATAGGAATAGAAATCGGCGGCAAGCCTCGAGAGTCCGGCCTCGCTGCGATCGTAGCGGCCCTTCTGGGCTGCGGACACGTCTCCGGTGAGAGCGTTGATCGCCTCGATGGCGGCGACGCAATGCCCCTGTCCCATCAGCCATGAGCGCGTCGTCGCGGTGATCGCGTTGGCGACGAGATAGCCGACTAAGGCAGGAACCATATTGAGCGAGCCGCCGGTATGTCCCTCCGGCGCGGGCTTGAAGGCCTCCGGCGGCAGCGGGGCGCCGGAGAGGTCCATCCTGCGAGCATAGGTCATGTGGACGACGGCCCACATGGCGGCCGATGCGAGGCGATCTGCCGCCGCGAGCAGGCGGTAGTATGCGTCAATTTCGGTGATTCGGCCGGCAGAGACCAGCCGCGCCCCAAGGGCCCGGACGCGCTCCCTGGTTTCGGGCGAGTGCTCGATGACGCCGTAGCCGTTGGCCCAACGCAGAGATTCGGGCGATGGATCGTGGTTCATTCGTTCGACCTTTCTGCGCGGATTGCTCTCGGGAGAGGCGGGCGCCTGCTGTGGCGCGAGCGGGCACCCGAACCGAAGCCGCCTAGAGGAGCGCTCTCAGGATGATTGTGGCAGCCACGCTCGCCAGGACGAGCCAGCACAGCCAGTACAATGCCCTCATCCACGGCGCCTCGGGCCGTCCCAGGTCCCGCTCGATCGCGTGCTTGTCGTACATTCCCCAGGCATGCATCAGGGCTCCCGCCAGCAATAAGGGAAGCGCAAGGTCGGCAACGTAGCGGGCGATCAACAATCCGAGGCCGCCACCGAACAGACCGGCGCCGAAGGTAGAGGCCAATTCGGATCGCTTGAGCCTCGTGCTCGTCACCGCATTCGGCCCGCCCGGAATCTCGGTGTGCGTGGGAGGCTTCATCGGCCGGAGGTCCAGGATGGCGGGTCGCTGGTCGGAAAGGAGTCGTATCCGGCTCGCTCGACCTCATCGCGCGGTTCGGGCGGCCTGCGCTGCCGCACGAGCCGCTCCGCTGCAAATTCCGCGACCGACAACTCACCTGCGATGAGCGCGGCGAGACCGATGGCATTGCTCTCGTGCTCGACCGCGTCCGTGGAGACGATCCTTTCGGATAGAGCGCGCAGGCGGGCATAGGAATCCTCGGCGAAGATGGCATGGACGACCGCAATGACGGGCTTGGGAAACCCCTGAAGCGGGAACTTGCGCGCCGCCTCGATCAGGGTGTGGCCGGACGAGGCGATATCGTCGACGAGGACGGGCTGGCGCCCCCGCCATTCGGATAGGTCGGGCACATCGACGTCAACGCTGCGATCCCCATGCCTCACCTTGCGAAGCACCGTCCAGGGAGCGCGGGCACGCACGGCTATGGCCGAGACCCATTGCTCGCTTTCCTCGTCCGGGCCGATGACGAGGGGAGAGCGGACTTCCGCGGCGATCCAGTCGGCGAGAAGCGGGGCTGCGTGCAGCGTCGTCGCGGGAATGGCGTAGAGGGAGGAAAGCGCCGGATAGCGGTGCAAGTGCGGGTCGACGGTGACCAGCCTGTGGAAGCTCGAGGAGACGAGCCGGGCGAAGCTCATCGAGGTCACGGCCTCTCCGGCCCTGAAACGCCGATCCTGCCGCATATAGGAGAGGTACGGCGCGATCAGTGTCACCGTCCGCGCTCCGAGGGAGCGCGCCGCGTCCGCCGCGAAGATCAGACGCAGGAAGCTCTCGTCGGGCTTGGCCAGCGTGCAGACGAGATCGACCGACTTGCCCGCGACGTCCGACATGAGGCGCACATAGCTCTCGCCATCGGGAAAGCGGCGCGTTTCGAGCGCGCCGAGCTCCCAGCCTCCGGTATCGGCCAGTCGTCGGGCGAAGACCTCGTTGCCGGGCAGGGGAAGGATCAGGCGCATCGTGGAGCTATCCTCGCGGCTTTCCATCTGGATCACGCGTGTCGCCGATAGAAGCGCAGGAACTGCGCGTTGACGGCGACGATCACGGTGCTGGCGGACATGAAGACCGCGGCCACGGCCGGCGTCATGATGAAACCGGTGCCGAAGGAGATGCCGGCGGCCATCGGGATGGCGATGGTGTTGTAGGCCGTCGCCCACATCAGGTTCTGCACCATCTTGCGATAGGTGGCGCGCGAGAGGCCCAGGATCGCCCCGACATCGCGCGGATCGCTTCTGACGAGGACTACGTCGGCCGATTCCACGGCGACGTCGGTGCCCGCGCCGATAGCGACGCCCAGATCGGCCTGGACGAGGGCTGGCGCGTCGTTGACGCCGTCGCCGACCATGGCGACGGAGAGCCCGCGCGCCTGAAGCTCCTTGATTTTCTCCGACTTCTGATCCGGCAGCACCTCGGCGAAGAATTCGGTGATGCCGAGCTCCTTGGAGACGGTGTCGGCAACCCCCCTGGCATCGCCCGTCAGCATCACCGATCTGATGCCGAGGCGCGTGAGTTCGGCGATCGCCTCCCTCGATTCCGGCCTGACGATGTCGGCGAGTGCGAACAGGGCCGTGGGCTCTCCTCCGCGGACGAGCACGACCACGGTCTTGCCCTCGGTCTCGAGCCGCTTGAGCTCCGGATGTTCGATGGGCTTGCCCTGCCGGGCAAGATGACCGGGGCTGACGATGCGCACCTCCTGGTCATCGACCTTGGCGACGATGCCCTCGCCGGTGATGTTGCTGACCTCGGTCGCCTTGCGCACCGCGATGTTCCGCGCCTTCGCCTCGGCGACGATGCCATGGGCGATCGGGTGCTCGGACTGGCTTTCGGCTGCGGCTGCGAAGGCCAGCTCCTCCTCGACCTTGCTTTCTCCGAGTAGCACGATGTCGCTGACCCCAAAGCGGCCCTCGGTCAGCGTGCCGGTCTTGTCGAAGACGGCGGCATCGAGATTGCGCGCCCGCTCGAAGGCGGCGCGGTCGCGGATCAGCAGGCCATTGCTTGCGCTGAGCGAGGTGCTGACCGCGACGACGAGCGGGACTGCGAGGCCGAGCGCATGCGGACAGGCCACGACCATCACCGTGACCATCCGCTCCAGCGCGAATTCCAGCGATGAGCCGAGCACAATCCACCAAACGAAGAGCGTGCCGAAGCCGACGGCAAGGGCGATATAGGTGAGCCAGGCCGCAGCCCGGTTGGCGATGTCCTGCGTGCGCGAGCGCGTCGCCTGAGCCTTTCTCACCAGGTCGATGACCTGGGCGAGGTAGGTCGAGTCGCCTGTCGCGGTCACTTCGATCGTCACGGCATTGGCGCCGTTGATCGCGCCGCCGATCGCCGTCGCGCCGACCGTTTTGGTGACGGGCCTGGATTCTCCCGTGAGCATGGCCTCGTTGAAGCCAGACGAGCCCTCCAAGATCTTGCCGTCGACGGGGACCTTGGCGCCGGGGCGTACGATCACGTGGTCGCCGGGCCCGAGTGCTGAGATGGGCACCTCATGCATCGTGCCGTCGGTGTCGATCCGGGTCGCGCTGTCGGGCAGGAGGCGCACTAACTCCTCGAGGGCGCGGGAGGCGCCCATGACGGAGCGCATCTCAATCCAGTGCCCGAGCAGCATGATGACGATGAGCGTCACGAGCTCCCAATAGAAGGCCTCTCCCGGAAAACCGAAGGTGACGGCTGCGGAGAAGAAATAAGCTGCCGAGATCGCGAGCGCGATCAGCGTCATCATTCCGGGCTGGCCCTTCCGCAACTCGGAGACGAAGCCAGTCAGGAAAGGCCAGCCGCCGTAGAGATAGGCCAGCGTCGACAGTGCGAAGAGGACATACCCGTCGCCCGGGAACGAGAGGGCATCGGCCATGCCGAGCCAGTGCCGGATCATCGGCGACAGCAGCAGGACCGGCGGCGTCAGGATCAGCGTGATCCAGAAGCGGCGGCGGAAATCGGCGACCATGGCGCCATGATCGTGTCCGCCGTGACCGGCGTGTTCCGCATTGATCGATCCGACTGCGGCGATGATCTTCGAGTTGTCGTGACGGTCATGATCGCGCTGCCCGCTCACCGTGTGTTCCCGATGGCCGTGATGCCCGTAACGGCCATGGTCGGAATGGGGCAAACTCATTGTCTGTTCCTTGGCACGGGCGCGGAGGATATCGCGGGACAGCACACCGGCGGCGAGCATTTCGGTGGCCGCAAAGGTCGTCATTTCGCGACCGGGAATCCTTGATCGAGATTAAGGTCCCGTACCGGGCGGGCTTCCATGCAGCTCGCTGGCCGCTCCCCGGCCTGACCGATGTCGATCCTTGATCCAGGTTAAGTGTCGACGTCCGATCTTCGCTTAGGCTTTCCCAAGGAACGACGGTCGGCGTTCGCCCGCTCCTTCCGCAAGCCGTGCGCGTTTCAGGCCAGCGCACGAGGCTCGCGATCTATCGGCGCTGAGCAAGGAACGAGTCCATGAAACCTCTCGCACGATTGGCTGTCGCGCTGGTATTGACCACGGCGCCCGGCTTCGTCCGGGCTCAGAGCCACGATCACCAACCCGGCTCGGCGCCAGGAGCACATCCCGCACCAAGCACCGCTCCAGCCCCGAGCCCGTCGCCGGCTCCGTCGCAATCCTCGCAGGCGTGCGGTCCCATGATGCAGATGATGCAAGGTGCCATGGGGGATCGCATGGCCGGCTGCATGAGCGGCATGCCGGAAGCGTCGCGGGCTTATATGGGAGCGATGATGACCATGCAGGCGTCAATGATGGAGGCGATGCAGACCACCGATCCCGATGTCGCCTTCGTGAAGGCAACCGTAGCGCACCACAAGGCGACAATCGAGATGGCCCGGGAGGCGTTGAAGTTCGGCAAGGACGAGCGTGCGCGCTCCTTCGCGCAGAAGGTAATCGACTCGCAGCAAGCTGACATCGATTCAATCCAAGACTGGTTGCGCCAGCGCGGGCAGTAAACCAGTTCGAGATTTAGCGGGGAAACGCCCCTTCCGACCCAACACAGGCGCGTTCTCGCGCCTGTTGCTGCCGCCGCAGGAATTGGTGAGGAGCAACCGCAGGCGTCGGGCGCTTCTCCTTACGTCATGCTGCTATGGGAGAGCGTTGCGGACGGCTTTCCACTCGGCGAGATCGTTCTCTCGCAGCGCTCCTCAAACGTCGACTTGCCCCCAGAGCGGAGCCAGCGCTTCGTCCCGGCCCCGGTCGGGTATCGAGCTCGGGTCGAAATGCTCAGGCCACGGCGGAATTCCGGGGTTCGATAACGGGACCGGAAGGCAGCTCGCCTCGCTCTTCACGTTCGACTTCTGCGCGATTAGCGATCGTTTCCGTTGCACCTGCGATCCGCTTAAACGGCGTAATGAAATCGGGGATATCGATCAGCGCAAGAAGCAAACCTGCGATCCAGAATATGTGCATGTGGGTGAACATTGCCAGCAGGCCCAGCACGCAAACGATTTCGAACTGCACTTTGTGATGGGCAAGGTGATCTGGCAGGGCATGAAGTCGAAGGTAGAGGATGCCGATTGCGAGGACGAAAAGAAGCAGAAATATGCCCATCGCAATCATGAGCCAGTCTGTCTCGCCGGGGGCGATAATGAAGGCCGGCAAGTGCGCTGAGGCGGCGGCTGGATGAACGGATTGGCTCACAAGCTCTCCTACGCTGGAACCGATCAGCCCGTCGGCGGGGCCTGTGTAATTGTTAACGCACGGGCGGCGATGCGGCCAGCGCAAACGAGCAGCGGCGACCCCATGAAACTCGCGTCGGCCAACGCCTTCAATGCCGCGGTGTGTCGGGCGATCATGGCCGAAGCAATGCTCGCCGACAGGTCCGCAGATCAAATCACGCCGGGAACTCGATTTGGCTAGCGGCTCGTCGTTTCGGTCGGATGGGACGACAGTCGCGGAAAGTAGCCGGGCACGTCTTGCATATAGCGAGCGTAAGCCTCTCCGTGCTCGGCGAGCACCTCCTGCTCCTCATGCCGCGCGAGCCTCCAGTACATGAAGATCAGGACGGGGAACATCGCGACCGTCAGCAGCGTCGGCCATTGCAGCAGGAAGCCAAACATCACGAGGACGAAGCCAACATATTGCGGGTGCCTGATCCGGGCGTAGACACCGGTGGTGGCGAGCGTGCCGCTTCGCTGGGCTTCGTAGAGCCCCCTCCAGCCGGCCGCGATCAGCATGAAGCCGCCGCCGATGAACAAGAAACTCAGCAAGTGGAACGGACCGAAATGCGGGTTCGCTCGCCAGCCGAAGAGTTCCTCGAGAAGATGGCCGGCATCGTGGGAGAGCCAGTTGACGTCCGGATACCGGGACTGGAGCCAACCGGACAGGAGGTAGATCGTCAGCGGGAAGCCGTACATCTCCGTGAAGAGGGCGATGACGAAGGCACTGAAGGCGCCGAACGAGCGCCAATCGCGCGGCGACCTCGGCTTGAAGAAGCTGAACGCGAAGAAGATGAAGACGACCGAATTCAGAAGGACAAGCGACCAGAGGCCGTAGGCGGGAACGTTGTCGTGCATGGTGGCGCTCCGGATGGCTGGTCAGTGCTGGTGCGGAGGTTGCCGCCCGCGCAAAGATGAGTCGTTCGATTGGCCGCCGTGGCCCCCGTGTCCTCCGTGCATGAAGACGTGAAGGAGCGGGCAGGCCAGGATCACCAGCCACGGAAGCCAGCCGAGAAGATGAGCGCGATGTTCCGTGATCAGATAGAAGGCCGCGACGGCGAGAAATCCGAAGAGGGCGATCTTTGCGGCGCTCGATCTGCTCGGTTGCTGGTCCTGGCCGTTGGGGTGGTCCGCACCATGTTCCATGAGCTTGCATCCGAGTTGGAGACCATCGAGGGCAGGTCCCGCCCCGCGGATCATCGTCGGGTCCCGATCGGGCGAGCCGTGGGAGCCTTCGGCGTGCGATGGCGTGATCTTGCTTCAACAGATGAGGCGAACGAGGGCACGAATCCTTGATCTCGGTTAAGCTGAAGCGGCGAAGTGACTTAGCGTTCCGAAAAAACCGGATACGGCTCGCCTGGATGGGGCCGACCCTAAGCCCGGCGAGGCCTCAGGCCTTCGGCAGGACGTCGAATTCGCGTGCCAGCATGGCCACAGGCCGTGAACAGGAACCGAGCCGGATATCCACGCCGAGCGCCGAAAGTCGGCTGCGATCGGCTTCGTCAATGAAGCCGCATATGAGCCTTGTGATGCCGGTTGCGAGGACCAGGTCACAGGCGGCTTCGCCGGTCCGTTCGCTGTTCGCCCGGAACTCATGTTTCTTCGCGTCGTCGGGGTCGATCAGTAGCACGCCATCGCATTTGGCGAAGAACGGACTCAGCATCGCCTTGCGTCGCCCGCGCGCGACGAGCACTGCGATCCGGTGCGTTCGATCACTTGGGGGCAGGGCTATTGGTGCCATCCTTGGCCCGCGGAAGATGCCTTCTACACCGCTGGAGATCAGCACAGTCTTCCGCGCGACACCTTAATCTCGATCAATCGCGGCTCCGGGCAGCGCTTTCGACGTGGCCACGCCCAAGCAGCGCGTTTGACCTCGATCAAAGCAAACTGCATCCTGCCGTAGTGAAATGGACAAGCGGATTTTCCAGCATCGCGTATCTGGGATCACTCGACTCTCGGATTCGCGGCAGACGTTCGGCGCAAACGAACTTTTGACGGCTGTGGTGCGGATGCTCAGGTTCATTGCATTGGTGGCCGTCTGCATTGCTTCCCTACTGTGGCTGGGGGGAGCATCGTCGGCGCACGAGAACCGTGCGCGCGAGCAGGCCAGTCCGGCGATGCACTCGACCGTCATCGTAACGTCCGCGGGCGAAGATGGTTGTCTGCCCGGGTATCCTTGCTGCCGGACCGTCTGCGCGCAATGTCAGGTATATCGGCTTCCATATCGTTGTGACATCATTCGAGTGCCGCTCCGGTCTGCGGTGATCGTGGCCTCCCGTGAGGACCACGTGCACTCGGTCATTGTCGGTCGAGATCCGCCCGTCCCCAAAGCCCATCTCCGTTAGGCCGCTGCGCTCGTCTTCGATGCGTCACCCGCCGAGGCGGATCTGCTGACGCACGATCATGAGCCTAATCGTGCCGACCGAGCGTGTCCGACGCGCTGAGCCGAGGAACTCGGGATTTCATCCGGAGTGCTGATGGGCTGCCGAAGCAGCCACCGCAACGGGCCGTGCGCCCGGGAGGTGTAATATGATTTTGGATCGAGCGTCTTTCACTGAGGAGACTGCCCGGTCGCTCCCTCGCCACGATGTGGAAAACATCGGGCGCGAGCGGAATGGACCGACCTTTCGTAATTTGCCATTGCGTGAACTGGCCGATGGGGTGGGTGCGTCGGTTCACGACTTGACCAGACGTCCGCGCCATAGCCCGACGGGCGCTGACGGTGCATCGGGGCCCGGTGCCGCTGCACCTTCGTCAACCGAGGGGTATCGGTTGTTGCCGCGGTACGGGTGGGGCGATCGAAAGATCGAAGCGGGTCGCGACCTTTTCAGCGTTGGGTCGACGGGCAACGCCATCTTCAACCTGATCGATGGCTGGGTGGCTCTCTACACCCAGCTTGAGGATGGGCGGCGCCAGATCGTCCAGTTCGCGCTGCCCGGTGCCATATTGGGCGTCCTCCCATCAAATCGGTCGCAGGCAACGTTCGGGGCGTTGGCGCTGACCGACGTGGTGGTTTCCGTGATCCCGACCTCGATGCTGGCGACCCTGTCCCGCGATGAGCCGGGGCTGACCATGCGTCTGGCGCGCTCGCTGGCCCGCGATTGCAGCCTAGCGTTCGATCACCTGACGAGCATCGGGCGCCGGTCCGCGCGCGAGCGAGTTGCTCATCTTCTCCTGGAGCTGTTCACCCGTTATCGGGCGCAATGGCCGGGCAACCGGAGCGAGGAAATGCCGCTCCCGCTCACGCAGGAGCAGATCGGCGACGCCACCGGACTGACCGCGGTTCACGTCAATCGGGTCCTCAGCGGCCTACGGAAGGAACGCATCGTCGAATTTCACTATCGGAGGCTTCGGATCCTCGATCCCGACAGGCTGATTGAGGTGGCGGGAGTCGAGCCCGAAATGGCGACGGCTTGGCTGGAGCAACGGCTATAGCCAATGAATGATCATTGGCCGCCACCTTGCGAACCCGCTTGTCGATACTGCCGCGGACGCCTCGGACCGGCACTTCTAGACCGTAACCGCGCCTCAGCCTGCTCGGCAACGCGCTGGCGGTCATGTTCGTTTCTTCCGTCTGGGCGGCGAGCGCGTCGTCGTTGCCCAGGCCGCGGGCCGCCAGGGCGAGAGGGTCATCACCCTGAAGCCGAGCGAAGGCGTCGATTACAGGCTGACGATGAAGGCGGGCGCCAAGGTGAACTTCTGCTGGGCCGCCGAGCGCGGCGCCGTGGATCACGGCAATGCACGGACGTGACGATCACGCTGAAACCCTGACCAGCTTCGCCGGCCATCCGACCGTCGCGCCAGAGGCCAACACCAAGCCTAGTGATAATTGCGAACGGATTGTGTCGACTACACAACCTCTGACTCTAAGGTACCCCAGCAACTCCCGCCGGAATTCGCCCAGATCGTGGATCATCCACCTTGATAGTCGTCGACGGTTCGAGAGAGTTTGACTGCATTCTCTCTGGGGAACAGATTGCAATTGGTATCACCTCCATATGGGGAGACGCGGTGACAGTCGGGCGGGAGCGACGGTCGGTGCCAGCTCGAGGGAATTGGGCACCGACGCGTCGTGGGGTTCTTGTTGGCGGGGCTGCCTTTATCGGCGCTCCCGCGATCGTGCGCGCCGAACAGCCGTTCCGCTTCGGTTTGACGCCGGTTTTCCTGACATCGGATCTCGATCTACTCGAAGCGCTCCAGCGCTATCTCTCGGTCGCGATGGGTAACGAGGTTCAGCTCGTTCTGAAGCGCACCTATCAGGAGATCACCTCCCAACTGCTCTCGGGCCTCCTCGACTCTGCCTGGATCTGTGGGTTTCCGTTCGTGGCATATCGACGCGAACTTGAATTGGTCGCGGTCCCCGTCTGGCGCGGCAAGCCTACCTATCAGTCCTATCTTCTCGTCGGCGCTGATCGGGGCGATGTCAGCTCGATCCGAGACTTGCGTGGCGATATCCATGCTTTCTCCGATCCCGACTCGAACTCGGGGTATCTCGTGACGCGAGCGCTACTGGCGGAGAACCGAGCCAAGCCTCAAGACTTCTTCCGGCGAACCTTCTTCACCTACGGACACCGCAACGTGGTTCGGGCAGTGGCTGCCGGCCTTGCCCAATCGGGTAGTGTCGACGGCTACGTCTGGGAAGTTCTGAGCGAAGCCGAGCCCGAGCTAACGAAGCTGACCAAGCCCGCCTGGCGCTCGGAGAGGATGGGGTTTCCTCCGATCGCGACATCCGCGGGGAACGCAGCCAGCGAAGGTATCCGGCGCTTCCAGCGGGCTCTGATCGACATGCCCAGCGATCCGACGGGCCGAAGTGTCCTGGGCCTTCTGCGGCTTGACGGCTTCGCCACGGAAGATCCCTCGCTCTTCGACAGCATTGCCCGGCGCGTCGACCTGGTGAGGGCGCTCGGATGAAACGCGCTTCGCTTGATCCGCGGCGCTGGCCGCTCGCCTTCAAAGCTCCAGCCCTCGTGGCCGCATTCATGCTGATCGTTAGCATCGTCATGACCAACGCGGTGTTGTCGAGGCTGCGCGAAACGCAGGAACGGCAGCTCGCGGCGATGTCGATGATCTACCTCAACGGTCTCGCCTCCGCGCTCATTCCGCATGTCCTCCGGGAGGATATCTGGGAGATCTTCGACACGATCGAGCGTGGGGCAAACCTCGAGGGAGGCTTTGGCCGCGCCAGTGTCGTCGTTGTCGACAGCAAGGGGGAGACGCTCGCCGCGAGTGATCCCAGGAAAGCGCCTGTGCTCAGTCAGCAATCCGATCGGGATCGCCATTTTGAGGGTGATGCTGTTCTCACTGTCGATAGCGACAAGGCGCGCGCTTTCGCCCGGAAGCCGCTGATCTACCAGGAACGACGTATCGGCGAGATTTATGCCGACTACGATATCCGCCACCTCTTGCGCGAACGTGGCGAGGTCCTGCGAACCTTGATCGCCACCAATACCGGGATCGCCTTGCTTCTGGCCGCATTCGGTTACTGGATCATCCGGCGTATGCTCGGTCCGCTTGCTACGCTGTCCCGGCACCTCGATCTCAGTGTCTCCGGACCGGTGCAGCCAATCCCACAAGACCAGATCACAGCGTCGACGCGCGAGTTCAGGCGCCTCTTCGTTCGCTTCAATGCGATGGCCGATGCGGTCAATGAACGCGAGGCCATCGCGAAGGAGCTGGCGAACGAGGAGCGGCTCGCCAGCCTCGGCCGGCTCGCTTCCGGCATGGCGCACGAAATCAACAATCCGCTCGGCGGCCTGTTCAACGCGATCGACACCCTGAAGCGTCACGGCGACAAGCCATCGGTCCGCTCGACATCGCTCAACCTGATCGAGCGCGGCCTGAAGGGCATCCGCGATGTCGTGCGGTCGACGTTAACCGCGTATCGCGCCGATCGCGGTCCAAGCCGACTCGCGGCTGCTGACCTGGACGATATTCGCCTTCTGGTCGGCCCTGAGCTCGTGCGGCACGCCCTCTCGCTCGATTGGCGGAACATGCTTGAAGGCGAATTGCCGACGGACGCGTCAGCTCTTCGGCAGGTCGTTCTGAATTTGCTATTGAATGCGATACAGGCTAGCCCGGATGGGGGGCAGCTCATCTTCCTCGCAACGGTCGATGCCGAGAATCTACTGCTAGAAGTCCATGACGAAGGTCCGGGTTTTAATGCCGAGACCGAGGCGGTGCTCACAGGAGAAAGCCAAAAGCCTGCCCCGGTTGGCGAGGGCTCAGGTCTGGGGCTTTGGGTGACCCGGCGCCTGCTTCAAGACCTGCGCGGCCGCGCGATCGTTGGTGTCTCTCATCTCGGTGGAGCGCTAGTCCAAGTTCGGGTGCCACTGGCGCCTGTAGAGGAGCTTCGCGATGTCGCTTGAACGCTGTGCGATTGGCCTGATCGAGGATGATCCGATTATGGGTGAGTCGCTTGCCCAGCGGCTTGCCCTCGAGGGAGCCGACGTCACCTGGTGGAAGACGAAGGCCGAGGCCGTGCAGGGGCTCTCGAAGCGTCGTCCTCAGGCTGTGATCTGCGATCTCAAGCTGCCGGACGGCAATGGCGAGGAGATCTTCCTCGAGACCGCGAAGTCCGAGCGAGCTCCACCGTTCCTGTTCATGACCGCCTTTGGCGAGATCGATCAGGCGGTCAGGTTGATGCGCTGCGGTGCGGGCGACTACGTCACAAAGCCCTTCGAAATGTCTTCATTCCTCGAACGGCTGGAGTCCCTGGTCGATTCGCCTCAGCCGCAGAGCGAAGGGATCCTCGGCGTATCGCCTGCTATGCGAGCGCTCGAAGGCACGCTGGGGCGACTGGCCAAGGTCGGCGCGCCGGTCCTGCTGACGGGTGAGACCGGGAGCGGCAAGGAAGTCTGCGCCCGCCTGCTCCATGCCTCGCGCGGCAAGGCGGGGCCGTTCATGGCGGTGAACTGCGCTGCCATACCCGCAGAGCTCATGGAGAGCGAACTCTTCGGCCATGAGAAGGGCGCATTTTCTGGCGCTCACGTACGCCATCTCGGCTATGCCGAGCGTGCCGGGACTGGAACCTTGTTTCTCGACGAGATCGGCGACTTGCCTCCTAAGCTCCAGGCCAAGCTTCTACGGCTTCTCGAGGAGCGCAGCTTTACTCGGGTTGGCGGTGAGCAGGTCATTCCGTTCAAGGCTAGGGTAGTTTGCGCGACGAACGTCGACCTCCCGCAGAAGGTCAAGGAAGGCTCATTCCGGGAAGATCTGCTGTATCGGATCAACGTCGTACATGTTCCGGTTCCTCCGCTGCGCGACCGCGGAGAGGACATCGTCTGGCTGATTGATCGCTTCGTCACCGAGCTGACCGAGGATTCGGTTGTTCGCATCCAAGGGACGAGCGCGCTGGCCATGGAGACCGCGCTGACCCATGACTGGCCCGGCAACGTTCGTGAACTCCGCAATCGTGTGGAGCGCGCGATCGCCTTGAGCGATGGGCCGCTGCTGATGCCAGGCGATCTGTTTCCTGATCTCGGACCGGTCTTCAAACCTTCTCAGCGGGAAGGGTTGGAGGGCATTCGCGACGAGGCCGAGCGGCGCCATATCGCCCGCGTCCTCGCCGAAAATGATGGAGCAGTGCTTGCCACTGCGAAGGCGCTTGGGGTCTCCCGGACCACGCTTTGGGAGAAGATGAAGCGCCACGGAATTGCCCCGGCTCGGGAGTAGGAGCGCACCGTTCCACCTCAGCGGTTGCAACCGCCTCCGCAGCAAGATGAGGATTGGCCTACGGCCCGCGCCTCTTGGATGGGCGGGCAGGGCACGTCGCCGTAGGAGCAGAACACGCAGCAATCGCCCGCCTTCGGCCTGAGCAGGTCGCCGCAGCCCTTGCACTCGTAGAAGAACTGGCAGGCGTCAGTTGGCATGTGCTCTGACGCTTGGTGTCCGCAGTTGGGGCAAGTGATGACCGAGATGAGTTGTGTCATGCGGATCGTATCAGCCTGAGCAGGGGGAGTTCGAGATAGTTCCAGCCGACCGCCACCGCGACGATCACGGTGGCTAGGAGAAGGAGCGAGATCGACGCCCAGGACCGCGACGGCTTGGCGCAAGACGCTTCGACATCGCAACCGGCGCGGCGGCTTCGCCACCATGCGAGCCAGGCGACTGCCACCCAAGCGCTGCTTGCCACCAAAATCGGCAGTCGCCACGAGACGAGAGCCTCCAATGTGCCGAAGACGCTCGCTCCCGCTCCGAGGGCTGCGAACGCCAGCGGTACGACGCAGCAGGAGGATGCCGCTATGGCTCCGAGGCCAATCGTGATGCCGATTGCGCCGAGCAGACCTGTGTTCGCTCCCCCCGATGCAGTTGATCGAATAGGGGGCGTCGCGGCCGGAGGTTTGCCAAGTGGTATGCTGTGTTCCTGGACCATGAGGAATATGTTCGACCCCGTAGCCACTACGGGCTCAAGCGGAAAAAGCGACTGATCATGCGAATCCTGACGATTGGCAAACTGGCGGAACTCTCCGGCGTCCATCTGGAAACGATCCGCTACTACGAGCGCATCGGCGTGATGCCGGAGCCTGGGCGCACGCCGGGTGGCTATCGGAGTTATGGCGACGGGCACGTGCAGCGATTGGCCTTCATTCGGCGTTCGCGCGAACTCGGCTTCAACATCGAGGAGATCAAGATGCTCCTGACGCTGGCGGAGCCGGGACAGGCCTCATGCGCCGAGGTCCGTGCACTGACGATGGTTCATCTGGAGGATGTCAGGGCTAAGATTGCAGATCTCCGGCGGCTCGAGAGCATCCTTGCCGATACGGTCGATCAATGCTCAGGAAACGTGACGCCGGCTTGTCCCGTACTGGAGATGCTCACCGCCAATCGGCCGTAACCGCCCTTCCGTTCGAGGAAAGAAGTTGAAGCAACCCAGGTTCCGGGCGGTCGACTACTGTAGTCGGTTTTCCGAACCTTCGCGGCCGCAGCATGTTCGGAAACTCGAACATCCACAAACCGGCCGGGATCCTTAGATCTTTGTTTTTGTTCAGGCTTTTTGCCGCCTAAGCTTTGGCACGGGGCCTGCAATCACCTCCTACCGCTCAAGAGAAGCTGGCTGGAGGAATCCCAATGAAGAAGTGCGATCTGATGGTCGATCTCGGCCGCCGCCGTTTCCTGTCAGGAGCGGGGCTTGCCGCGGCTGGCGCTGCTGCGACGACGATCGTTTCCAGCCCGGCCCAGGCAAAGCCCGCTGCCGCGCTGGTCGAATATCCCGCCAACAAGCTCGGAACCGTTGCGGAGCTCAAGGTCAACGAGCCGAAGGACGTGGCCTATCCCGATGACGATGCGCCGGGTGTGCTGATCAAGCTCGGCAAGCGCGTTCCGGGAGGTGTCGGCCCCGACGGAGACATCGTCGGCTTTTCGACTGTCTGCCCGCACAAGGGCTTCCCGCTTGCGTTCAACGCGGCCGACAAGACGCTGAACTGCCCCGGGCACTACTCCCGCTTCGATTGCGAGGCCGGTGGCCAGCAGGTTTGGGGGCAGTCTACTCAAAATCTGCCGCAATACGCGCTGCGTGTCGAAGCCAATGGCGACATCGTTGCAGAGGGGCTGGACGAGCTTCTCTTCGGTCGCCTGTCCAACGTGCTCTGAGGGAGATGGCCATGACTTACAAGCGCCAGATCGATCGCCTCCCGATCGTCCCTGCGGATGCCAAGGAGCATAACGTCACCTGCCACTTCTGCATCGTCGGGTGCGGCTACAAGGCCTACACCTGGGACATCAACAGGCAGGGCGGCACGGATCCGAGCCAGAACAAGTTCAAGGTCGACCTCGCCAAGCAGCAAGGGGCCGAAAGCGACGCTTGGTATTCGCCGTCCATGTACAACATCGTCAAACAGGACGGTAAGGACGTCCACGTGGTCATCATGCCGGACAAGAACTGCGTGGTGAATTCGGGCCTCGGCTCGGTCCGCGGCGCCCGCATGGCGGAGACCTCGTACTCCGAAGCGCGTTCGACGCAGCAGCAGCGCCTCACGCACCCGATGGTCTGGCGCTACGGCGCGATGTCGCCGACATCCTGGGATGATGCGCTCGATCTCGTGGCCCGGGTCACCTGCCAGATCGTCAAGGACCAGGGCGAGGATGGGCTATTCGTCTCCGCCTTCGACCATGGTGGCGCCGGCGGCGGGTACGAGAACACCTGGGGCACCGGCAAGCTCTATTTCGGCGCCATGAAGGTGAAGAACATCCGGATCCACAACCGGCCAGCCTACAATTCCGAGGTCCATGCCACGCGCGACATGGGCATCGGCGAGCTCAACAATTGCTACGAGGACGCCGAGCTTGCCGACACGATCGTCGTGGTTGGCGCCAATCCGCTGGAGACGCAGACCAACTATTTCCTGAACCATTGGGTGCCGAACCTGCGTGGCACGTCGATGGACAAGAAGCGCGCCGAGCTTCCGAATGAGGCTCATCCACCCGCACGCATCGTCATCATCGATCCGCGGCGCACCGTGACGGTCAACGCCTGCGAAGTAGAGGCCGGTAAGGACCGGGTGATGCACCTCGCCATCAACTCGGGCAGCGATCTGGCGTTGTTCAATGCCTGGATGACGTACATCGCCGAGAAGGGGTGGGTCGACAAGGCACTGATCGCCGCCTCGACCAACGGCTTCGACAAGATGGTCGCGGCCAACAAGACGACCCTGGAGCAAGCTGCCGCTCTGACGGGCCTTACCGTCGACCAGATCCGCCAGTCGGCGGAATGGATCGCGTCGCCCAAGGACGGCAATGCACGTCGCCGCACCATGTTCGCCTATGAGAAGGGCCTGATCTGGGGCAACGACAACTACCGCACCAACGGCGCGCTCGTGAATGTCGCCCTCGCCACCGGCAACATCGGTCGGCCGGGAGGCGGCTGCGTCCGTCTAGGCGGCCACCAGGAAGGCTACTCGCGCCCGTCCGACGCCCATGTCGGTCGCCCGGCGGCATACGTCGACAAGCTTCTGCTCGAAGGCAAGGGGGGCGTCCACCACATCTGGGGTTGTGACCACTACAAGACGACGCTCAATGCGTACCAGTTCAAGCGGAACTACAAGAAGCGCACCGACCTGGTGAAGGAGGCGATGGATTCCGTGCCATTCGGGGATCGTCCGGCACTGGTCAACGCCATCGTCGAGGCGGTCAAGAAGGGCGGGCTGTTCTCGGTCGACGTCGACATCGTGCCGACCCAGATCGGTCAGGCATCCCATGTCTGGCTGCCGGCAGCCACATCCGGCGAAATGAACCTCACGTCGATGAACGGTGAGCGCCGCATGCGCCTTGTCGAACGGTACATGGATCCGCCCGGACAGGCGATGCCCGATTGCCTGATCGCGGCGCGCATCGCCAACAACATGGAGCGCGTCTTCAGGGAGATCGGGATGGCGCAGGTCGCCGACAACTTCAAAGGCTTCGATTGGAAGACCGAGGAAGATGCCTTCATGGATGGCTATGCCAAGCATGAGAAGGGCGGCGAGCACGTCACTTATGCTCGCCTGAAAGCGATGGGCACGAATGGCTTCCAGGAGCCGGCGACCGGCTTCGCGGACGGCAAGATCATCGGCACGAAGCGGCTGTTCTCCGATGGCAAGTTCGGTGGCAAGGACGGCAAGGCGACATTCATGGAGACGCAGTGGCGAGGTCTCCAGGCTGCGGGAAAGCAGGCCGAGAAGGACAAGTTCCCGTTCCTGATCAACAACGGGCGAGCCAACCTGATCTGGCAAAGCGCTTATCTCGACCAGAAGAACGACTTTGTCATGGACGCCCAGCCCTATCCCTTCATCGAGCTGAACCCTGCCGACATGGCCGAGCTCGGCCTCAAGAATGGCGATCTCGTCGAGGTCTACAACGACAATGGCTCGACGCAGGCCATGGCCTATCCGACGCCTTCGGCAAAGCGAAAGCAGGCCTTCATGCTTTTCGGGTTTCCCACCGGGGTCCAAGGCAACGTCGTCTCGGCAGGCGTAAATGAGTTCGTAATCCCGAACTACAAGCAGACCTGGGGCAACATCCGGAAGATCGCGAGCGCGCCGGAAAATACGAGGCATCTGTCCTTCAAGAGCCGCGAATACGCGGTCTGAGACCGTCGCGATAAGCGGGTCGCGCGCACGTGCGACCCGTTCATTTCCGTTCGCTTCCAGCTCGCAGGTTGCCCATGACCGCTCTCGTTGCAGCCGAAGCACCGCTCGCGGCTCCGCCCGTCGATCGCGCTTCTGTTACGCACTCGGTGTCGGAAGCATGCGCTCGCGCTTCAGCCTATGCCATGCCGCTGATCGGAGCCGACATTGTCCTTGTGGCGCAGCGGACAGGACGCACGCTTTCCGAGCCCGTTGTCGCGCTGGTTGCGACACCGCCCTTCACCCAATCCGCCATGGATGGCTATGCCGTGGTTGCGTGCGACGGGATTGAGGTCGGCACCCGCTTGCGGGTGGTCGGCCGCGTTCCCGCTGGTAGTCGAGGTGACGAGATCGCTCCAGGCCAAGCGACCCGGCTATTCACCGGAGCCCCAATTCCCGAGGGTGCCGACGCCGTGATCATGCAAGAGCATGTCGACCGCGATGGTGATTCCATCATCCTCCGTCGCGCGATCCGGGTGGGAGACAATATCCGGATCAAGGGAGAGGACGTTCAACCGCTTGAGATACTACTTCAGGCGGGCGAGCGCCTCGATGCACGTCATGTCGCCCTTGCCGCCGCGCAGGGCATCGGCACCTTCAAGGTACGCGCACGGCCGCAAGTGGCTGTGATCTCGACGGGAGACGAGCTCCGACAGGCTGGTAACGCGCTCGAGCCCAGCGCGATCTATGATTCCAATCGACCAATGCTGCTCGCCTTGATCGAGCAATCGGGGCTGGTTCCGATCGACGGCGGCTGGGTTCCTGACCGGCCGGAAATGATCGCGGATCGTCTGCGGTGCATGGCAGAGCGTGCCGACCTCGTAGTCACGAGCGGAGGCGCCTCCCTCGGCGAGGAGGACCATGCGCTTGAGGCGTTGGTGCGGGCAGACGGCAGCGGCGAGACGCTCAAGATCGCCTTGAAGCCCGGCAAGCCTGCCGTCGTCGGCCGCATCGGTTCCGCGGCCTATCTGGGCCTGCCGGGCAATCCCGTTTCGAGCCTGGTGTGCTGGCTCCTGCTGGGCCGAACGATGACCTCCTCGCTTGAGGGGCGGGAGCCTCCACGGCGGCTCGGCTTTCCGCTCCCGAGCAAGTCGGCCTTTGCGCGCCGCGCAGGCCGAACCGAGTTCGTTCCGGTCAAGCTCGTCGAGGGGCATGATGGCCTTGGCGTCGAGATCCTTGGCCGCGGAGGTTCTGCCCGCCTGCAACCACTTGCCGAAGCCGATGGCCTGGCCGAGATCGCCGCGGAGAACGACGGCGTTCGGCCCGGCGACGTTGTCCTGTTTCATCCGCTTCGTGGCGGCTTCGCCATCTGACCCTTTCATCATTGGAGATCCATCGATCATGAATCGCCTGTGGCCTATGCTTGCCTTGCTCGCCCTCTCGCCGTCCGTTGTCGTTGCCCAGGATATCTCCGCGGGCGAGCGCTCATGGAACAAATGCCGGGCCTGCCACCAAATAGGCGAAACCGCGAAAAACAGCGTCGGACCCGAACTCAACGGCCTGTTGGGACGGCATTCCGGATCAGTCGAGGGCTACAGCTATTCGGGCGCCAACAAGAACTCGGGGATCACCTGGGACGAGGCCACATTCGCCGTCTACATCAAGGATCCGAAGGCCAGGATCCCGGGAACCAAGATGGTGTTCGCCGGGATCAAGAATGAGCAAGAGATCAAGGATCTGACGGCCTTCCTCAAACAGTTCGGCAAGGATGGGAAGAAGGCTCCGTGAGCAAAATCCTATGATCCGCCTTGGAGGGAAGTGGACTTCAGCGCCGCTGAACGATCTTTCCGTTGTTGTTGCGCAGTCGCCGTTCCGAATGTCGGCTGTCGGGCATGCCGACCCGACCAAGCGTCAAATTATCGCGCAATTGCCCCAACTTTGGTTGAGACAGAGTCGTTCCGAGTTGGAGATCCGGGAGCTCATTCCCGACTAGCGCCCTTGTAGTCGAGCCGTACCTTTGTGGCTATGGGTTAGCGGGCTCCGGCCGTGCCCGGTCGGTCGAAGTCACGCGACTTCCTGGCATGCTGACCACGCCCATGATGTCGCTGCGGTCTATCCGTCGATGTCAGAGCCCTGATATTCCGCCGAGCTTCACCGATCTGGGCGTAACTTTGGTTCTCCGGGATCGTCAAGCGACCCGCGTCGATCTTCAGAAGGTAGCGAATGAAGATGTCACGAAGCTCGATGAAGCCGGTGTTATTCCTTATCACCGCTCTCCGCCGTATTTCGTCCCGGGTCGACATTTCGTTCAGGCCAGAGGAGAGCGCCATCTGTTCAATGTAGACAGTTGAAACCATGATCAGCTCGATGTGGGCCGAACCGCTATCCTTGATGGCAATCTTGTCCGCCATACCGAGTTCTTTGACGTTCGGATCGAGAGCTTCGACGAGGCGCCTCTCATAGAGCCGTCGCACACATCGGAGCACGAGCTCCTCGGCCACACCGCAGGCTTCGAAAAATTCGCACAGGTCAGCGACCAGCCAGTGCCTTGCCTCCACGCTGTCGTTCCGCACACTGTTCATGCGTTGGCGCAAAACCCACAGCACATAGTAGGATAGGAGAGGCGATGCGGGCCTCCGTGGGTCCGTGTAGAAGATGTTCGAGACGAACTCGTTCTCGGTCTCGGAGAAGCGGTCGTATTCGCCCTTGATGAGGGCACGGTGCGTCCTGAATTTGTCAGTGGTGACGCTAGGCCCCCCGAACTTCGATCGGATGATGTCGTCGATCTTGATCTCAGGCGAGAGAAAAATCCGCTCCGCCAGCTTCAACATGCGACGGATGTCGAAATTCCCAAGTCGACCGATCAGCCCTGAGACAAAATCGTTCTCGACGAAGACCTTCTCGACGGCTTCGGCGAGCATCTGAAGATTATTGACCTCGACGTGAAATCCCTTGGAGGAAAAATAGGCCTTGGCCGCCTTTGGCTCGGCCTTCAGCTTCCCCTTCAGGAAGGTCACCCGGCGGGAGATGATCTCCTTCGCGTCCGGGACGGGCAGGTAGAAGCTCGTCGCCGCGTAGCTCTGGAGCGCTCCGGCCTTCGACAAGCGCCAGACGGTCCTGTCCGTGATCGGCACGACATTGAAGACGGGGGCCGCGCTCTCAAGGGAGTGGGCGAGCTGGTAGACGGCGTCCTGGACCTCGATCGGAAACTGGTCGGTGTTGTCAAACACCAGACAGGGCAACTTGCCCTGTCCGCGTGTCGACCAGTCGAGGAGTAGCCTGACATATTCGTCCGGTTGAGATTCACGCCGGCTTTCCATGTGGGCGCCGAACTGGATCTTAAATTCGTCCTTGTCCTTCTCGTACAGCGGCTTCCGGCTGCCATTCATCCAGCGCTGGTACTCGTTGAAGAAGATGCCCTGGAGGTCCTCGTAGTGAGGAGGGGCGTGTGCGCAGACGCCCGCCTCAAGTGTCTCCCGAAGTTTCAGAATCGCCCACGACACGATCCGCTGCGGATCGCCGTGGTACTCGCCGAGGTCTATCCGGGCGAGCACGCATTTCTCTCGCACCCTAAGCGGCAGGATCTGGTTGAAGAACCGGTCAATGAAGGTCGATTTTCCGGATCCCTTATTGCCAATCAGCAGGACGGTCTCGGACTTGCGCGAGGCCATCGTGCGTTCCAACTCGGCCTGTAGCGCGCCGCCGTGTTCGGTGTTGATCGACGAGATGTTGTTCAGGACCTTCTGGATGATCTTTTGGAGTTCCAGATCGGCCTTCCTGCTCTCGCCCGTCTCGACGAAACAATCGCGGAGCATCTCGCGATCCTGTTCGTCCGAAAGGCGTGAAAAGAACTGCGAGAACAGCAGTGACGCATCGTGAGCAAGGGGATCACGCACCTTCATCCGAGCCTCGGCCGGATCAAACGCGAAGAACTGCTGCTCGGCATCCCCAACAGTGAGGCCTTCGGCGTCCTTGAGATGCGCGAGATGCCGCCGGTCGAGAACGGAACGAGCGCCAATCAGCTCGGCGAAGCGGCCGAAGTTTTCGGATATCGACTGGAAGTTCGGAAACAGTATACCCTTACCTTCGAGCGGAGGGCGCCCATCCGTCCGCGACGCCTGGAAGAATAGCCAGGTTCGTCCATCCGTGACGCACGCAGCGGCAACCCCCTTCTCGGTCGCGTACCCCAATGCCTGCCTAATGCCCGCCATGAGCGGCTTCACTACAGGTCCGGACAAACTGACATACGTGACTTCTTTCGACCTCGTCGCGGGCTCCAAAAGGCCGGCCTTCTTGGCCTCGATGACCTTCGCGTTGCGGCGCTCGCCGACCGTCAGCAGATAGTCGATGTACCCGGATTCGGTATGCGGCTCGGCGAAGACCGCTTCGTGGCTCCAACCGAAAACTTCGAACAGAAGCCTGTCGAGGGCCTTTAGTCGGGTATCGGCCTCGTTCGGCTCTTCGTCTAGTGCGGCTTTGATCTCGGTCTCCAGCGCTTGGAAGCGGGAGTATGCGCTTTCTATATCCGAAGCCATTGGAGTTCCCGGAGAATCCACCCAGGGTTGATGATGCCCTAGCGGAACTACGTCCTCAATCGCTTCTCGCTGGCCGGTGTCGCGAAATAGCCCCGTACCTTCGTAGGAGAGAGTTGTTTGGCGACCGTTCGGAACGGCCAATCCAGCAACTTGGCGGAGCCCCCGCCTGAGGTGGCTGGCCGCAATCCGCGCAGCGGGAGCCTCCTGCGAGCGCGTCCGAAAGCGAGCCTCCCTGACCCGCTCCGACCAATGCTTGTGGGAGCGCCGGCTTTGCCGTGACGCTGACCACGGAAAGAAGCGTGACCCCGCATGGGACGAGACAAAACGGGGCCTGAAAACGGAGCTTGACCTCCAATGACGGACAAACGGTTGCCTCGATTAGGCGACCGCGTCCACAGCGAAGCTGTAGTCGCCTGCCACGATCTTCTCGCGTGCTTTCTCGAAGGCCCAGTCCGGAGCAGTGATCGAGCTGCTCCGGGCCGCGTCCATGCGATCCATCAGCTCCGAGAGCTGCTTGTCAGCCTCGACGATGTCGACGAATGGCGCGGTCACACGGCTCAGTCGTCTGAAGCGATCTTGAAGGGCTTTGAATTCGCCGGCGAGCCTTGTGATCTCGTCGACTGACGTCTGAATCTTGAGCCCGTCTGCAAGAGCCGGAAACAGCGCGGCGACGAAAGCTAGAATCGCGATCACCCAGTCCGGCATCGCGCCCTTAAGGACCGTTAAACCGGCAACGCCGCCCAACACTATCGGCGCCGCGACAAAGAAGCGGTGATACCGGCGCACCCATTTCAGCCACTCGAACAGCGCCGTCGATGTGTACAGGCAGCTCTCCGATTGGCGGAGCGCCTCGGCGACGATCTCCCGCCTGCGCTCCGCCGTCAGATCACCTTGATCGGAATCCGGCTTCCGAAGACTTTCTGCCATTCCTGCCCCGCTGTTACGTCGTAGTCGGCATGCTCCCACCCGCACGCGCTTAGTGCGACCTCGTATGCCCGTTCAGCTCGGTATTTCCAGTCGGTCCCAAGAGCGATTGCCTCCTTCGTGCCGGGCACGAAGACGTAGCCGCCTGCCTTCGAAATCAAAAACCGGAAGAAGTCTCGCACGAACCAGTCGTACCAGTAGTAGTCATGCTGGCGGTTGACGTAGCTCGTCATGAATTCCTGCACCAGCAATTCGATCTGAAAGCTCTTAAGGGGCACATTCTGTTCGCGCTTCCAGAGCTTCATCATTTGGCACAGCGCGCGGACATTGCCGTTGCAGACGCGGTCGAGCGCATCGACGTCGTTCAGCTCGGCGTTCGGATCGACGGGCTTCCAGCGCCCGCCGTTGTTGGTGTCGGGCATCCAGAACTGGCCACTCTGGAGGCGGAAGACAGGAACCACCTCGATCATCAGGGTGTTGAATTGTACCTGAACGACCTGACCGTCGCCTCGCATGACGGTGTTCGGATATGTCGTCCCGAGCGCCTGCCGGACCTCCTGAAGTAAAGCAGACTGAACATTTCCGGTGCGCTGGGAGATGCGAGCGTGGACCTCTGCGGGCAGCTCGAACATCATATCCACGTCGTTCGGTGGACGGACTTGGGTTTTCTTTCCCCAAGATCCGACCAGAAACGCGGGTGGGTTTCCCGTCGCATCCGGGTAGTACGACCTCTGCAACGAGCCTGCGATGCCTCTGGCTTTTGTCAGACCATCGTCGACGTGGTCGCTCGTCAGCATTAGGTCTTCGTGAAACTTTCGGAAGCGAGGCCTAACGGCGACCCACACCATTGCCTTCCCCAAAAAACGCCCAACCGAAGCCTGAGCGCTTCAACATTACAACCAGAAACCGCAGCGCGCCGATGCTACTCGTCTTCGTCCACAGGATCATGAACGATTATGTGCGGTACGTTTGGTAAGCTGAGAGTTTCGGCAAAGCGTCCGGGCGCAGTCGTGGCAGCGAACCTATAGGGGGTACTCGATCTTCAGGCGCTTAAACACGCCGAACGATGCGAGGTGGTGTTCGCGGATGCTCTGCCCGCTATCGCCGAATCGTAACCCGCGACGCCGATTTCTCCTGTCAGCTTCGCGCGTGAGCAAGAGAGTCGCGTCCCGGTAGCGCGAGGGTAACAACGAAGCAGGCAACCAGCATCAGACAGGAGCCGATCAGGCAGGCGTGGATACCGCCCCATTGATAGAGCAGCCCCGACAACAAGGTGCCGGTGAAACGTCCCAGTGCATTGGCGGCGTAGTAGAAGCCGACGTCCTCTGCCGCCTTCTCGGATCCGGCATAGGCCAGGATCAGATAGGAGTGCACCGACGAATTGATGGCGAAGGCAAAGCCGAACAGGCCGAGTCCAACGACGAGGATCAGGTCCGGCCTGAGCCCCGCGCTGCTCGCCAGAACGGCGGCGATGGCGGCGGGAATGATGGCGAGGATCAGCGACCAGAGCCTTGCCGCCTTCACTTCCTGCGTCAGGCCGTCGGGGCTGCGCTTGACCACGGCGGGCGCCGCCGCTTGCACGAGCCCGTAGCCGATGGTCCAGAGCGCGACGAAGCTCCCGACCATCGTGAAGGTCCAGCCTGCTGCATAGAGGAAGACGGGCACGCCGACGACGAACCAGACGTCCCTGGCCCCGAATAGGGCGACGCGTGCGATCGCTAGCAGATTGACGCCACGGTTCTTGCCGAAGAGCTCGCGTGCGCTCTTGCTCGCCTTGGCCTTTCCGAGCATGGGCGGCAGCAATGTCACTACCCCGAACAGCACCACGCTGAGCGCTGCCGCCATCGCCCACAGCGCGCTCCGGAAGCCGAGGAGTTCGAGCAGCAGGCCGCCGAGGAAGAAACCGAAGCCCTTCATCGCATTCTTGGAGCCGGTGAACCAGGCGACCCAGCGAAAGAGGCGGCCTTCCGAATCCTGCGCCTTGGCCGCGGTTTCGGCGATCTTGATGGCCGATTTCGAGGCCGTTTTCGTCAGGTCCTTTGCGACGCCGCAAATGCCCTGTGCGAGGACCACCCAGATCACGGAGGCAACGGCGGACCGATCGGGCGAAAGAGCCGAGAGCACCAGAAAGCCGGTGATCTGCGTCGTCAGGCCGACCGAGAGCATTCTGGTGATGCCGTAACGCGCTGCGAGCCAGCCGCCGATGAAGTTCGCCAGCACGCCGGCGGCCTCATAGAGGAGGAAGAGGAAGGCGAGGGTGAAGGGCGAGTATCCGAGTCGGAAGAAGTGCAGCAGCACGAGCATGCGCAAAGCGCCGTCCGTGAGCGTGAAGCCCCAGTATGCGGCCGTCACGATGGCGTAGTTGCGCGTGCCCTGATTCATCGCGTCAGATCCCTGCCGCTTCGAGGTGGCAGGCGAGGTCGACCATTCGGCAGGCATAGCCCATCTCGTTGTCGTACCAGGCGTAGACCTTGAGCATCGTGCCGTCCGTGACGAGCGTCGAAAGACCGTCGACGATGCTTGAGCGGGTATCACGCTGATAATCGATCGAGACGAGAGGGCGCCCTTCGAAACCGAGGATTCCGGCGAGCGGTCCTGTAGCTGCGCTCTTGAAGAGCTCATTGACCTCAGCGGCCGTCGTCGACCGTTCAAGTTCAAAGACGCAATCGGTTAGCGAGGCGTTGAGCACGGGCGCGCGGACCGCGTGGCCATCCAGCTTCCCCTTGAGCTCCGGATAGATCAGCGCGATTGCCGTTGCGCTGCCCGTCGTCGTTGGCTGGAGCGAGAGCATAGCCGAACGAGCGCGGCGCAGGTCCTTGTGCGGGGCGTCGACCACGACGTTGGTGTTGGTGGGGTCGTGGATCGTCGTGATCTGGCCGTGCCGGATCCCGAGGTTCTCGTGGACGACCTTTACGACCGGAGCCAGGCAGTTCGTGGTGCAGGAGGCGGCCGTCACGATCGGATGCTTGGCGGGGTCGTAGAGGCCTTCGTTGATTCCGACGACGGCATTCAGGACGGACGGATCCTTCACCGGCGCGGCGACGATCACCCGCTTGGCCCCGCGCTTCAGATGTCCCTCCAGCACCGCCGGGGTCAGGAACTTGCCGGTGCATTCGAGAACGACATCGACGCCCAGGTCGCCCCAGGGCAGTTCGGCAGGGGATGCCTCGGATGAGAAGCTGAGCTTGCGCTCGCCGATGTGGATCGCCCCGTCACCGTCATGGCCGATCTCGGTTCGCCAGCGTCCTTGCATGCTGTCGAACTCCAGCAGGTGAGCCGTTGCCGCGGCACCTCCCTTGATCTCGTTCAGGTGGACGATCTCGAGGCGGTTTTCGCGCCGGGGGTCATCACCCGGGCGCTCGGCTGCGCCCAGCGCGGCCCTGAGCGACAGGCGACCGATCCGCCCCATTCCATTGATGCCAACCCTCATGTCGCCCTCTACCCCTTGCCGTCGCTACATTTCGATATGTCGCTTGACATCGAAATGACAGGGGAGTCAATCATGTCGACAGTTATCGAAATGACGAGATGGTGATCATGGCTCGGGCTCCCCTCAACGTTCTCTTCGTCTGCACTGGCAACTCGGCCCGATCGATCATGGCCGAGGCGATCATCGGCCGGATCGCTCCCGGGAAGTTCAAGGGCTACAGCGCCGGCAGCGATCCCCGCGAAGAGATCAACCCGTTCGCGGCCCGGCTGCTCAAGTCGCTGAACTTCGACGTCACGCAATTCGAGCCGAAGAGCTGGGAGCAGTTTGCGAAGGTCGACGCGCCGCCCCTGGATTTCGTCTTCACGCTCTGCGACGACGCTGCGAACGAGCCTTGCCCGCACTGGCCGGGTCAGCCGATGAGCGCCCACTGGGGCTTGCCGGACCCTGCCGCATTCGTCGGCGAGGACGTCCAGAAGGCCCTTGCCTTCGCCGACGCCTACCGCATGCTGAACAACCGGATCTCGATCTTCAGCAACTTGCCGCTGGCCTCCCTCGAGCGGGTCGCCCTACAGCACCGGCTGGACGCGATCGGAACGGATCCCGGAATGAAGGACGACGCAGCTTGACTACCCGCCTCGAAGCCGCCAACGCCGTCGAGCTGCTGGGTGCGCTCGCCCAGCCCACACGGCTGGAGATCTTCCGGCTGTTGATGCGCTATCGGCCGCATGGCCTTGCGGCAGGCGATATCGGTCGGCTGCTGGCGGTTCAGCACAACACGCTGTCGACCCACCTTGCGGCGCTGGAGCAGGTCGGCCTGCTGGCGTCGCGCCGCGAGGGCCGCCACATCATCTTCGCGGCGGTGCCCGACCGAGCCGACGCCCTTCTCGGCTTCCTGTCGGAGGCGTGTTGCACGGAGCGCCCGTCTGTCTGCGGGAGCGAGGCCGCATCTTATCTCTCCCGCAGGGAGGCGGAGCCGACCGAGAAGCCCTGGCGGGTTCTCATCGTCTGCACTGGCAACTCCGCCCGGTCGATCATGGCGGAGGCGGTCATGAACCGCGAAGGCCTCGGCCGCATCCGAGCCTATTCGGCGGGAAGCCGCCCGCATGAGGAACCGCATCCGCAGGCGCTTCGGCTGCTTGCCGATCTGGGCTACGAGACAACCGATTTCCGATCGAAGTCCTGGGACGAATTCCTGGGCGCTGACGCCCCCCCGATCGACCTCGTCGTCACGGTCTGCGATTCCGCCGCGGAGGAGGAGTGCCCGTCGTTCCCGGGAGCGCCCTTGCGCGTCCACTGGGGACTGGATGATCCGGCTCGTATCGGCGGGCCCGCCGAGGCGCAGCGTGCCGCCTTCCGTCAGAGTTATCGCGATCTGACCGCTCGGGTCACTGCCCTCGTAAACCTGCCGTTCGAGACCATGACGCTGGCCGAGCTGGCGCCTGCGCTCGAGGCCATTGGACGCATGGACGGGGCCACGCCCAAATCGCTCGCTCAGGCGGCCTGACCCTCCCAGAAGGCTCTCGCGCCCTTCTGTCCGACGACGGCGGCGCTGCGTGTCTCAGAAATCCGCGGTCAGACACTTGCATTCTACAAGGATAGTTGCAATATTGAATTCATGAACGATGAACAGGCTGTCGCCTCCCTCTCAGCTCTTGCGCATGTCGACCGACTGGCGGCCTTCCGAATGCTGGTGAAAGCCGGACCTGACGGGATGCCGTCAGGAGAGCTAGCGGAGCGTCTTGAGATCCCTCCGACACGGATGAGCTTCCATCTGGCGACGCTGGAGCGATCGGGTCTCGTCGCGTCGCGGCGTGATGGACGCCGGATCATCTACGCCGCGAGCTACGATGACATGCGGGGGCTCCTCGGCTTCATCACCGAGGACTGCTGCGGCGGCAATGTTGCCATCTGTGGTGACCTCATGACGCTGGCCAACAAATCCTGCGTTTCGGCGACGTGCTGATGCGCCTCCTACGCGCGCCCTGACGCCGACAGGGCAAATACCAACCGCAATCTAACCATCTCCGATGTGCCCCAAGCGCGCCTCGGTCCGTTGGCGTGGGTGCGGCCCACCTGCCGCGCGCATACGCCGTCATCACTTGGAAGGTCCACGATGACCGTCACCATCTACCACAACCCCGCCTGTGGCACGTCACGCAACGCGTTGGCGATGATCCGCCTCTCCGGCGAAGAGCCGGTTGTCGTTGAGTATCTCAAGACGCCGCCGAAGCGGGAGACGCTGGTTTCCCTCCTAGCAGCGATGAAGCTCACGCCTCGCGATGTCCTTCGCCAGAAGGGGACGCCCTATGCCGAACTTGGCCTCGAGGACGCGAGCCTCACGGACGAGGCGCTTCTGGATGCGATGATGGCACATCCCATCCTGATCAACCGGCCGATTGTCATCACGGACAAGGGCGTCAGGCTATGCCGCCCATCCGAGGCGGTTCTCGAGTTGCTCGACCGACCGGTGGCGAGCTTCACCAAGGAAGACGGCGAGGTCGTGGGCGACGTAGGAGCAAGGTCATGAAGGCGACGGCTACAAGCTTGATCGATCTTCCGAACGTAGCCATCGACCAGTTGCAGTCGATCGACGAACCGGCCCTCGCCGAAGGCGCCACGCCCCAGCATCCACCGCGCATCCTCGTGCTGTACGGCTCGATCCGTGAGCGATCCTACTCGCGCCTGGCGGCGGAGGAGGCTGGTCGCCTGCTGCGCTGGTTCGGCTGCGAGGTGAGGACCTTCGATCCGCGCGGTCTGCCACTGCCTGACGGCGCTGAGCCCGATCATCCCAAGGTGAAGGAGTTGCGTGATCTCGCCGGCTGGGCCGAGGGCATGGTCTGGGTCAGCCCCGAGCGCCATGGCGCCATGACCGCGATCATGAAGGCGCAGATCGACTGGATACCGCTCAGTCTCGGCGCAAAGCGCCCGACGCAGGGGAAGACGCTGGCACTGATCCAGGTCAGCGGCGGGTCGCAGAGCTTCAACGCCGTGAACCAGATGCGCATCCTCGGCCGCTGGATGCGAATGATCACGATCCCCAATCAATCCTCGGTTCCGAAGGCCTTTCTCGAGTTCGACGAGGCCGGCCGCATGAAGCCTTCGCCCCTCTATGACCGCATCGTCGATGTCTGCGAGGAGCTGGTGAAATTCACCCATCTGACTCGGGGCCGCTCATCCTATCTCACCGACCGCTACTCCGAGCGGGTTGAAAGTGCGGAGGCGCTGATGAAGCGAGTCAACCAGAGCGCGATCTGACTCACACCATCGGCAGCGGCCCCATGAGCTTCCTTTGGGGTCGGTTTCGCGGCACCGTTTCACCTGGATATCTTCATGCTCTCTCTCGCCATCTTCGTGGCCACCCTCGTCCTCGTTATCTGGCAACCGAAGGGGTTGGGCATCGGCTGGTCCGCACTCGGCGGCGCCGTGGTCGCCATGCTCGTCGGTGTCGTCGGCTGGGCCGATCTCGGCACGGTCTGGGGGATCGTGTGGGACGCCACCTTTACCTTCGTCGGCCTGATCATCATCTCGCTCATTCTCGACGAGGCCGGCTTCTTCGCCTGGGCGGCGCTGCATGTCGCGCGCTGGGGCGGCGGCAACGGCCGCCGGCTCTTCCCACTCGTCATACTGCTCGGCGCCGTCATCGCAGCCTTCTTCGCCAATGACGGAGCGGCGCTGCTGCTGACGCCGATCGTGCTGGCGATCTTGCTTCGGCTGAACTTCCCGCCGGCAGGTGCAATGGCCTTCATCGTTGCCTGCGGTTTCGTCGCCGACACGACCTCGCTGCCGCTGGTGATCTCCAATCTCGTCAACATCGTCACCGCGAACTATTTCCAGATCTCGTTCGGCCGCTATGCGGCTGTAATGGTGCCGGTCAATCTGGTCTCGCTGGCAGCGACGCTCGTCGTGCTGTGGGTCTATTTTGGTCGCGACGTCCCGGCGTCGTATGCGGTCGGCGATCTGGAAAAGCCCAGTTTTGCGATCAAGGACAATGCCGTCTTTCGTGCCGCTTTCCCGCTGCTTGGCGTGCTGCTGGTGGCGTATTTCGCCACCGCGCCGCTCGGCATCCCCATCGCCTTCGTGACAGGGGCCGCCGCACTCGTTCTCATTGCCATCGCCGGCCGATGGACCACTGGCGGGAAAGGCGCCGTCGTCTCGGTGTCGAAGGTCCTGCGTGAGGCTCCGTGGCAGATCGTCCTGTTCTCGATCGGCATGTATCTCGTCGTCTATGGCCTCG
>JARYGW010000008.1:38618-38904 GCA_033792295.1 Allobosea sp.
AACGCCGGCCTGACCGATATAGCGGCCGGTGTTCTGATCTGGCTTGCCGACAAGGGGACCTTCGTCGCTACGGTCGGGACGGGGTTCGTCGTCGCCATCCTGGCTTCGGTGATGAACAATATGCCCGCTACCCTCGTCGGCGCGCTTGCCATCGACAGAGCTGCCGTCGCTCCGCTTACCCAAGAGCTGATGGTCTACGCCAACGTGATCGGGAATGACCTCGGACCGAAGTTTACCCCGATCGGTTCGCTCGCGACGCTGCTCTGGCTGCATGTTCTCGCCGGCA
>JARYGW010000090.1:0-16187 GCA_033792295.1 Allobosea sp.
GTCGTCGAGGGCATGCAGTTCGACCGCGGCTATCTCTCGCCCTATTTCGTGACCAACACCGAGAAGATGGTCGCGGAGCTCGAAGACCCCTACATCCTGATCCATGAGAAGAAGCTCTCCGGCCTCCAGGCGATGCTGCCGCTGCTGGAAGCGGTCGTGCAGACCGGAAAGCCGCTGCTGATCGTGGCGGAAGATGTCGAGGGCGAGGCTCTCGCCACGCTCGTCGTCAACAAGCTCCGGGGCGGCCTGAAGATCGCGGCCGTCAAGGCCCCGGGCTTCGGCGACCGCCGCAAGGCGATGCTGGAGGACATCGCGATCCTGACCGGCGGCACCGCGATCAGCGAGGATCTCGGCATCAAGTTGGAGACCGTCACGCTCGACATGCTCGGCCGCGCCAAGAAGGTCCGGATCGAGAAGGAGAACACCACCATCGTCGACGGCGCCGGCAAGAAGACCGAGATCGACGCCCGGGTCGCCCAGATCAAGGCGCAGATCGAGGAGACCACCTCTGACTACGACCGCGAGAAGCTCCAGGAGCGCCTGGCCAAGCTCGCCGGCGGCGTCGCGGTCATCCGCGTCGGCGGCGCGACCGAGGTCGAGGTCAAGGAGAAGAAGGACCGCGTCGACGATGCCCTGAATGCCACCCGTGCCGCGGTCGAGGAAGGCATCCTGCCGGGCGGCGGCGTTGCCCTGTTGCGCGCGGTCAAGGCGCTCGAAGGCCTCGTGCCCGGCAATGACGATCAGCGCACCGGCATCGAGATCGTGCGCAAGGCGATCACCGCGCCTGCCCGCCAGATCGTCGAAAATGCCGGCGGCGACGGTGCGGTCGTGGTCGGCAAGCTGCTGGAGTCTTCCGATTATGCCTGGGGCTATGATGCTCAGACCGGTGCGTATGGTGATCTGGTCAAGGCCGGCATCATCGACCCGACCAAGGTCGTCCGCACGGCGATCCAGGACGCAGCGTCGGTTGCGGGCCTGCTGATCACCACCGAGGCGATGATCGCCGAGGTGCCGAAGAAGGATCCGGTGCCCGCCATGCCGGCCGGCGGCATGGATTATTGAAGCACGGAGGGCGCCGCGGCTTCCGCGGCGCCCTCTTCCCACGCCGATCTCCCAGCGATGCCGAGGGGTTGCTATGCCCTTTTCATCATTGACCGATCCCATCGATCTGGCCCGTGCCGAAGCTGCTCTTGAAAAGGCGTGGGCCGAACTCAAGCCGTCGCTTTCGGCCGGCTCTGACGAGCTGGTGCGAAACAACCTCGCCTATATCGTTGCTTCGCTGGTTCCTTTGGCTCTCGACGAAGATGAGCTCGCACAGCGATCGATCGACCGGTTTCGCGAGAAGGCCTAGGCGGGAGGTCCGTTGAAATCCCCTGCATTCGCTCAATCGCATCGGATATCCCACATGACCGACGGACCACAGGAACCTAAGGACATCTCTCCTTCCGACCGCTTCAAGGCCCTCATCACCAACGCCGAGAGCGCAACTTATGGGCTCAAGGATAATCTCCTGGCCGTCATGACGCGGGATGGATCGGCAACATGGCAAACCGTCGCCGTTCACATCGAGGCACAATTACCCGGCGCCGGCGAGTTCGCGACCGCACGGTTGAATGCCATACTTGCTCTGGTCAGGACGTTATCCAACCGACAAGCGTCGGGGAGCGCCGCCTCCAATCCTCAATCATCAGCGCAGACCGGGTAGCTCGCCACGTTGCCGTGGCTTTGCGAAGCGCTGGATATGTCGCGCTCGGTCTCCCGCCACCACTTCTTGCTGCATTGAACGCCAGCAGAAATCGGCCTGCCGGCGCCGCTTCGCTCATCTCCCACTCAGACGAGACCAAGGGCGTGAATGAGGCCGAAGCTGACCGCAATGAGGGCGATCAGCGAAAGCGTCACGGCCGCGGTGACGCGCCCGCCGGCCCTGGCCACGACCCGGATATCGACGCCAAGCCCCAGCGCAGCCATCGAGATGATGGTGAGGATCGTCGCGAGTTGAGCGATCGGAGCGAGGGCGACCTCCGGGATGGCTCCGGCCGAACGCAGCGCAGCCATCGCCAGGAAGGCGAGAATGAACCAGGGCACGAGGCGGTGCAGGGCGATCCGAGGACCGGTTGGCCGGCGCCCTCCGGCAGCGAGCGGCGAGGCGGCCTCGCCCGCCCCCGTCCGCAGATGGCTCCCGAACAGAGAGAGAGCGAGAACCACGGGGCCAAGCATCAGCACGCGGACGAGCTTGACCAGCGTACCCATCTGGACGCTGAGAGCCGCAACCGGCACGGTCGCGGCCAGCACCTGCGGCACGGCATAAACCGTAAGGCCAGCGAGCACGCCATACTGCAGATCCGACAAGTGCAGCAGCGGCACCAGCAGCGGCAGGCCCAGCACCACCAGAACACCAAGGACGGCCGTGAAGGCGATGGAAGCCGCGACGTCCTCGCCATTGGCCCCGATCACCGGAGCAACAGCGGCGATCGCCGAATTACCGCAGATCGAGTTGCCGCAAGCGACCAGCACCGCCATGCGCGGCGACAGGCCGAGGACGCGGCCCAAGCCATAACTGGTGGCGAGTGCCACCGTGACGACCCCGGCGATGCCGAACAGCAGTCCCGGCCCGGCTGCGACGATCGTGCCGGCGCTGAGAGAAGCCCCGAGCAAGACGACGGCAACCTCCAGGACGGTCTTGGCCGAGAAGGCGATACCGGCCCGCCATTTCTGGGACGGCGTCCAGAAGCTGCGCACCACGGTCCCCAACAGGATGGCGAGGACCAGAGCCTCGAGCCAGGCCCGGCCGGTCACCCAAGCTTCGAAATGTTCAAACCCGACCGCGACGGCGCTGACGGCAAGACAGAGCACGAAACCCGGCGCGATGCTGCGCTTGCGTTCCCAGACCGAAGGCTTGCTCGAACCAGCCGAGCTGGCGGGTACGGAATTGGACTGGACATCGGCCATGGGGATAACCTTCCTTACATGGCCGTTATTAGAGATTAAAATACTCCAATCCAATGCATTGATAAGAATGTTATGATCGGTTCGATCGAACGATCCGACTCCCGTGGAAGCTCTCAGGGCCCTGCTCCACGGAAAAGTCGAGTGCGAGGCCGCTTTCAAGCACAGCTCTGCTCCGATTGACCCCGCCATCTTTTCGCCCTAGGCGTAAACGCGACGGTTCCCTCACGGGATCAAAAGGGAACGCGGTGCGGGTGGCTTGCCTCCCCATGCCGCGGCTGCCCCCGCAACTGTAAGCGGCGAGCCTTTCGCCATACGCCACTGGGACCTCGGACCTGGGAAGGCGGCGAAGGGCACCGACCCGCGAGCCAGGAGACCTGCCGTCAGCCGTGGTCACACGCGAACACGTTCGGACGGGGTGTACCGATCGCTGATTCGACTGTTCGCCGCCGATCGGGCGGCTGATGGGAGATCGCGTTCGCGGTGACGTGCCACCGACGTCAACGCCCGAGGTCTCCAGCGTGATCCCCTTCAGCCAGCCCGCAGAACGCGGCCGCTTTTTCCTGCTTTCCGTTTCGCTTCTCGGCCTCGCCTGTTCTGCCAGCACAGCCTTCGCCCAGAACCAGGCTGCGGCCCCCGCGGCCGACGGCTCCATCGCGCTCGATGAGCTCGTCGTCAGCGCGACGGGCAAGCCGACGCCGGCGCGCGAGGTGGCGAGCTCCGTCACCGTCGTCACGGCCGAGGACATCCAGCAGCAGCAGCGCCGCACCCTGCCGCAGGCGCTGGCCGCCGTTCCCGGTCTCAACATCGTGCAGATCGGCGGCCCTGGCGGCCAGACCTCCGTCTTCATGCGCGGCACCAACTCCAACCACGTCAAAGTGCTGATCGACGGCATCGAGGCCAACGATCCGTCGACACCGAACCGCTCCTTCGACTTCGGCTCGATGCTGACCGACGACATCGAGCGCATCGAGGTGCTGCGCGGCCCGCAGAGCGGTCTCTACGGCGCGAACGCGATTGGCGGCGTCATCGCGATCACCACCAAGCGCGGCGAAGGCCCGCCGAGGGTCACCGCACGCGTCGAAGCCGGCTCGCACGGCACCTTCAACCAGGCTGTCGGCTTCAGCGGCGGGACTGATCGCTTCGATTACGCCTTCAACGTCGGTCATTCCCGCTCGGATTCGACGGATTCCGTCCCGTCCCGCCTGATTCCGCCCGGGCAGAGGGTGCGGCCCAGCGCCTATGATTCCTACACTTATTCCGCCCGGCTGGGCTTTGCCCTCTCCGATACGCTGAAGGTCAACTGGAGCGGCCGCTACACCGACGGCAAGCTGCTCACGCCCTATGATACCGGCTTCCCGAGCAAGCCGACGCCCTATCGGACGAGCCAGAATTACGCCCAGGCCTTCACCCGCGGCGAGGTTGTCTGGGACCCGTTCGGGGGCCGCTTCGTCAGCCGTTTCGGTGTCTCCTACACCAATCAGGACCGCTTCAGCCGCGCGCCCAACGCCTTCGGCCTTCTCGGCGTGCCGACCGAATATCTCGGCGAACGCACCAAGGTCGACTGGCGCGGCGACGTCGAGCTCGCAAAGGGCCATAGCTTGATCATGGGTCTGCAATATGAGCGCGAGCGCCTGGAGACGACGAACTTCAGCGCGTCCAACGGCAACAGGGCGGCCTTCCTTGAATACCAGGGGAATATCGAGGATCGCTTCTTCCTGGCCGCCAATATCCGCCACGACGACGACGACAGCTATGGCGGGCACACGACCTACCGCATTGCGCCGGCCATCATCATCCCGGGCACGGAAACCAAGTTGAAGGCGAGCTATGGCACCGGCTTCAAGGCACCGACGCTGAACGAGCTCTTCGTCGACTACCGCCCCGGCTACAACTTCCACGGCAACCCCAACCTGAAGCCGGAGGAAAGCCGAGGCTGGGATGTCGGCTTCGAGCAACCACTCTTCGACCGGAAGCTGCAGTTCGGCGCGACCTGGTTTCAGAACGACATCGACAACCTGATCACCACCAACCGCACCGGCGATTCCTATGCCAATATCGGCAAGGCTCGGACGAAAGGCGTCGAGGCCTTCACCGCGCTGGAGGTGTCGCCACAATTCCGCATCCGCACCGACTACACCTTCACCCTCGCCAAGGACGAGAGCGCCCGGCAGGAACTCCTGCGCCGGCCCCGCCACAAGGCGAGCGCCACCGCGACATGGACGCCGATGGAGAAGCTCTCCCTCTCGGCGACGTTGATCTATGTCGGCCCCTGGGTCGACGGCAATCGCGACTTCTCGGTGCAGCGCCTCAAGGCCAAGGGCGCGACGCTGGTCAACCTCGCCGCCGAATACAAGGCGAACGACAAGGTCACGGTCTTCGGCAGGATCGACAACCTCTTCGACAAGCGTTGGGAGAATCCGGTCGGCTTTCTCGTGCCGGGCTTTGGCGCTTTCGGTGGCGTCCGGGTAGCGTTCGGCGGATGAAACCCGATGCTCCACAACGCTCGCCGACCGGCTTTGCCTGCGCCATGCTGCTCGCGGGCGTCATGGCGTGGGCGCTGCCGGCGGCAGCGAAACCGGCGCGGATCGTCTCGCTCAACCTGTGCACGGACGAACTCGTCCTGCGCCTCGCCGACCGTGATCGGATCGCTTCCGTCACCTGGCTGTCGCGCGATCCGCGCAACGCCAACATGGCGGAAGCGGCACGCGCCGTCGGGGTCAATCACGGCCTCGTCGAAGAAGTGCTGGCTGCCCGGCCCGATCTCGTCATCGCCGGCACCTACACCACCCGCTCGACGGTCGCCCTGCTGAAGCGAGCCGGCCTGCCGGTGCATGAGTTCGGCGTGCCGCGCGACATCGCCGAGATGCGTGGTCAGATCGGCGAAATGGCTGCCCTGCTCGGCGAAGAAGAACGCGGCGCCCACCTGATCGCGGAGATCGATGCGCGGCTCGCGGCAATCGCCGCGAAACGCCCGGCCACGCATCCGCGCGCCATCGTGCTGCGGCCCAACGGTTTCACGGTCGGGCGCGGTTCGCTCGTCGACGAAATCCTGACGGCCGCTGGCCTCGACAATATCGCCGCCGATCTCGGTATCGAGAGTTATGGCCAGATCGCGCTTGAGAGCGTCGCGCTGGGCGATGCGCAGATGCTGATCCGAAACGACCCGCCGGATGCCCCACCCTCGCTCGCCAACGAAGTGCTTCATCATCCGCTGATCGAGAAGCTCGGCACCCGACTGAAGCTGGTCGCCCTGCCTTCCCGGCTCTGGACCTGCGCCGGCCCCAGCGTGCTCGACGCCATCGACCTGCTCGCCGGCGCAACCGGGGAGGTTCGATGAGAACCGCCGCCTTCCGCCCACCTTCATTGCCGCTGCTGACGGCGTTGCTCGGATTGGCGACGCTCGTCATCTTCGCGTTTTCCGTGGCCGTCGGCTACGCCCCGCTCGATCTCCGGGCGGCGCTCGGGGACCTGCTGGCGGGCCGGCAGAGCCTGCCGGCGCTCGTGCTCTGGGAGCTGCGCCTGCCGCGCGCCATGCTCGGCGCGCTCGTCGGCTTCAGTCTGGGGATGTCGGGCGCTGCGCTGCAGGGCCTGCTGCGCAATCCGCTGGCCGAACCGGGCGTCATCGGCATCTCCAGCGCGGCGGCCTTCGGTGCTGTCCTCGCCTTCTACAGCGGGCTTTCGGCGAGCCTCGCGCTCGCTCTGCCGCTCGGTGGCATCATTGGCGCCATCCTCGCGACGCTGCTGCTCTTCGTCCTGCTGGGCCGCGGCGCGGGAACCACGACGCTGATCCTCGCCGGCGTCGCGCTCAACAGCTTCGCCGGAGCGGCGACGTCGCTGGCACTGAACCTCGCCCCCAATCCTTACGCCGCGCTGGAGATCGTCTTCTGGCTGATGGGTTCGCTCGCCGATCGCAGCCTGGATCACGTCCTGCTCGCCTTCCCGCTGATGCTCCTCGGCTGGGGCTTGCTGCTCTCGACGGCTCCAGCCCTCGATGCGCTGACGCTCGGCGAGGATACCGCCGCCAGCCTCGGCGTCGACCTGAGCTGGCTGCGCGCCCGGCTGATCGGCGGCACGGCGCTGGCCGTCGGCAGTGCCGTCGCGGTGGCCGGCGCGATCGGCTTCGTCGGGCTCGTCGTCCCGCATCTGCTGCGGCCTTTGGTGGCGAACCGTCCCGGCCGGCTGCTGCTGGTCAGCGGCTTCGGCGGCGCCATCCTCGTCCTGCTGGCCGATATAGCGCTCCGGCTCGCACCGATCCGCCCCGAGCTCAAGCTCGGCGTCGTGACGGCGCTGATCGGCGCGCCTTTCCTGTTCAGCCTCGTCGATCGGATGCGGCGGGAGGCACGATGACCATCGAAGCCCGCGCCATCGCCGTTTCGCTCGGCGGCAAGCCGATCCTGCAAGCTGTCGATCTCGATCTGCGGCCGGGAGAACTCCTCGGCCTCATCGGCCCCAACGGCGCCGGCAAGACCACGTTGCTGCGCGTCCTCGCCGGCCTTCTCTCTCCGGCAGGCGGCACCCTGCTTTATGATGATGATAGCCCGGCAAGGCTGGGGCGACAGGCTCTGGCCCGACGCATCGCCTATCTGGCGCAGGGCGGCGGCACGGCATGGCCGCTCTCGGTCGAGGCTGTCGTCGGTCTCGGCCGCCTGCCGCACCGGCGGCCTTTCGCCGGTGCGTCCCGAGCCGATGCGGCCGCCATAGAGCGCGCCCTAGCAGCCTGCGACGCAGGGCGCTTTCGCGGCCGAACCATTGGCACCCTCTCCGGCGGGGAGCGGCGGCGCGTCCTGCTGGCACGCGCGCTCGCGGTCGAGGCGCCTTACCTCCTCGCCGACGAGCCGCTCGCCGGGCTCGACCCGCTGCACCAGCTCGAGGTGATGGAGCTGCTGCGCCAGATTGCGCGGCGCGGTACCGGCGTCGTCGTGGTGCTGCACGATCTGACGTTGGCCGCCCGCTTCTGCGATCGGCTGGCGCTGCTCGACCGCGGAGAGCTGGTCGCGGAAGGCACTCCCAATAGTGTCCTCGACGACGAACGTCTTGCGAACGTCTTCGGCATCGCCGCGCTGCGCGGCTGCCATGAAGGCGAGCCTCTCCTCCTGCCCTGGCGGGCGCATTCTCCGGGATCAGACCAGAATGAGCGATAGCGAAACGATCCGCGCCGTCCTGCGCGAGCATATCCATGATGCATCGAGCCAATGGAATCTCGGCACCTTCGGGGCCATCGCCGAGTTCATGCGCGATCCCGACGAGCCCGTCACGACCATCGACGAGCCCGGGCGCCTCTCCGCGACGACGGCACGCGGCGGCATCGGCTTCACCCGGCTCGACGAGGCCTGCCTCTTCGCCTCGGAAACGGCCGTCGGCACGGGCTGGAGCCATCGTGTCGCCATCTGCCTGCCCGAGGCGGGCTGCACGATGAACCGGCGCAGCGTTCTGACCGAGCTTGGCACCGACACCGAGGCCCTGCGCCCCGAAGATGCCCGCGACATCCTCTTTGATATGGGCCTCGGCACGTTGCAGGCCGACATCTGCATCCGGACCGGCGACCCGGAGCTGATCGGGCAGCTGCGAGAACAGGCTGGCCGTTCCCTGTTCGAGCCCGGCAATCCGACCATGGCAGCCATCGTCGCAGCCGGACCGCACCGCGTTTTCCTTGCCCGGATCGGACGCTGCGAGGTCTATCAGCCGATCCCGCCCGCCAATGGGAGAAGCCCCGAAGGCCCTCACACCCATGTCCTGCCGCAGCTGCTGCGGACGAGCCGCACCCATGCCGCGACGGAGCCGATCCCGAAAGGCCTCGTGCCCTGCGTGCATTTCGTCCCGGCTCACCCGGCCAAGGATATGATGGGGCACATGCGCGCCTTCGCCCCTGCGGATCACGCACGCTTCGAGGATCTTCTCGCTCGCTTCGGCTCACCCGAGTTATTGGCAATCAAGCGATCCGCCCGGGCCGCCATCGCGGCGGGGAGCGATCCCCGCAACTTTGTCCCGCCGCAGGGTCGTTTCGGCCGCCATGCCTTGCGCGTCGCGCTGCGGCAACTTGCCGTCGCAGATGCATTCGCCCCCTCGCTGAAGCATTGGTCAGCTCTGTTCGATCGGCGCGAGGACCTCGAGGACGGGACTATGAACGACCCTTACCGTCATTGATCACACGCCGCGCCAGCAACGGCGCGGTGGCGATTACAGAGCCTTCTGCAGGAGAGCGACAGGCGCGCCGACCGCGCCGCCATTCGCATTTTTATCCAGACGCGCACGGATGCGGAGTCGTTGCTGAGCGCGGCTCCTCGACACGGCGCCCGCAGAAGTTCTCGACAGGTCCCCGAGCCTATCCTCGTTTTGATACGATTAAGCTTTGAGCTATAAATTGGAATCGGAAGATGCGGGAGGAGACAATGCTAACGCTGATGGCGATTGCCTGGTTATTTTGCATCGCAATATTCCTCGAACTCGCAGATCGAGCCCCTTTAGTGGATTACTGAAATAAAGAAGGTTAATCCTGAGTCACCGCGAACGAAATCGGTCGAAAAATGCGAGTCGCTTTTAAACATAACGCAGTTATATTCAAGAATATTCAAGAAGAAGACCATAGCTTACAGGATCTAACCGAAGCATGATTCAACTGTTGAGCAGCACCGAAACCAAAAGATCGTAAGCAGGAAATCATACCGCGTCTCAGGGCCGGGAAGCTCGCGACTTGCTTCCGCGGCACCCGACAGCGGCGCACCGCAGAATATTGCTCTGCAGCATCGCCTTTCGGGCGGCAGTTGCGCCTTGCCTCGCTTCCTTGCCGAGTCGATCTGCAGAATGGCCAGCCATTTTATCGCCGCCATATCCCAGCAAAAGAATACGCGCTCGCCATAAGCCCCACGCAATGGGCTTTCCTCCTTACCCAGCCCTGAATCCGCCAAAGCGGGCGAAGACGCGCGTCACATGGCGGCCTGGCCGGATAGCTTTCGCCCTAACCACGCTCCCAGCACCCGCGTTTACGAAACATTCATCCGCGAGTTGACGCAAGGTCATGCCGGATATCTATGGAGAGCGACAGGCCCTCGACTTCGGAAATGCCTGTTGCCTCCTACCGGCCAGCCCGGATGCGTTCAGATGCCAGTCATCTACCGTGTTCCTTCATGGCTTCAACAGGCGGACGGGCCCTGAGCTCGAAGAGTCGGAGAAGGTTGCAATGGGTCGTGACGGTTTCCAATGTCAGCTCTGTGGATCGGCCAGCGTCTCGGTCCCGGCCCGGCTGGAACAGGACAGCGAAGTGACCTGCGCCAAATGCGGCTGCGTCCTTTCATCGTGGGATGAATACAAGCGGAAGATCGGCTCAGTGTTGCGCGACGCAACGCCGGGACGGCGCCCGACCATATCCGACCCTATCGACTGGTAAGACCGGACAACTTTCGCAGGCCATGACCGACGGAACCGCCCCCACTCAAAGCCATCGTCCGGAAAAACTCTCGACCCGCATGATCGGTGGCGCCTATCTCGCTTTTGCGGGCATCGCCATGGTGGCGTGGATCGCGTTCCTTATCTGGATCGTCTGGCGGCTGATCGCCGGCATCTAGAGCCGCCCCAGCAAGGCCGGCACGAACGCGCCTGAAGCCCGGCAGAGCGAGGCGCCGCAAGGCACCCCGCAGCGCTTTCAGTCACACCAGACCTGGTCAGGCCGCGGCGAAAGCCTCGCCCACGATCTGCCGCGCCTCTTCCTGAATGCGGGCGAGATGCGCCTCGTCGCGGAAGCTCTCGGCATAGATCTTGTAGACTTCTTCGGTGCCGGAGGGGCGCGCCGCGAACCAGCCATCGGCTGTCGTCACCTTAAGCCCTCCGATCGGCGCGCCGTTACCGGGCGCGTCGCTCAGAATTCCGGTGATCCGCTCGCCGGCCAGTTCCTTCGTCCTGATCTGGCTGGGCGCAAGGTTCTTGAGCACGGCCTTCTGGGCTGCCGTCGCCGGCGCATCGACGCGAGCATAACAGGGCTTGCCGAGCTCGGCCGTCAGCTTGTCATAGAGCACGCCGGGATCGGCGCCCGTCTTCGCCGTGATCTCGGCCGCGAGCAGGCCGAGGATGATGCCGTCCTTGTCGGTGGTCCAGACGGAACCATCCAGTCGCAGGAAGGAAGCCCCAGCGCTCTCCTCGCCTGCAAAGCCGAATTCGCCCGAAATCAGCCCATCGACGAACCATTTGAAGCCGACCGGCACCTCGACCAACCGGCGGCCCAGCTTGCCGGCGACACGGTCGATGATCGCGCTCGATACGACGGTCTTGCCGATCGCGGCATCACTGCGCCAGCCGGAACGGTTGGCGAAGAGATAGGCGCTGGCAGCGGCGAGATAGTGATTAGGGTTCATCAGCCCGCTGCTGCGGGTGACGATGCCGTGCCGGTCGGCGTCGGTATCATTGGCGAAGGCGACGTCGAACCGGTCGCGCATGCCGATCAGACTCGCCATCGCATAGGGCGAGGAGCAATCCATGCGGATCTTGCCGTCCCAATCGGCCGTCATGAAGCCGAAGGCCGGGTCGATCTCCTGGCTGACGATCATGGCCTTCAGGCCGTAGCGGTCGATGATCGGCTGGTAGTAGTCGAGCCCGGCACCGCCAAGCGGGTCGATGCCGATCGAGACGCCGGCCTGCGCGATCGCTTCCATGTCGACGACGCGCGCCAGATCGGCGACATAGCCGCTGATATAGTCGTGGCGCCGTACATGCTCGCTCTTCAGCGCCTTCTCGAAGGGAATGCGGACGATGCCGGCGAGGTTCTCAGCAAGGAAGGCATTGGCCTTCTTCTCGATCCAGCCGGTGGCATCGGTATCGGCCGGACCACCATGCGGCGGGTTGTATTTCAGCCCGCCATCGGCCGGCGGATTGTGCGAGGGCGAGATGACCACGCCATCCGCCTGCCCCGAGCTCCGGCCACGGTTATAGGTGAGGATGGCGTGCGAGATCACGGGCGTCGGCGTGAAGCCGAGCCTCTCGTCGATCATCGTGGTCACGCCATTGGCGGCGAAGACCTCGAGCACGGTCTCGAAGGCGTTGCGCGAGAGCGCATGGGTGTCGATGCCGAGGAAGAGCGGCCCGTCGATGCCCTTCTCGCGGCGATAGAGGCACAGCGCTTGGGCGATGGCGAGGATATGCGCCTCGTTGAAGGATTTCGAGAAGGCCGAGCCGCGATGGCCCGACGTGCCGAAGGCGACCTGCTGCGAACGCTGGGAGGGGTCGGGCTGGTCGAAATAGGCCTTTCTCAGAGCCGGGATGTCGACGAGCATGGCGGGGTCGAGCCGCTTTCCGGCAAGAGGACTCACTGAATCGGTCATACAGGCTCTCGGCTTTAGGCTTTGGCTGGCGCCGCCCCGTTATAGAGGGCGGCGATTCAAGAGTCGCGACCGAAAAGAGCCGAAATGCGGCAGGGCGATGCCGCGGGCAAACCACCGGATCGTATACGCTTGGAGGTCCATTGTGCCGTTCGGCTCCGTCGCCAGCACCATGAAGAGATCGATCGTATTCGGATACGTGCTCTTGATGGCCGTATTGGCGGCGAGGATCGCCGATCCGGCCGTCTCGATTTCCGTCGGCGTGATCGTACAGGGAAGATAGTCGCCCCCCGCGGCAAGGTTAGCAACCGCCCGCTCGTGCTGCACTATAACCTTGTCGATCAGGCTTCCACCGGAGCCGACACCGTTGCGGCCGATCCAGGCCAGGACGATACCATTGCGGCCCATCACCTTGTCCCCAGGCATGCGATCGACAACCTGCTGCGACGTCTGGCCGCCGATACCAAAATTGGTAACACCGCGGCCCGCCCGCGCCTGCCGCAGCCGGGAGACGTAGCCGCCGCTCGGCAATGTCGCGCCGGTTGCAGCCGTCAGGCCATCACCCCAGCAGTCGATCGCATTACCCGGCAACAGGACACCCACATCGCCGGGGGGCTGCCCGATGAACAAGGCTGACGCCGGCCAGCCGCAGCAAATCGCCGTTCACCGGCTTGCCCTGCACGCGCACCGTGACCTCGTTGGTGAGATCAATCGCGACGGCGGCAGGCGCATGACCTTTCGTCCCAAAAGGCGATGCCGAGGCAACGCCGGGCGACACGCTCCGCCCGACCCGTCACCGGTAGGGAGATTGGGCAGTGAGAAGCTTGTAGCGACGGTACTGAGTTTCGCGCGGCGAACTATAGTGGAACGCTTCGTAAAGACTTCGCATGAAGTTTCCCGGTGAAGACGGCTTAAGCCTAATCTTTCGAGCGAAGCGGGGATAAGTGACCAGCGCAGCGTTTCAGCCTTCGCTCTCGGAGAAAATTTATGAATCGTAAATCGGCTCACCTCGGGAGGGCCCGGCGCAGCTCATGCATACTGCAGCGACAAGATCACGAACTCTTAATAATGGAACCAAAACGACAAATTTATTCCTCTTGAGCAGACGAGCTACCCGGTATAGTTTGCGATCTAAGCTATCGGAGTATATCTTATGCTCATCTACCTTGGGATCGCTTGGCTTAGCTGCGCCGCAATTTTCCTGGAAATGGCCGACAGAGCCCTCCTGATGGAAGTTTAGAAATTTCACTTTTATAGATTAATTATCGCAAATAATCCAATTAATTAAACAATATATCGAAATTCCTATGTTGTGTATAGTAATTTAAAGAAATTATAATATAATAATCAGACATATTGAATAATTAGATCAAAATTGAATAGATTCAACAATCAGCTCGCTGCCGCGTTTTCCATGGTGACTCGCAAGAGGTACTGGCCGTAGTCGCCCTTGGCGGGTGCGTTCCCCAACCGCTCCAGCTCGAGCGAAGTAATCCACCCTGGCAGCAAGTCGTCTCCTCCAGGCAGGCAATGCGCAGAGCCTGCCGACTTTCCAGCATCCGCACGAATTCTCCAGCCTGCAGCAGGCTGTCGGGCATGCCAGTGCCGAGCCCGCGAAACCGCGCCCCCATCGTCTCGACCGAAAGTTCGCCCCCTTCAAGATAGGTCCGCTTCACGGAGCCAACTCTATCCACGAACGCAAACCTTGCTTCCCCCTCATCGTTGCCAGAGCATCGAACCGAAAAGGGAGGTTGGTTTTCGGCAGAACGATGTTACGCAAATGGATGGCGCACGGCATCACGCCCGTGCATAGACATCCTCCAGCCGCACGATGTCGTCCTCGCCGGTATAGCTGCCGACCTGGACCTCGATCAGCTCGAGATCGATCTTGCCGGGATTGGCGAGGCGATGCGTGCAGCCGATCGGGAGATAGATCGACTCGTTCTCATGCACATGGCTCACCTGGCCATCGAGCGTCACCTCCGCCGTGCCTCGCACCACGATCCAGTGCTCGGAGCGGTGGAAATGCTTTTGCAGGCTCAGTTTTCCGCCGGTCTTGACGTTGATACGCTTGACTTGGAACCGCGCGCCGAGATCGATGCGCTGATACCAGCCCCAGGGCCGGTACATGCGCAGGTGCTCGGACGCCTCCGGCCTGCCCTGCGCTTTGAGCTGCTCGACCAGCGCCTTGACCCTGCCGGCTTCGGATTTGGGAGCGATCAGCACGGCATCGCGCGTGGCAACGGCCACCAGATCCTTCACTCCGATAGCGGTCAGCAGCATGTCGTCGCTGCGCAGCAGGGAATCCTTGGTGTCGATCGCCACGATCGGCCCCTGCAGGACATTGCCGGCTCCGTCCTTGTTCGCGATGGCATGCAACGAATCCCAGGCGCCTATATCGGACCAGTCGAAACTGGCGGCGAGCACCCCTGCCTTCTCCGTTTTCTCCATGACGGCGTAGTCGATCGAGGTCTTGGGGATCGCTCCGAAGGCGGGTGGATCGAGCCGGATGAAATCCAGGTCCGTCTTCGCCGCGTCGATGGAAGCCCCGGCGCCCGCCAGGATATCCGGCGCGAACCGCTCCAGCTCGCCGATCATCACGCCCGCGGAGAAGACGAAATTGCCGCTGTTCCAAAGGAAACCGCACTCGAGATAGCCCTGCGCGGTGGCCTGGTCCGGCTTCTCGACGAAGCGGGAGAGCCGACTCGCCCCCTCGGCGCCAAGCGAGGTGCCCGGCTCGATATAGCCATAGGCTGAAGACGGCGCCGTCGGCACGATGCCGAGTGTCATGATCAGTCCAGTCGCGGCCAGCTCCGCCGCCGTCGCGCAATCGGCTCGAAAATGGGCCGCATCCATGATGACATGGTCGGCCGCGAGAGCGACCGCAATGGCCGCCGGGTCCTGCTTTTGGGCAAGCAGAGCCCCAACCGCGACCGCGGCAGCGGAGTCGCGCCGTTCCGGCTCGAGCACGATGTCCCCGGCGATGCCGAGCGCCTGCAACTGCTCGGCGACGACGAAGCGGAACTCGTGATTGGTGATAACGATCGGCCGCCCGAAAGGGGCACCCTTCACGCGCAGCAGCGTCGCTTGGAAGGTCGACAGCCCGTCATCCAGCAGTTGGATGAACTGCTTCGGCATGGAATCGCGCGAGACCGGCCATAGCCGCGTCCCGGCGCCACCGGCCATGATGAGAGGCGTGATCGTCGCTTGTGTCATCGTCCGTTCAACATGGCTGGAGCAAAATCTCAACGCCGGCCCGGCACATGCGCCTTCGCCTCGACGTCTCTACCTGCGCCACTCTTCATAGCTGCCTCACGGGCCCAGGGCCGTCAACGTTTGCACCTGACGATGGTCAATAAGTATGCTTCACGTGGAGGAGCGTCGTGAAGGTGCGCGCAATGATCCGGATGTCGAGCCAGATGCTGGCATTCTCGACATACCAGAGATCCAGCCGCACGCGTTCGGCCATGCTTTCGACGGTCGGCGTTTCGCCGCGGCTGCCATTCACCTGCGCCCAGCCGGTCAGGCCCGGCTTGACGTGCTGGCGATAGGGATAGTCGCCGATCAGCTTCTCGTAATGAGCATCATGCGCGAGCGCGTGCGGCCGTGGGCCGACGATAGACATCTCGCCTCGCAGCACGTTCCAGAGCTGCGGCAATTCGTCGATGCTCAGCTTGCGAAGCCACCGGCCGATCTTGGTGACCCGGTTGTCGTGACGCGAGGCCTGGCGGATGGCGTCGCCGTTTTCCATCACGCGCATGCTGCGGAACTTGAGGATCTGGAACGGCCTGTTGTTGAAACCGTTGCGTGTCTGCTTGAACAGGATCGGGCCGGGGCTGTCGAGGCGGATCACCACCGCCGTGAGCAGGAGCAGAGGCGCGATCAGCAGCAGCGTCGTTCCCGCGATCAGAACGTCTAGCCCGCGCTTGATCG
>JARYGW010000091.1:0-16147 GCA_033792295.1 Allobosea sp.
CCTTGCCGCCCGGCCTCCCGGCCTCGGCGCTGACGGAGGCGGCGAACTTCCTCAACGCCCGCATCCTCGGCAAGACCCTCGGCGATCTGCGCGGAGAGATCGCGCTGCAGCGCGCGCAGATGGAACGTGAGCTCGACGCCCTGACCGCCCGCCTGGTCGAAAGCGGCATCGCCACCTCCTCCGGCCCGAGCACCGATCGCCACCTGATCGTGCGCGGCCAGGCCAATCTGCTCGACGATCTCAAGGCGCAGGAAGATCTGGAGCGCATCCGCATGCTCTTCGGCGATCTCGAGACGCAGACCGACGTGATCGACCTTTTGTCCCGGGCGGAGGATGGCGACGGCGTGCGCATCTTCATCGGCTCGGAGAACAAGCTGTTCTCGATGTCCGGTTCCTCGATGGTGGCGGCGCCCTTCCGCGATGCCGACCAGCGCATCGTCGGTGTCGTCGGCATCATCGGTCCGACCCGCCTGAACTATGCCCGTATCGTCCCGATGGTCGATTACACCGCCAAGGTCGTCGGCCGCCTGCTGGACGGCGGCCGGTGAGCCGGCTGGCCGGCGCTTGTGTTGGAGCTCTGCTGATGATGGCGACCGCGGCCCAGAGCGCGCCTGCCCTGCTCGTGGCAGCCGAAGCCGGCCGCACGGCGGAGGTCGAGCGGCTGATCGCCAATGGCGCCGATCTCGAAACCCGCGATGCGCAAGGCCGAACCGCGTTGCTGCTGGCTGTAGCGGGCAATCACGTCGCCATGGCGAAGGCTCTCCTCGCAGCTGGCGCCAGCCCGAACGCGCAGGCCAGCAACCGCGACACGCCCTGGCTGCTCGCCGGCGCCTCCGGTCGGGCCGAGATCGTCGCGGCGATGCTGCCGCTGAATCCCGATCTCACTTTGCGCAACCGCTATGGCGGCAATGCTCTGATCCCGGCCTGCGAGCGCGCCCATGTCGAGACGGTGAAGCTCCTGCTGACCAGCGGGATCGACGTGAACCATGTCAACGATCTGGGCTGGACCTGCCTGCTGGAGATCGTGATCCTCGGCGATGGCGGTTCGCGCCATCAGGAGGTGGCGAAGCTCGCCCTCGCCGCCGGGGCGGACCCGAACCTCGCCGACCGCGACGGCCTCACGCCGCTCGCCCACGCCAGGGCGCGAGGGCAGGGCGTGATCGCGGAATTGATCGAGCAGGCGGGTGGCCGTGTGAAGCGCTGAGTTGGCTTTGCGGCCGGAAGCGGGTATCGAGCCCGCAAAGCCATCATTTTCGCAGTTCAGGTCTTGTCCATGTCCGAGCAGCTTCCCGACCGCCTCTCCGTCAATCCCGACAGCCCCTTCTATAATGAGGAGGTCCTGGCGCGCGACATCGGCATCCGCTTCAAGGGCGCCGAGAAGACCAATGTCGAGGAGTATTGCGTCTCGGAAGGCTGGGTGAAGGTTGCGGCCGGCGCTGCCAAGGACCGCTTCGGCCGGCAGATGACGATCACGCTCAAGGGCCCGGTCGAGCCTTACATCCGCGGCGAGGCCAAGGAAGGCTGAGACCTGCCGGCTCACGCCGGCCTGAGATCCTTGTAGAAGAAGGTCGAGCCGCAGGCGGCCCCGTCCGGCATCAGCGCGTAGCGCGGGATGGTTCCGACCTCCGTCCAGCCCAAGCGGCTGTAGAGCCGGCGCGCGGTGCCGTTTTCATCGGTGTCGAGCACCAGCAGATCTCGTCCCTTCTCGCGCGCAACCGCTTCGGCCCGGCGCATCAGCGCCTCGCCGATGCCCTGCCGGCGGGCGCGCGAATGCACCAGCACCTTGGCGATCTCGGCCCGGTGCGGCTGGTTCGGCTTGCCGACGAGATGAAGCTGCGCCGTGCCGACGATCCCGTCCGCGTTGCGCGCCGTAAACAGCACGATCTGTCCGCCCGCGACTCCGGCTGCGACATCACGCCAGAAGCGCTCGTAATCGGCGGCGGTATTCCAGCCCATGAAGCCGACCGAGGCACCGTTGGTGACGCAATCGCGCAGGATTTCCGCCAATGCCGGGACGGCGGCTTCGGTGGCCGCGGCGTCGAGGATGTCGAGGGCGATATCGGAGGTGGCGGCGGGGGCGTTCATGCGGCATGTCCCGGGAAGGCGCCGCTGCCTGCGGCGAGGATGACGGCGTAGCGGACGGGCTCGACGCCCGGATTGCGGTAGATGATCGGGCCGCGCAGATGCATCTGCAGGCAGTCGCCCTCGGCGAGGTCGTGGCGCATGCCCTCCACGGTAAGGACCAGCCGGCCACTGAGTATCCAGATCTGCTGGTCGAGCGCCGCTGCACCAGTGGCGCTATCGAGATGGACTTCGGCTCCTGCCGGCAACTCCACCTCGACGATCTCGAAACCGGAACCGGTGCCGCGCGGCGAGACATTGCGGCGCAAATAGCCGCTCGCCGGATCGCGCCAGACGGGCTGTTGCGCACGTCGTGCCAGCGGACCGGTGCCCACACCCTCTTCCAGCAATGCCGAGAGCGACAGCCCGAGCCCGGAGCCGAGGCGGACCAGCACTGTTGCCGTCGGACTCGATTCGCCGCGCTCGATCCGCGAGATCATCGCGCGGCTGACATTGGTACGCTGGGCGAGTTCGTCCAGTGTCAGGGCATGGCGTTGCCGGGCTGCCTTGAGCCGCTCGCCGAGGCGGCGGTCGATATCGATGTCGTTCTCAAAATCCATTAATGGAGAATAATTCTTATATATTAGAAATTGCAAGAGGGGTGACCCGTCTTGAGAGCAGGCATCTCATCGATCCGATCGCACGCAAGAAGGCCAACCGCTTGGCGGCACGCGGCTTCACTGCTATGGCGCGCGCATGAGCACCCGCACCATCGACAATATCCGCAACTTCTCGATCGTCGCCCATATCGACCACGGCAAGTCGACGCTGGCTGACCGGCTGATCCAGCAGACCGGCACCGTCGCCGCCCGCGACATGAGCGACCAGATCCTCGACTCGATGGATATCGAGAAGGAGCGCGGCATCACCATCAAGGCCCAGACGGTGCGGCTGGACTACAAGGCCAAGGATGGCAAGACCTACATCCTGAACCTGATGGATACCCCCGGGCACGTCGACTTCGCCTATGAGGTCTCGCGCTCGCTCGCGGCCTGCGAAGGCTCTCTCCTGGTGGTCGACGCCTCGCAGGGCGTCGAGGCGCAGACGCTCGCCAACGTCTATCAAGCGCTCGACGCCAATCACGAGATCGTCACCGTCCTCAACAAGATCGACCTGCCCGCCGCTGAGCCCGAGCGCATCAAGGAGCAGATCGAGGACGTGATCGGTCTCGACGCTTCCGACGCCGTGCCGATCTCGGCCAAGACCGGCCTCAACATCGAGGGCGTGCTGGAGGCGATCGTCGAGAAGCTCCCCGCCCCGAAGGGCGATCCGGATGCTCCGCTCAAGGCGATGCTGGTCGATAGCTGGTACGACGCCTATCTCGGCGTCGTCGTGCTCGTGCGCATCATCGACGGCGTGCTGAAGAAGGGCATGACCATCCGCATGATGCGCGCCAACGCCTCCTATGGCGTCGATCGCGTCGGCGTGTTCAAGCCGAAGATGACCGAGGTCAAGGAGCTCGGGCCCGGCGAGGTCGGCTTCTTCACCGCCTCGATCAAGGAGGTGGCAGACACCGCCGTCGGCGACACCATTACCGACGAGAAGAAGCCCGTCGCCGAGCCGCTGCCGGGCTTCAAGCCGGTGGTGCCGGTGGTGTTCTGCGGCATCTTCCCGGTCGATGCCGCCGATTTCGAGGATCTGCGCGGCGCCATGGCGAAGCTGCGCCTGAACGACGCTTCGTTTTCCTATGAGATGGAGACTTCGGCCGCGCTCGGCTTCGGCTTCCGCTGCGGATTCCTCGGCCTCCTGCATCTGGAGATCATCCAGGAACGGCTGGAGCGCGAGTTCAACCTCAACCTGATCTCGACGGCGCCTTCGGTCGTCTATCGCCTGCGCCTGCGCGACGGGACCACGCTGGAACTGCACAACCCGGCCGACATGCCGGACGTGATGAAGATAGAGGCGATCGAGGAACCCTGGATCAGGGCGACGATCTTCACGCCGGACGAATATCTCGGTTCGGTGCTGAAGCTCTGCCAGGATCGGCGCGGCTTGCAGATCGATCTCGGCTATGTCGGTTCGCGCGCCAAGGTGGTCTACGACCTGCCGCTCAACGAGGTCGTGTTCGACTTCTACGACCGGCTGAAGTCGATCTCGAAGGGCTACGCCTCCTTCGACTACCAGATCACCGACTATCGCGAGGGCGACCTCGTGCGCATGTCGATCCTGGTCAATGCCGAGCCGGTCGATGCGCTCTCGATGCTGGTCCACCGGACGCGGGCCGAAGCGCGCGGCCGCGCCATGTGCGAGAAGCTCAAGGAACTGATCCCGCCGCATATGTTCCAGATCCCGGTGCAGGCGGCGATCGGCGGCAAGATCATCGCCCGCGAGACCATCCGCGCGCTGCGCAAGGACGTCACCGCCAAGTGCTATGGCGGCGACGCCACCCGCAAGCGCAAGCTTCTGGAGAAGCAGAAGGAAGGCAAGAAGAAGATGCGGCAGTTCGGCAAGGTCGAAATCCCGCAGGAAGCCTTCATCGCCGCTCTCAAAATGGACGATTGACGGGCTGCCGTTCCTGCGCCCCTCGGCCTCTGAGAGCTGGGACCTCGCTGGCCTGAAGTTCAGATCGCCTGGACGCCGAGCTTCTCCTGCCCGAGCTTCCCTTGCCAATGGCCGAGCCGCTCCTTGAGGATGCGGTCGCGGATATAGGCTAGGCTTTCCTCTTCCAGCCGCTCCAGCTCCTCCAGGCGGAACGCATCCGGGCCATGCGCATCCCAGGCCGCCTGTAGGCCGCGATGCGTGTGGCTGCGATGGCGCAAGGTGAAGCGCAGCCGGTTCTCGATGCTGGCGAGGTCCGTCGCGCGGCCGATCCAGCTCTGGCCGCTCGGCTCGCAGCGCAACAGATAGATGCCCGCGATGGTCTTCCGTTCCTTGTAGGCGGCGATGGCCGCCTTCCGCTCTTCGGTCTGCATGATGTCCATCGGATTGGAGTCGATTCTGAAGATCCAATTATAGCCCGGATAAAAATGATTCAAGTTTTTATCCGGGTTATTTTTGGCAGCCGCTCCCACCGGCGTGATGGTGCCTTGCCATTTCGGCGGTCGCCCTTGATCCCGGCGGTCTGCTGGCCGAATGTCCGCTGATGAGCGACAACGAACCGGTCCTTCTCTTCGGCGATCTGTCCGGCAAGACCGCGCTGGTGACGGGCGCCTCCGGTGGTCTCGGTCTTCATTTCGCACGATTGCTGGCTCGCTACGGTGTCGTCGTGACACTCGCGGCGCGCCGCAAGGCCACGCTCGACAGTGCCTGCGCTGAGATCAGCGACTCCGGCGGCAATGTTCAGGGCCTCGCCCTCGACGTCGCCGATGCGCGTTCCGTCCGTGAAGTCTTGGAAGGCCGTTCCTTCGACATTCTCGTCAACAATGCCGGGATCAGCGGCGCCGGACGCGCGGCGGATCTCTCCGAGAGCGATTGGGATCAGGTCCTCGATACCAATCTGAAGGGCGTCTTTCTGGTGGCGCAGGCGGTCGCGCAGGGCATGCGCGCCTCGGGCCGGGGCGGGGCGATCGTCAACATCGCCTCGATCCTCGGCCATCGAGTCGCCGGCGGCGTCAGCGCCTATGCCGCCTCCAAGGCGGGGGTGATCCAGCTCACCAAGGCTCTGGCGCTGGAATGGGCCCGAGACGGCATCAGGGTCAACGCGCTCTGTCCGGGTTACATCGAGACCGACATCAACCGCGATTTCTTCGCAACCGAACCGGGGCAGGCCCTGATCCGCCGCATCCCCCAGCGCCGCCTGGGCCAGCCTGAAGAGCTTGACGGGGCGCTGCTCCTGCTCGCTTCGCAGGCCGGCAGCTACATCACCGGTTCGACCATCGAGGTCGATGGCGGCCACCTCGTCTCGTCCCTGTGAGAAAGGCCGCGCGGCGTCACGCCGCCCGGTCGAAGCTGTCGATGCGGGCGAGGTCCCAGTTGCGGCGATAGAAGCTGTGCTGGCAGCGGCCGTCTATGAGTTCGCCGGGCTCGAGGAAGACATGGAGATCCGAGAACAGGCGGATCTCGGTCGTGCTGACGCGGCGCACGAGGTGGTGCGGGCCGAGATCGGAAGGGTGGCTCAGGCCAGCCGCTGCCAACATGTCGGCGAGCGCATGCACCGTATTGGCGTGGAAGCGATGGACGCGCTGCGCTTTGTCCGGCACCACCAGCGCGCGCTGGCGTACGGCATCCTGGGTGGCGATGCCGGTGGGGCAGCGATTGGTGTTGCAGGACAGGGATTGCACGCAGCCCAGGGCGAACATGAAGCCGCGCGCCGCATTTGCCCAGTCGGCGCCGATGGCGAGCACGCTGGCGATGTCGAAGGCGCTGACGATGCGGCCTGCGGCGCCGATCCTGACCTTGTCGCGCAGGCCCGCACCAGTCAGGACATTGTGGACGAAGAGCAGGCCTTCGCGCATCGGCAGGCCGATATGGTCGCTGAATTCCACGGGTGCCGCGCCCGTGCCGCCCTCGGCGCCGTCGACGACGATGAAGTCGGGCACCACGCCGCTTTCCAGCATCGCCTTGACGATGCCCATGAATTCCCAGGGGTGGCCGAGGCAGAGCTTGAAGCCGACCGGCTTGCCGCCGGAAAGCTCGCGGAGCTGGGCGATGAACCCCATCATCTCCAGCGGCGTCGAGAAGGCGCTGTGGCTCGGCGGCGAGATGCAGTCCTGCCCGACCGGTACGCCGCGCGTCGTTGCGATTTCCGGCGTCACCTTCGGCGCCGGCAGGATGCCGCCATGGCCAGGCTTGGCACCCTGGCTGAGCTTGATCTCGATCATCTTGACCTGCGGTTCCTTCGCCTGCCGGGCGAAGCGTTCCGGGTCGAAACGGCCCTGATCGTCACGGCAGCCGAAATAGCCGCTCGCAACCTCCCAGACGATGTCGCCGCCGCCCTCGCGATGATAGGGGCTGATGCTGCCTTCGCCTGTATCGTGGCTGAAATTGCCCATGCGCGCCCCGGTATTGAGCGCCCGGATGGCGTTGGCCGAGAGCGAGCCGAAGCTCATCGCCGAGATGTTGAAGATCGAGGCGGAGTAAGGTTGCGCGCACTGCTCGTTGCCGATGGTGATGCGGAAGCTCGCCGGGTCCGAGGCCGGCACCGGGCGGGTCGAATGGCCGATGAACTCGTAACCGTCGCGATAGACGTCGAGCAGCGTGCCGAAGGGGTGGTCGCCGGCGAGGTCCTTGGCGCGGCGATAGACCAGCGAGCGCTGCGAGCGCGAGAACGGCGCCGCTTCCTCGTCGGCCTCGAACAGATACTGGCGTAGCTCCGGCCGGATGAGCTCGGCGAACCAGCGGATATGCCCGATCACCGGATAGTTGCGGCGAATCGAATGCTCCGGCTGGTTGAGATCCCACAGGCCGAGGAGCGAAAGCAGTACGGCGAAGATCGCCGGAAACCAGACCCAGCCATGGCGAAAGGCGAGGGGGACGAGGATCAGAGCCGCCAGGATGCATAGGGCGAGTGTCGTGAAGCGGCTCAGGCGCAAAGTCATCGGGAAGCCTCAGGGCAAAGTCGAACGCTTCCGGTTTTAGAGCATGGCGAGGCTGGCGGGGCCAGATGCAGGGAGCTGGCCATGGCTGTGTGCTTTGGCCACTCCCCGCTCTTCTCGATGACGGAGCCCGTCAGTTTCTGAGGAAACCGATTGATATCCATGGGAATGCTGCGACGAAGATGAGGCCGACGAGGAGGGCGAGCATGTAGCCCCAGATGTATTTGAGGCCGTCGTCGGGGTTGATCTTGGAGATGGCGCAGGCGCCGTAATAGCCGACGCCGAAGGGCGGGGCGAAGAGGCCGATGCCCATGGCGAAGATGACGACCATGGCGTAATGGACCTCGTGGATGCCGACGGCCTTGGCGATCGGGAAGACGAGCGGGCCGAACAGCACCATGGCGGGGATGCCCTCGAGCACGGAGCCGAGCACGACGAAGGCGAGGATCGAGATGCCGAGGAAGCCCCAGTGTCCGCCGGGCACCGAGGCCATGGCCTGGGCGAGGTCGCGCGAGAAGCCGGACTGGGTCAGACCCCAGGCCATGGCGGTGGCGGCGCCGATGATGAAGATGATCGCGCCGGTGAGGGATGCGGTCTCGACCAGCATCTTCGGCAGGCGGCGCCAGTCGAACTGGCGGTAGATCAGGAGCCCGGCCAGCACGGCATAGGCGATGCCGATGGTGGAGACCTCGGTCGCGGTGGCCACGCCTTCCACCACCGCGGCGCGGATGACGAAGGGCAGGGCGATGGCGGGCGCGGCGATCAGCGCGAGCCTGGCCATGACGCGCTTGGGCTGGCGCGCGACATGGCTGAGGTCCTCGCCGCGGTAGCGCCACCAGACGACGAAGCACAGCGCCACGCCCAGCACCACGGCCGGCAGCATGCCGCCGGTGAACAGGGCCGCGATCGAGACGCCGGTGACCGAGCCGATGGTGATCAGCACGATCGAGGGCGGGATCGTCTCGGTCTGGGCGCCGGTGGCCGACAAGAGTGCCACCAGATCGCCGGGCTTGGCGCCGCGCGCGCGCATCTCGGGGAAGAGCACCGGCGCAATCGCGGCCATGTCGGCGACCTTGGAGCCGGAGATGCCGGAGACCAGGTACATCGCGCCGATCAGCACATAGGAGAGCCCGCCGCGGACATGGCCGAGCAGCGAAGCGAGGAACTGGATCATGGCCCTGGCCATGCCGGTCATCTCGATCAGGGCGCCGAGGAAGATGAACAGCGGCACGGCGAGCAGGATGAGATGGCTCATGCCCTCGTCGAGGCGCCCGACCATGACCAGCATCGGGGTCGAGGTGGTGAGCGAGAGATAGCCGAAGGTGGCGAGCGCGAAGGAGAACGCGATCGGCACGCCGGAAAAGACGTTGAGCGCGACGACGCCGACGAAGAAGACCAGGAGGTTGAGCTTGCCGAGCGGCTTCAGCACGGGCCCGGCGAGCCAGAACAGGGCGATCAGGCCCGCGGTCAGGGCGGCGGCGACCAGCACCGGCTTCCAGGCACCGAAGCGGATCAGGCGCAGGAGTGCGACGACGAGCATCAGGCCGATGCCGGTGGGCAGCGCCGCGGCGCGCCAGGCATTGGAGATCTCCAGCGCCGGGGTGACGATGAAGTTCTCCTCTTCGGCGTATTCCAGCGCATGCGGCAGGATCATCACCAGGAAGGCGATGGCCGCGGTGATCGCGAGCGCTTCGAGCAGTGCGCGCGTCTGCGGCGAGACCCGCGTCACCAGCCCGGTCATGCGCATGTGCTCGCCACGCTGCAGGGCGATCACCGCTCCCAGCATCGACAGCCACAGGAACAGGATCGAGGCCAGCTCGTCCGACCACACCAATGGCGCATGAAACACATAACGCGCCGCAACACCCGCGCCCAGAATCAGGATTTCCAGAACAACCAGAACCGCTGCGGCGAATGCGACGAGGGTACCGAGGAAATGTTCGAGCAGTCGGGCGAGCCGGCCGAGGACCGTCGCGGAAAGATCGGCCGAACCCGGCAGGCTGGCGCCGTGGGCATGCATCGGGACGTTTCCTGTTATCGCTATTTTGAGCCCTTATAGGCCGGCCCATGTCCGTGAGACTAGCCGTAACGTCGGGTTCTCCACTTGTGCATGGACGCACCTCGCGGCGCTCGCTCGCCTCGCTCGGACCCAACACCCCCGCCAAGTCGTCCTCGCGGGTTGCTTTCTCTGAAACAAAGGGAGAACATGAAGCATGTCTCTCGCCGATAGCATCCTCAATCCGCCGCCCGCCCGGCCGGATATCACTCGTGCCGTCTGCCGCGGTGCAAGCCGGCATTTGCGCGAACGCGGCTATGCCATCGTCAAGGAAATGACCTTCGCCAATGGCCGGCGGGGTGACATCGTCGCGCTGTCGCCGGCGGGCGAACTCTGGGTGGTCGAGGTCAAGTCCGGGCTCGCCGATTACCGCGTCGACGGCAAATGGCCCGATTATCGCGATTATTGCGACGGCTTCCTCTTCGCCGTGGCTCCGGAATTTCCGCAGGAGATTCTGCCTGAAGATGTCGGGTTGATCGTCGCCGATGCCTATGGCGGCGAATTGCTGCGTGAGCCACCCAGGCACCCGCTCGCACCGGCCCGCCGCAAGATGCTGACCATCTCCTTTGCGAAGCTCGCGGCCGGGCGGCTGGCGCTGATCGAGGATCCACCCGGCCTATGAGGCCGTCGCGAGGGCGGTTTTCGCAGTCAGTGAACCGGCTGGCGCCGTCACTGCGTCGCGCATGTCGATCTCCGCTACCAGAAAGTCGACGAAGGCGCGGACGCGCGCCGGCAGCTTGCCGCCATGACCGACATAGACGGCGTGGATTTCCTCGACGTCGCCGGGATTGAAGGGTTCCAGCACCGGCACGAGGCGCCCCGCCGCGATGTCGGGACCGATATGGAACAGGGCGAGCCGGGCCAGCCCCTGCCCGGCGAGCGCAAGCTGGCGCGCGCTTTCCCCGTCCCCGACCGTGGATTGGCCATGCGCCGGGAGTTCATGGTGCCGGCCCTCGATCAAAAACGGCCAGCTGTCGCTGTGGCGAGTGAAATTGAAGGTCACGAGGTCGTGCCCGGCAAGATCGTCCGGATGCGCCGGAGCCGGGCGGCGCTCCAGATAGGCCGGGGCAGCGACGATCGCCATCCGGCTTTCCCCGAGCTTCCGCGCCATGAGCTGGGATGGGCGCATCGGTCCGACCCGGATCGCGACGTCGGCGCGCTCGTCCATCAGATCGATCACGGCGTCGCTCAAGGTGATGTCGAGTTCAACGCCGGGATGGGCGAGGGAGAAGCGCGGCACCAGGGGCAGCAGATGATGACGGCCGAAAGGTACGCTGGTGTTGACCCTGAGCCGTCCGCGCGGAATCTGGCAGGCCGCGACCGCGCGCTCCGCCTCGTCGAGATCGGCGAGCACGCGCACGGCATGCGTATGGAAGGTCGTCCCTTCCTCCGTCAGCATGAATTTGCGTGTCGAGCGGACGATCAGGCGCACGCCGAGCCGTGCCTCCAGCCGCGCCACAAGCTTGCTGACGGCCGAGGGCGTCATCCTGAGGGCGCGCGCGGCCGGCGAGAAGCCACCGAGCTCGACGACGCGCGCAAACACTTCCATCTCACCGGAGCGGTTGATCTCGGAGCGAGGCATCGTGAATTCATCTCACAAATGATGGTCCGCCTGGCATACTAATTCACAGCCGCCTCAGCCGCTATCTCGGGGGCCGATTTCGTATCCGGAGGCTCCCATGCCCATTGCCCTCTATGCCCTGACCGTCGGTGCCTTCGGCATCGGCGTCACCGAGTTCGTCATCATGGGCCTGCTGCTGCAGGTCTCGGGCGATCTCGGTGTCTCCATTCCGGTCGCCGGTCTGCTGATGACCGGCTATGCACTCGGCGTCTTCGTCGGCGCGCCCGTCCTCACCGTCGCGACGCGCAAGCTGCCGCGCAAGACGACGCTGCTCGTGCTGATGGCGATCTTCACTCTCGGCAATCTCGCCGCCGCATTGGCACCGAGCTTCGCCTGGTTGATGACGGCGCGCATCGTCACGGCGCTGGCGCATGGCACCTTCTTCGGCGTCGGCTCGCTGGTGGCGACGAGCCTGGTCGCCCCCGAACGCAAGGCTTCCGCCATCGCGATCATGTTCACGGGCCTGACCATCGCGACCCTGCTCGGCGTGCCCTTCGGTTCCTGGCTCGGCCTCGCCTTCGGCTGGCGTTCGACTTTCTGGGCCGTCGCCGCCATCGGCATCCTCGCCTTTCTCGTACTGGCGGCGCTGGTGCCGGCCGACAAGGAGCGCATCGTGCCGGCGCCGATAGCCGAGGAACTGAAGGTGCTCGCCCGGCCGCAGGTCCAGCTCGGCCTCGTCATGACCGTCCTCGGCTTCGGTGGCATCTTCGCGATCTTCACCTTCATCCAGCCGATCCTCATTCAGCTCGCCGGCTTCAGTGAGGCGGCGGTCTCGCCGGTGCTTTTGGTCTTCGGCGCCGGCCTCGTCGTCGGCAACCTGCTCGGCGGCCGCTGGGCCGACCGCAGCCTCGCACCGGCGCTGATCGGCACCCTCGCGCTGATGACGGTGGCGATGTTCGTTTCGGGCTTCGCCTTCCACAGCCAGATCGGCGCCGTCATCGCGGCCTTCGTGTTGGGTGCAGCGGCCTTCGCCACGGTCGCGCCGCTGCAGATGTGGGTGCTCCAGCAGGCGGGCGGTGCAGGCCAGGGCCTGGCTTCCAGCCTGAACATCGCCGCGTTCAACCTCGGCAATGCGCTGGGCGCCTGGTTGGGCGGGTTCGTCATCACGCAGGGCCTTGGCTTGGGGGCCATCCCGCCGGTCGCTGCGCTGGTGCCGCTCGTGGCGTTGGGTCTGGCGGCGTTCGCCGTGACGCTGGAGCGCCGGACGGTGCGTGCCGCCTGCGCCTGACTGGTCGCGACCTAATGGAAAAGCCCTGCCGGACGATCGGTCCGGCAGGGCTTTCGCTTGTCTTGATGACGGGTTCAGCGCGGGGCGCGCTTGGCGAGGATGCGTTGCAGGGTGCGCCGGTGCATGCCCAGCCGCCGTGCCGTCTCGGAGACGTTGCGGTTGCAGAGCTCATAGACGCGCTGGATATGCTCCCAGCGCACCCGGTCGGCCGACATCGGGTTCTCCGGCGGCGAGGGGCGGGCGTCGCGGGCGGCGGCCAGCGCGGCGTGGATCTCGTCGGCATCGGCCGGTTTGGCGAGGAAATCGAAGGCGCCGAGCTTCACGGCGCTGACGGCGGTCGCGATATTGCCGTAGCCGGTCAGGACGACACCGCGCGCATCCGGGCGGCGTTCCTTCAGCCTGGCGATGACGTCGAGCCCGTTGCCGTCGCCGAGCCGGAGGTCGATCACCGCAAAGGCCGGCGCCGCTTCCTCAAGCGCGGCGAGCCCAGCTGCGACGCTGTCGGCGGTCCGCACGCTGTAGCCGCGGCCTTCCATGGCGCGGGCGAGGCGGGTCAGGAACGGCTTGTCGTCGTCGACCAGCAGCAGGGACATGTCGTTGCCCGTTCCGGGTCTTTCGGTTGCACTGTCGACGCCCTGCATCATCATCTCCTTGCCGCTTGTCCATGCGCGCTGCGGTTGCGCGGATTCCGAATAGAACGAGTCAACGCCGGTCCTTCTGTCGGCGCTCAGCCTCTTTCATGTAACGCCGTTGGCGCATTTTCGGTACCCCCGATGATGGGGAGGTCGGCTTCGAAGACCTCGCGCGGCCAGACGATCCGGATCGAGGCGCCGCTTTCCGGCGCCGGGCGGTTCGAGAATTCAAGCGAGGCGCCGCCGCGTTCGAGCAGCGTCTTGGCGATGAAGAGTCCCAGCCCGAGCCCGCCACCGGCGCGGTTCTCGCCCGCACCCCGCGAGAGATAGGGCTCGCCCGCCCGCATCAGCACGTCGGGCGGAAAGCCAGGCCCATCATCCGCGATGGTCAGCGTGACATGGTTGGCCGTCCAGCTCGCCCGGATCGCCACCGTCGAACGCGCGAAATCGACCGCGTTGTCGACGATGTTGCCGAGGCCGTAGATCATGCCGGGATTGCGCCGGCAGACCGGCTCCGGCTTCTCGCCCTGCATCGTGATCTCGAAGGGCACGCCGAAGGGCCGTTGCGGGCCGGCCGCCTCCTCGATCAGCAGGCGCAGCGTCAACTGGTCGAGCGGGCCCGCATCCTCGTCCTGCAGGCTGGAAAGCTTGGCGAGGATGCCGCGGCAGCGTTCGACCTGCTCGCGCAACAGCGCGATGTCCTCGGCCATTTCGCCGTCCGGCGGGGCGAGGCGGGTGAGTTCGCGCGCGACCAGCGCGATGGTGCCGAGCGGCGTGCCGAGTTCATGTGCGGCTGCCGCGGCGAGGCCATCGAGCTGGGAGAGGTGCTGCTCGCGCGCCAGCACCAGCTCGGTCGCGGCCAGGGCGTCGGAAAGCTCGCGTGCCTCCTTGGCCACGCGCCAGGCATAGATGCCGGTGAAGGCTAGCCCCAGCACCAGCGCCACCCAGTTCCCGAGCTGGTAATAGGGCGGCAGCACCGGTCGGTCCTGCCCGGCCCAGGGCAGAGGCATGTGGAAGCGGCTGAGCAGCGTCGCGAGCCCCACGGCGAGCACGCCGAGGACGAGCGTGCGCCGCGGCGGCAGGGCCGTCGCCGAGATCAGCACCGGCGCCAGGAACAGGATGGCAAAGGGATTTTGCAGCCCGCCGGTCATGTAGAGCAGGGCCGCGAGCTGGACGATGTCGAAGGCGAGAAGGGCTGTTGCCGGCCCATCCTTGAGGCGGTGGCTGAGAGGGAAGCGCACCCGGAGCGCGATATTGAGCCAGGCCGAGATCGCGATGACGCTGAAGCACCAGCCGAAGGGCAGCAGGAAGCCGAGGCCGAAATGCACCCCCGCCACGGCGGCGCTCTGTCCGGCTATGGCGAGCCAGCGCAGGCGCACGAGTGTGTCGAGTCGCAAATGCCGATTGGAGCGCATCAGGGCCGGCGCCGTCAGGTCTGATGCCATCACTGCTTTCAAGCCCTTGCGATTGCTGCCATCCCGGGTCCGATGTCGGGTCTCCGGGCGGAGCTTTTGCCATCGGCTGTCCACATATCAGAGATTCTTAGCCTTTAGCCGGGTTGAATGAGAACAAAATCAACTTATGGTGCGTTGTTCGCTGCGACGCACCACAGCATGCTGCGCCGCCAGAAGGACACCAGATCGCATGTACGGGGCCGCCATGTCGTTTGCCTATCATGCCTACGAAGCGGTTCACATGATGGTGAGCCCGATGCGCGGCGTTTCGGACGCCATGCAGCTCGCCTTCAAGAATCCGGCGAATCCGCTGACCTACACCCCCCTCGGCCGCACCGTGGCCGCATCCTGCGAGCTGTTCGAGCGTGTCACGCGCCGTTATGGCAAGCCGGCCTTCGGCTTGAACGAGACCGTGATCAACGGCGTCAAGGTTCCGGTCGAGGAGCGCGTCGTCTGGGAGCGCCCCTTCTGCCGGCTGGTTTATTTCGACCGCAAGATTCCCGGCCGGCGCAAGCCGCAGCCCAAGGTGCTGCTGGTCGCGCCGATGTCCGGCCACTACGCGACGCTGCTGCGCGGCACGGTCGAAGCCTTCCTGCCGGGTCATGAGGTCTACATCACCGATTGGCTCGATGCGCGCCTCGTGCCGCTCTCGGAGGGGCGCTTCGACCTCGACGACTATATCGACTACGTCATCGACATGCTGCACACGCTCGGCCCCGACACCCATGTCATGGCTGTGTGCCAGCCGGCCGTGCCGGTCATCGCCGCGATCGCGCGGATGGAGGCCGAGGGCGATGACGCCGCACCGCGTTCCATGACCCTGATGGGCGGTCCGATCGACACCCGCTGCTCGCCGACCGCCGTCAACCAGCTCGCGATGGAGCGCGGCACCGACTGGTTCCGCCGCAATTGCATCACCGTCGTGCCGTTCCCGCATATGGGCGCTTTCCGGCAGGTCTATCCCGGCTTCATGCAGCTCTCCGGCTTCATGGCCATGAACATCGACCGCCACGTCACCGCCCATTACGAGATGTTCAAGCATCTCGTCTCCGGCGACGGTGATTCCGCCGAGAGGCACCGTGACTTCTACGACGAATACCTCGCGGTCATGGACATGACGGCGGAGTTCTATCTGCAGACGATCGACACGGTCTTCGTCCAGCACGCCTTGCCGAAGGGTGCGATGATGCATCGCGACAAGCCGGTCGACCTCAAGGCGATCCGCCGCGTCGCGCTGATGACCGTCGAGGGCGAACTCGATGATATCTCCGGCGTCGGCCAGACCAAGGCGGCGCATGATCTCTGCGTCAACATCCCGGCCGACAAGCGCGCCCACTACCTCCAGCCCAAGGTCGGTCACTACGGCGTCTTCAACGGCTCGCGCTTCCGCTCCGAGATTCAGCCGCGCATCTCCGACTTCATGGTCAGTCTCGACATGGAGGCCGCCAAGGGCCGCCGCGGCGAGAGCGCCGAGGCCCAGCGCAAGGCGCTGAAGGTCGTGAGCTGAGAGCTCGTTCGTGATGCGGCGGAGGAACCTCTTCCGCATCGCCCGCGAATCCCA
>JARYGW010000092.1:0-16104 GCA_033792295.1 Allobosea sp.
CTTCTCGCCCTGGGGATCGACCTTGCGGACGCCATGGCGCTCCAGGGTCTTGAGCAATTCGCGCTCGGTCAGCTCGACGCCGTCATAGAGCGCCTTGAGCGCTGCGTCGGCGGCGCTGTGGGCAGCCTCCGGCACGCTTTCGAGCGCCCGCCGCAGATTATCCGAGGAGCCGAGCAGGTCGCGGGCGAAGCTCGTCACGGCATAGGCCTTCGCATCGGATATCTCGCGCTCGGTGCGCCGGCGCAGATTCTCCATCTCGGCGAGGGTGCGCAGCAGCTTGTCCTTGAGGTCGTCACGTTCGGCCTGAAGCGCCGTGATCCGGGCCTCGTTCCCCCCTTCGGCGGCCTGAGCCTGGTCGGGGGTGTTGGCCGCGGCTTCGAGGTTCGGGTCTTCCGTCGCAGGGTTCTGCGTCATCGCGTCTTCCAATTCCCTTCATTGGGCTCGCCGCGCCAGGATTGCCGGTGCTGTGGAGCATGGCGCGCGCGGCGGCATTCGAAGTCGATATCGGGCTTATGGTGCCCTAAATCAAGCGCGCGCCGGGACTTTCGTCCGGGGCGAAGCCGCCTTCGTTCCCTCGAACTCGAACACCTCCAGCAGCGCCTTGCGGATCGTGAGCTGGCGCGCCGTCGAGGTGACCTTCGCATGGGTCAGGTCGGTGACATAGAAGACGTCGACGGCCTTCTCGCCGAAGGTCGCGATATGGGCCGAGGCGATGTTCAGGTTGAGCTTTCCGATCGCGGTGGTGAGATCGTAGAGCAGGCCCGGCCGGTCGAGGCCCGAAACCTCCAGCACCGTGTGGCGGGTCGAGAGCACGTTGTCTATGACGACCTCCGGCGCGAGCTGGAAGGTCTGGCCGCGCGGCGGTGGCGCGCGCCGCTGCGCGACCAGATCGGCGATCTTGATCTCGCCTTTCAGCGCTCGTTCGATGGCGGCTGCGATCCGTTCGGCCCGGCGCAATTCGTCGTCGTCGCGGTCGAAGGCGCGCGAGACCGAGATCGTGTCGAGCGCCAGCCCGTCGCTGGTGGTGAAGATCTGCGCATCGACGATGTTGCCGCCCGCCGCGGCGCAGGCGCCGGTCACGATGGCGAGCAGGCGCGGATGGTCGGGCGCCAGCACGGTGAGCTCGGTGACGCTGCGGAACTGGTCGGTCTCGACCATGGTCGCGGTGGTGCGTCCGGCCTTCTCGGCCTCGCGCAGGAAGCGGGCGTGCCGCTCCTGATCGGCGAGATCGACCTTGATCCAGTAGGCGGGGTAATGGCGCGCGATATAGGCGTCGCGCTCCTCTTCTTCCCAATCCGTGAGGCGCTGGCGCAGGCCCTCCTGCTTCTGGGTGATACGGGTCTTGCGCTCGACCGTCGAATGGCCGCCGGTGAGGACGATCTCGGTCTCGTAGTAGAGCGTCCGCAGGAGCTGGCCTTTCCAGCCGTTCCAGACACCGGGGCCGACCGCCTTGATGTCGGCGACGGTGAGGATCAGCAGCAGCTTCAGCCGCTCCAGGGTCTGCACCGTGGCGGCGAAGCTCTCGATCGTCTTGGGGTCGCCGAGGTCGCGGCTCTGGGCGACGGTCGACATGTCCAGATGATGCTCGACCAGCCAGGCGACGGTCTCGGTCTGGCCCGGCGTCAGGCCGAAGCGCGGCCCCAGCTTGCGGGCGATGCGTGCCCCGGCCAGCGAATGGTCCTCCGGCCGCCCCTTGGCGATGTCGTGCAGGAACAGGGCGACATAGAGCGCGCGCCGGTTGGTGATCGTCGGCATGATCTCGTTGGCGAGCGGGTGTTCGGCCTCGAGCAGCCCGGCGTCGATCTCCGCCAGCACGCCCATGGCGCGGATCAGGTGCTCGTCGACCGTGTAGTGATGGTACATGTTGAACTGCATCATCGCCACGATGCGGCCGAAATCGGGGACGAAGCGGCCGAGCAGCCCGGACTCGTTCATCCGGCGCAGCACCACCTCCGGCGAGCGCCGCGAGGTCAGGATCTCCAGGAAGATGCGGTTGGCCTCCGGGTCGCCGCGCAGCCCGGTCGTGACCAGCTTCAGCGACTGCGTCACCAGCCGGCTGGTATCGGGGTGGATGGCGAGGTCCTCCCGGCTGGCGAGCTGGTAGAGCCGCAGCAGGTTGACCGGGTCGCGCTCGAAGGCGCTGTCGTCGATGACGGCGAGGCGCTGGCCCCTCAGGGTGAAGTCGGTATGGCCGAGCGCGCGCACGCGCTTGCGCTTGGCGAAGGAGCCGAGCAGGCGCGAAAGGGTGGCGCGCGGCTTCTGCTGCCGCGCCTCCAGCGCGGCGCAGACGATGGCCGTGAGGTCGCCGACATCCTTGGCGACGAGGAAATACGCCTTCATGAAGCGCGCGACCGGCGCCTGCCCCTTGCGCCCGGCATAGCCGATGGCCGCCGCCACCTGTTGCTGCAGGTCGAAGGAGAGCCGCTCCTCGGCGCGCCCGGTGATGAAGTGCATCCAGCAGCGCACGCGCCAGAGGAACTCCTCCGAGCGCTCGAACATCTGCAGTTCCTGCCTGTCGAACAGCCCGGCCGCCACGAGCTCGCGCGCATCGTGGACGCGGTATGCGTATTTCGCGATCCAGAACAGCGTGTTGAGATCGCGCAAGCCCCCCTTGCCGTCCTTGACGTTGGGCTCGACCAGATAGCGCGAGGCGCCGGCGCGCTGCACGCGCAGCTCGCGTTCCGCGAGCTTCGCCTCGGTGAAGGCGGCCGCCGTGCCCTCGACGACGTCTGCGTCGAAGCGCTGGACCATCTCGTCGAACAATGTCCTGTCGCCCGCGAGGAAGCGGGCCTCCAGCAGGGCCGTGCGGATCGTCATGTCGGCACGGGCTTCGCGGATGCAGTCGTCGATCGAGCGGACGGAATGACCCGTCTTAAGCTTCAGGTCCCAGAGCGGGTAGAGCATGGACTCGACCACGCTCTCGCCCCAGGCCGTCTGCTTGTGCGGGAACAGGAAGAGCAGGTCGACATCCGAGCCCGGCGCCAACGTGCCGCGGCCATAGCCACCGACGGCGACCACCGCGATGCGCTCGGATTGCGAAGGGTTGTCCGCCGGATAGAAGTAGCGGGTCGCCGCCTTGTACAGCGCGACCATGACCGCATCCATCACCGCCGAGAGCCGCTGCGCGCAGGCGAGCCCGCTGCGCTGGTGTTCGAGGATGCTCCGCGCCGAAGCGCGGCCATCGTCGAGCAGCCGCCGGAGCGCGGCGATGAGGAGCTGGCGCTTCTCGAGCTTGTCGCGCCGATGGCCCGACTCCAGTAGCCGGCTCACGCCGGCTTCGGGATCCTGCAGCATCTCGGGCAGTGGAAGGGTGGGCTTGTCGGCGGTGGCTGACACGGCAGCGGAGTCTCGCAGTGGAGCCTGCTTCTATCATGGTGGGGAGCGGCAATGGAAAGGTCAAATTATACAGAATTTTATGTGAATAAAATATAAAGCCGAACACGACTGTATTGTTTGACATACAGAACAATTGGACCTAATAAGCGGATACGCGCCGATTTGAGCCAGCAGCTTGCGGGCGCGAAACAAGTGCAGCTAAAGCGTGGGGAAGGGCGATATCCTCGCCGGCTCCCTCGCATCATCGAAAGAGGGACCGCCCGATGACCAGCATCACCCGCCGCCTCGCGCTCGCAGCCCTGGCCGCCGCGGCGCTCGCCACGCCCGCCTTCGCGCAGCCCAAGGAAATCCGCCTCGATTACGCGACCTACAACCCCGTCAGCCTCGTGCTGAAGGAGCGTGGGACGCTGGAGAAGGCGCTCGAAGCCGAGGGCATCAAGGTCCGCTGGGTCTTCTCGGCCGGCTCCAACAAGGCGCTGGAATTCCTCAATGCCGGCTCGATCGACTTCGGCTCGACCGCCGGCGCCGCCGCCCTGATCGGCAAGATCAACGGCAACCCGATCAAGTCGATCTATGTCTATTCGCGCCCTGAATGGACCGCGCTCGTCACCGGCGCCAAGAGCGACATCACCAAGGTCGCGGACCTCAAGGGCCGGCGCGTCGCGGTCACCCGCGGCACCGATCCGCACATCTTCCTGGTGCGGGCGCTGGCCGATGCCAAGCTGACCGAGAAGGATGTCAAGCTCGTGCTGCTGCAGCATGCCGATGGCCGTCTCGCGCTGGAGCGCGGCGATGTCGACGCCTGGGCCGGGCTCGACCCGATGATGGCGGCGTCCGAGGTCGAGAGCGGCGCGAAGCTGTTCTATCGCAAGGCGGAGGACAACAGCTGGGGCATCCTCAATGTTCGCGAAGCCTTCGCCAAGGAGAACCCTGATCTCGTGCGCAAGGTGCTGGCCGCTTATGAGGATGCGCGCCGCTATGCACTCGCCAATCCCGACGCGCTGAAGAAGGTGCTGGTCACCTATACCAAGCTGCCGGAGCCGGTGATCGAGCGTCAGCTCACCCGCACCGAACTGACCCATTCCGCCATCGGCCCGGCACAGATCGAGGGCATCACCGCGGCCGGCGTCGCGTTGAAGGATGCCGGCGTGCTCCCCGCTACGACCGATGTGGAGGCGGCGGTGGATTCGCTGATCGACCGCGGCTTCATCGCGACGAACTGAGGCGCGGCCGGGCAGATGAGCGCCGTCGAGGCAGGAGCGGTCAATGCGGTCGAAGAGGAGCCGCGCGCCAGGCCGGCGCCGCGTCGTTCCGGCCTCGCCCTGTTCGGCTTCGTGCTGCCGGTTCTCCTCGCGCTGCTCTGGGAGGCTCTAGTCGCAGCAGGCATCGCCAATAGCCGGCTGATGCCGCCGCCCAGCGTCGTCGGCCGCACGCTCTGGGAGCTGGTGGCATCCGGCGAGCTCCTGACCCATGCGATGGCGACGCTCTCGCGCGTCGGCATCGGCTTCGGGCTCGGAGCTTTGACGGGGACGGTGCTGGGCGCCTTGACCGGAGCCTTGCCGGTGGCGCGGCGGCTGCTCGATCCGACCTTGCAGGCGCTACGGGCGATCCCGTCCATCGCCTGGGTGCCGCTCTTCATTCTCTGGCTCGGCATCTTCGAGGCTTCGAAGGTCGCGCTCATCGCGGTCGGTGTCTTCTTCCCGGTCTATCTCGGGGTCGCCGCGGCGATCCAGGGCATTGACCGCAAGATCGTCGAGGTCGGCCGGGTCTTCCGCCTCTCGCGCCTCGCCATGGTGCGGCGCGTCCTGCTGCCGGCGATCCTGCCTGATTGGATCGTCTCGCTGCGCTCCGGTCTTGGCCTCGGCTTCATGTTCGTGGTCGCGGCCGAGATCATGGGAGCGAGCGAGGGGCTCGGCTATCTGCTCGTGGACGGCCAGCAGCTTGGCCGCCCCGACACCATCATCGCGGCCATCATCAGCTTCGCCGTGCTCGGCAAGCTGACTGACGGCCTGCTCGTCGCCATCACGCGGCCTTTCCTCGCCTGGCAGGATACGGCGCGCGACAAGCTCTGAAGGCTCTTGCACTTCAAGCCCTCATCCTGAGGAGCGTTTCCCAGGGAAACGCGTCTCGAAGGACGCTCTAGGAGGCTCCGGCGATATCAGGAGCATCCTTCGAGACGCAAGTCTTCGGCTTGCTCCTCAGGATGCGGGCTCGCTTGTACCGATTCCGGAAGGTTCACCCGATGCTGAGTTTCGACCGGTTGTCCAAAACCTATGCCGACGGCACCCATGCCCTCTCGGCGATCGACCTCGAGGTCGGGCGGGGCGAGATCGTCGCCCTGCTCGGCGGCTCCGGCTGCGGCAAGACCACCTTGCTCCGGCTCGTCGCCGGGCTCGACCGGCCGAGCGAGGGCGCGATCCGCCTCGATGGCGAGAGCGTGACCGAACCGCGCGCCGATGTCGGCGTGATCTTCCAGGAACCACGGCTCTTCCCCTGGCTCAGCGTTGCCGAGAATGTCGGCTTCGGCTTGTCGCATCTCTCCGCTTTCGAGCGCGAGGGGCTGGTGACGAACGCGCTGGTGCGTATCGGCCTCGCCGGCCACGAAAAGCGCTGGCCGCGCGAACTCTCCGGCGGCCAGCAGCAGCGCGTGGCCATCGCGCGCGCCCTCGTCACCCGGCCGAAGCTGCTTCTGATGGACGAGCCCTTCTCGGCACTCGACGCGACGACGCGGGCGAGCCTGCATGGCCACCTGCTGGCGCTCTGGCAGGAAAGCCGGCCGACCGTCGTCATGGTCACCCATGATGTCGAGGAGGCGGTGACGCTCGCGGACCGGATCGTGGTGATGCAGCCGAAGCCCGGACGCATCTTCGACGAGCTCGACAATCCACTGTCCCGCCCGCGCGATCGGCTTTCGCCTGCTTTCGAGGCGGCCAAGCGAGAGGCCTTGCGGGCACTCGACCGCTCGCTGCGCCACGAGGCGCCGCATCAGGAAAAGGCGGCCGAGACCGCGGGGATGTGGTGGTAGCTTGCAGGCCGCGCTGGCGCCGGGGGCGGCTTCGCCCTATCAGCCGCGTGATGTGATTTCACTGTTTGCAATTTCAGGGCTTGAACGAGAGGGTCGGTTCCATGGACATCACTGCGCTGCGTGCGTTGCAGGCCCCGCTCAAGGATGAATATCGCAGCAATCCGGAGGCGGCGGTCGTCACGCTCAAGGCTCATGGCGAGCTCGATGATCAGCACATTGCCTGCAAGGTCGAGACCGGCCGCGCCATCGCGCTCGCCGGCCTGCATCCGGCGACGGGCGGTTCGGGCACCGAGCTCTGCTCCGGCGACATGCTGCTGGAGGCGCTGGTCGCCTGCGCTGGCGTGACGCTCAAGGCCGTCGCGACCGCGCTCGAGATCGAGTTGAAGAAGGGCGTCGTCCGTGCCGAGGGAGACCTCGATTTCCGTGGCACCCTCGGCGTGGCCAAGGACGCCCCGGTCGGCTTCCAGGCGATCCGGCTCTCCTTCGACGTCGAGACCGACGCACCGCAGGAGAAGCTCGACACGCTGCTCAAGCTCACCGAACGCTACTGCGTCGTTTTTCAGACCCTGAACGTGAAGCCGGAGCTCTCAGCCGCGCTCAACCGCGGCTGATCACTCCGCCGCAGCCTTCAGCTCCAGCCCCTTGGCGAAGGGCAATTTCGGCTCGCTCTTCTCGTCGTCGAACTCGAGCGCGCCGATCTTCTCGGCGCGGCTCGTGACCTTGCCGGCCGAGGTCTTGATCTGGCCGACATCGTCCTGTGCCTGCCGGAAATGATTGTCGAGCTTGTCGACGCGCTCGCCGAGCCGGCGCACGTCGTCGAGCAGCTTGCCGACCTCGGTCTGGATGACCTGCGCCTCCTCGCGCATCCGCGCGTCGCGCACCAGCGACTGCATGAGCTGGATCGCCAGCGCCAGCAGCGAGGGCGAGACGATCATGATGCGCGCCCGGTGCGCCCGCTGCACGACATCGTCGAAATGCTCGTGCAGATCGGCATAGATCGATTCCGACGGCACGAAGAGCAGCGCGATGTCCTGCGTCTCGCCGGGCAGGAAATAGCGCTCGGCGATGTCCTTTACATGCACGCCGACATCGCTGCGCACGCGCTGGCCCGCCGTTTTCTTCTCGTCCTCGCCGCGCGCCTCGCGCAGCAGCGTGAAGCTTTCCAGCGGAAATTTGGCGTCGATGACGAGGCCACGCCCGTCGCCGGGCAGCGTCACGAGGCAGTCCGGCCGCTTCCCGTTCGAGAGCTGCGGCTGGAAGGAAAAGAACGCTGCGGGCAGACCGTCGCGGATGATCGCCTCCATCCGGCCCTGGCCATAGGCGCCGCGCGCCTGCTTGTTGGCGAGCACGTCCCGGAGCGTCACCACCTCGGAGGTGAGGTCCGTCAGGTTCTTCTGGGCGCTGTCGATCACCGCCAGCCGCTCCTGCAGCTTGCCGAGGCTTTCGGTGGTCTGCTGGACATTGCGTTCGAGGCCGGCGCCGACCTGCTGGCGTAAGCCATCCATCCGCTCGGCGACGAGGCGTGCGAGGTCGCCCTGCCGGGTCGAGAGGATTTCGGCCATGGATTGCATACGGCCGGCCAGCTCGGCCTGCTGGCGGTTCATCTCCGCGACCTTGTCGTCCATCTCGCGGGCGCGCTCGGCCGCCATCGCGGCCTCGATCGCGCGGTTGCGGCTGCCGCGCCAGCTCGCGACCACCGCCATCAGCAAGAGCGCGAGGCTCAGGGCTGCGAAGCCGAGCGCCGCTTCTGCCCAGGTCACGGGCCGTTCGAGCAGTGTGAAGGCAATGGCATTCATGACCGGAGCCTAACCGATTCGAGTTGGAATTGCGAACGAAAGCGGAACAGTTTGACCGCTTGCCCACAAATGCTTATGTCGCGGGCTCAACAGCTCTTTTCCTGCGGAATTCCATGGCCATTCGCCCGCTCGTCATCCTGCCCGACAGCCAGCTTCGCCTCGTTTCGAAGCCGGTCGAGGCTGTCACGCCCGAGATCCGGACGCTGGTCGACGACATGTTGGCGACGATGTACGACGCGCCGGGCATCGGGCTCGCCGCGATCCAGGTCGGCGTGCCGCTGCGCCTGGTGACGATCGACCTGTCGAAGCCGGAGGCTAAGGAGGGCGAGGAGCCGGAGCCGAGGAGGCCACAGGTCTTCATCAATCCGGAAGTGACCTGGTCCTCGGAGGAGCTCAGCGTCTACGAGGAAGGCTGCCTCTCGATTCCCGAATATTACGAGGAGGTCGAGCGCCCGGCCGAGGTCAAGGTCCGCTATATGGGCCTCGACGGCAAGACGCAGGAGATCGCGGCTGACGGTCTTCTCGCCACCTGCCTGCAGCACGAGATCGACCACCTCAACGGCGTGCTCTTCATCGATCATCTCTCGCGCCTGAAGCGCGAGCGCGTGACCAAGAAATTCGCCAAGGCCGCGAAGCGCGAGCGCGCGGCGTAGTCGACACCCATGATCCGAGCCATCATCCTCGAAGGATGGTTCAGATGGCTCGGGAGTCTCTTGGAGCATCCTTCGAGACGCGCTCCGAAGCGCTCCTCAGGATGAGGGTGCTCCATTCCGTCCGGCACCCCTGCCGGAGCTGAGGTAATAGTGAGCATATGAGTTTGCGCGTCATCTTCATGGGCACGCCCGATTTCGCCGTGCCGGTCCTGACCGAGATCGTCGGACAGGGGCATGAGGTCGTTTCCTGCTATACCCGCGCTCCGGCCCAGGCCGGCCGCGGGCTGGAGCTCAGGCCCTCGCCGGTCCAGAAGGCGGCCGAGCGCTTCGGCATTCCGGTCTTCACGCCCTCGACCCTGAAGACGCCCGAGCAGGTCGAGATGATCGCCTCGCACCAGGCCGATGTCGCGGTCGTCGTCGCCTATGGCATGATCCTGCCGCAGGCGATCCTCGATCTGCCGGAGCTGGGTTGCCTCAATCTCCACGCTTCGCTGCTGCCGCGCTGGCGCGGTGCGGCGCCGATCCAGCGCGCGATCATGGCGGGAGATGCCGAGAGCGGCGTCTGTGTCATGAAAATGGAAGCCGGGCTGGATACCGGCCCGGTCGGCATGGTCGAGACATTGGCCATCGGCCCCGACATGACGGCGGGCGAATTGCACGATCAACTCAGCGTCCTCGGCGCCGATCTGATGGTGCGTGCGCTGGCGGCGCTGGGGCGCGGCGGCCTGCGTTTCACGCCGCAATCGGAGGAGGGCGTGACCTACGCCGCCAAGATCGCCAATGCCGAGGCGAAGCTGAGCTGGGCCCGCCCGGCCCAGCAGGTGCACGATCTCGTCCGTGGCCTGTCGCCGTTTCCGGGGGCTTTCGCCGAGATCGACCTCGGCAAGGGGCCCGAGCGGCTGAAGATCCTGCGGACCGCACGTGCCGGCGGCGCCGCCGAGCCCGGCACCTTGCTCGACGATGAAGGCACCGTCGCCTGCGCGATCGGCGCCGTGAAGCTGCTGCAGGTTCAGCGCGCCGGCAAGGCACCGATGAGCGGCGCCGAATTCCTGCGCGGCGCCCGGCTCGGGGCCGGCGACAAGCTTTAGCGGAGCAGGTTGTTGTCCGAAAACCGCTTCGCACTTTTTGACGGCCGGCCCTGATGCCGCGCTACAAGCTCGTCATCGAATATGACGGCACGCGGTTCTCGGGCTGGCAGCGCCAGGCGAGCGACCCGTCCGTGCAGCAGAGCGTCGAGGAGGCGGTCGAGGCCTTTTGTGGCCATGCCGTGCGCCTGCATTGCGCCGGACGCACCGATGCCGGCGTCCACGCCACCCATCAGGTCGCTCATGTCGATCTCGGCAAGGAGTGGCGCACCGATGTCGTGCGCGACGCGACCAATGCCCGGCTGAAGGCGCTCGTGCCCGTCAGCGTGCTCAGCGCCGAGATCGTGCCGGACGGTTTCGATGCCCGCATCTCGGCGAGGCGCCGCTACTACATCTATCGCATCCTCGACCGGCGCGCCCCGCCGGCATTGGACCGTAATCGCGTCTGGCACGTCCCGGTGAAGCTCGATCACGAGGCGATGGACCGTGCCGCCAAGGCGCTGCTCGGCAAGCACGATTTCACCACCTTCCGCGCCGCCGAATGCCAGGCCAACAGTCCGATCCGCACGCTCGACCGGCTCGATGTCCGGCGCGAGGGGGGCGAGATCGTGGTCTACACCCACGCCCGTTCCTTCCTGCATCATCAGGTCCGCTCCATCGTCGGCTCGCTGAAGATGGTCGGGGCGGGGCGCTGGCCCGAGGAGAAGATGGGCGCCGTGCTGGCGGCGCGCGACCGCTCGCAATGCGCGGCGCTGGCGCCGTCCTGCGGGCTCTATCTGGCTGGCGTCGATTACGAATAGAGCATTTCCGAGCGAAATAGGCACCGGTTCGCGTGCAGAACTGCTCCGGGCCTGCGTCAGAGCAGGCCGAAGCCCCGGATCACGCCGTAGTCGAGTACGACGCTGGCGATGACGAGCGGCATGGCGATGCCGTTCCCGGCTCCGAAGGTGGCGCGAGCGACACAATAGCGCAGCCGGAGCACGATCGCGGCGAAGAAGGCCGACTGCACCAGCGCGAGTGTGGCGGGTGACCAGCCGAGCGCGAAGACCGTCGCCGGAACGGCCATCAGGCTGGCGGAGACGATGCCGCCCCAGTTCCAGGCGATGACGAAGCTGGTGAAGCGCGGCGATTGCACGAGCTCCGGCCGGATGAGGATCAGGAAAGCCGGCACCACCAGGATGGCGAGCGACAGCGCGGCCACGACCGAGAAGGCCAGCGAGGGAGCCCCGAACAGGCCGCCGGCATTGCTGAGCCCGGCCGCCAGCCGCAGCGCGGCGAGGATCGCGATCGTCGCCGGCAGCATCAGGGCGAAGGCCAGGAAGGAGCGCCAGAAGCCGTCGCGGCTGAGGTCCAGCTCGGGCAGCGCCTCGGCGCCTTTCGTCATCAGGCGCCAGGAACCGCGCAGTGACCGCGCGACGTCGTCGGCATCGAGCCTCATCGCGAACTCCATCAAAGGACCTTAGACTTTCGTCTAAGACCAATAATGATCCGCGTTGCGGGGACGTCAAGCCCTATGTTGCGCTGCAAAATAGCTGGCGAGCAACCGATGCGTGATCCGCTCCAGCGCGACGAGGTCGGCGACGGCGACGCATTCGTCGACCTGGTGCATCGTCTTGCCGACGACGCCGTATTCGACGACGGGGCAATAGCTCTTGATGAAGCGGGCGTCCGATGTGCCGCCCGTGGTCGAAAGCGCCGGCCGCTTGCCGGTCTCGGCCTCGACGGCGTCGGCCACCATCGCGACGAAGGGACCGGGCTCGGTCAGGAAGGCGACAGAATTGGTCGGCCGGAACCGGATCTCGTAGCGCACCGTGTTGCCGGCGGCCTCGCGCAGCCGGCGCTCGATCTCGGTGGCCAGCGTCTCCGGCGTCCAGCTGTCGTTGAAGCGGATGTTGAAGACGGCTTTCGCCTGCGCCGGGATGACGTTCGTCGCCGGATTGCCGACATCGAGCGTCGTCACCTCGAGATTGCTCGCGTCGAAATGCTGGGTGCCCAGGTCGAGCGGTGTGGCGTCGAGCGCCGCCAGCAGGCGCACCATGCCGCGGATCGGATTGTCGGCGAGATGCGGATAGCCGACATGGCCCTGTATGCCGTTGACGGTGAGTTCGCCTGTCAGCGAGCCGCGCCGGCCGATCTTGATCATGTCGCTCATGGTGGCCGGGTTGGTCGGCTCGCCGAGCAGGCAATGGTCGAAGCGCTCGCCGCGCTCATGCGCCCATTTGAGCAGCTTTACGGTCCCGTTGACCGCGGGCCCCTCTTCATCACCGGTGATCAGGAAGGCGATCGAGCCCGGCGCCTGCGGATTCTCGCGCCGGTAGCGGATGGCGGCCGAAACCATGGCGGCGACGCCGCCCTTCATGTCGCAGGCGCCGCGCCCGTAGAGGACCCCGTCCTCGATCGTTCCGGCAAAGGGCGCACGGGTCCAGGCTGCCTCGTCGCCGACCGGCACGACGTCGGTATGGCCGGCGATGACGAAGACCGGCGCCTCGCTGCCGATCCGGGCATAGAAATTCTCGACATCGGGCATGCCGGGCTCGCTGAAGACCGGGCGGTGCACCGTATAGCCTTCGGCGGTCAGCACCGCAGCGAGGAGGGCGAGCGCACCGCCTTCGGCTGGCGTCACGGAAGGACAGCGCACCAGCGCCTGCGTCAGTGCGACGGGGTCGGCAGGATCGAAATCGAGCGAGGGAAGGGGAGTCTGTCCGGCGGTCATTCCGCCGCTTTAGAGCATCGGCCCGAAAAGTGGAACGCGGTTTTCGGGGAAAGCCGATGCAGAATCAAAGAGCTAAAGAGCCAAAGCATCGGGCTGAGTTCAGTCCGATGCTTTGCCACTCGCTATGACCGTCGCAAGCCCATCCTCGTCCCGATGCGCCGAAGGTATCAGGCCGAGATCGATGAAGGCGACGACCCAGGCGATCGTTCCGATCGCTTCCAGCGAGGGCCGCCAGCCGAAGGGAACATGCGCGAGCATCTGTTCCGGCAGGACGATGGCGCAAATCAGCAGGATGCCGAACAGGGAGGAGCCGCCGCGGTCCTGTGCCCGCTTGGCCGCCAGTGCGCACCAGGGAAACAGGGCGAAGGTCTTCGTGAAGGCGATCACCATTGTCGCCGTCGCCGGATCGGTCAGCTGCGGCGCGGCCCGCTGGATCGCGAACAGCGCGAGCGCGACCGTGGCGGTGCCGAGCCAGAAGCTCCTGAGGCCGATGCGGCCTTCGAGATCGGTGAACAGGCGGATCGGGGACATGCGTCAGGCTCCGTTGCCTTCTTGTCGCATGCTCCCGTCGCGGAATGAAGCTTATGGTGAATAAAAGGTTAACGTCGGCCCAAATCCTTGTCGGGCCTCAGAAAAGGCTTGAACGGAACAGGGCGGGCCGCTAGCTGCCGAAGCTTGTCGTGGCAGATTTCCTCTTCGGGACTGCCGAATCGAGCATGCGTTGAAGAGCCGGCCGTTGCTGCCGGACCAGTGAGGTTGCGAGCATGACCATCCGTTTCCATCGCGGCGATCTTCCGGACGGCTACGATGCCGGCACGAGCGTCGCGATCGATACCGAGACGCTCGGCCTCAACCCGCATCGCGACCGGCTCTGCGTCGTCCAGCTTTCGCGCGGGGATGGAACGGCGGATGTCGTGCAGATCCCGAAGAATCCCGGGCGGCCGAAGAACCTGATCCGGCTCCTGGAGGATCCGGCGGTGCTGAAGCTCTTCCATTTCGCCCGCTTCGACGTCGCCGTGCTGCGTCACGCCTTCGGCGTCGTTACCACCCCGGTCTACTGCACGAAGATCGCCTCGAAGCTCGTCCGGACCTATACCGACCGCCACGGGTTGAAGGATCTCGTCCGCGAATTGCTCGGCGTCGAACTGTCGAAGCAGCAGCAATCCTCCGACTGGGGTGCCGATACGCTGAGCGAGGCCCAGCTTGCCTATGCCGCTTCCGACGTGCTGCATCTGCATGCGCTGCATCAGAAGCTGGAGGCGATGCTGGCCCGGGAAGGGCGCGGTCACCTCGCGAAAGCGTGTTTCGACTTCCTGCCTTATCGTGCCGAGCTGGACCTTGCTGGTTGGGAAGAGACGGATATCTTCGCTCACACTTGACAATTTCGAAGGCTTTTGGCGTCAGTCTGTCCGCGAGCGGGGGGTGATTTCCCGCTTTCCCGGGAAAGGGCGAGCAGCGCGGGGGCGCGATGCGGTTCGTCCGGCGACACGAAAAAGCCGTGAGCGACTGCCATTGCGCGGGGCATGACTGTGGCAATGACCTTTAACCACCCGACAGACGGGCTTTCGAAGCATGCCCTGCGTCGGAAAGCTGCGTTCGTGGCGGCGCAGCGGCACACGCGGCTCGTCCGCTTCCTGCGCCAAGCCATCCCCGTCGTCGCCGTCGCCTCGGTGCTCGGCCTGGTCGTCGTGCCGTTCCTCAATCCCTTGGGCGGCAAGCTCCAGAACGTTTCGATCGGCGCCGTCGGCATCACCGGCGGCAAGGTCAGGATGGAGACGCCGAAGCTCTCGGGCTATCGCAAGGATAACCGCCCCTATCAGGTCACGGCCGAGAGCGCCTTCCAGGAGATCCGCAATCCGACGCAGATCGAGCTCCAGACCTTGATCGCCCGCATCCAGATGGAGCGCGAAGGCTGGGTGACGGTCCATGCGAAGACCGGCCTCTTCGACACGCAGAAGGAGAAGCTCAGGCTCGTCGACGACATCACGGTCCGGACCGAGAGCGGTCATGACATGCGGATGCGGACGGCAGATGTCGACTTCAAGGCGGGAACAGTCGCCTCGAAGGAGCCCGTTACGGTCCATATGGACCAGACGACGGTTGACGCGAACACGCTCGACGTGAAGAACAACGGCGAGGTGATCGCTTTCGAAGGACGTGTACGGGTGCTGATCAAGAATGCTCCTGCCGGCACCATCGCCGGCCCGGAGCGTGAAGGCAGCACGCCGATGCCGGAACTGCTGAAGGCGAATCCCGCGGCTTCCGCTGATTCCACAGCTCCGCAAGGCAACGAAAAGAGGCAGTGACATGAGAGCGCCGGCTCAGACGTTCCGTTTCATGCGCGCGCGCCAGGTCGCCACGCTGCTGGCGGCGGCCGGTCTTGCGCTTCTGGCGGCATCCCAGGATGGCTTCGCCCAGCCCAAGCAGAAGGGTGGCAACGCTTCGTCGCCGCTCGGCGGCCTCGGCGGCGACAGCAAGGAGCCGATCAAGATCGACGCCGACAAGCTCGACGTGCTCGACAAGGAGAACAAGGCTGTCTTCACGGGCAACGTCGTCGCGGTTCAGGGCGAAACCACCGTGCGCTGCACCGTGATGACCGTGCTCTATGAGGGGCGCGGGGGTGGGCAGGGCGGAGCGGCCTCCGCCAAGGCGGTTGCGCCGGCGACCCCTGCCGCGGCCGGCGGCAAGGACCCGGCCAATGACAGCTCGATCAAGCGCATCCTCTGCAAGGGACCGGTGACGGTCGTCTCCAAGACGCAGGCCGCGACCTCGGATAATGCCGAGTTCGATCGCGCCAATAATCTCGTCATCATGACCGGCAATGTCGCGCTGAACGACGGGCCGAACATCACCCGCGGCGAAAAGCTGACCTATAATACGGTGACCGGCGTCGCCAATGTCGAGACCAGCAAGGGCGGCCGGGTTCAGGGTTACTTCGTGCCGAACTCGACCGATGCGAGCAAGCCCGGGGCCAAGCCGGCGGCTGGCGCCAAGCCGACGAACTGAGTTTTTCCAGGCGACCCTAACGCAGTGACCGCTTCCGAAGCTCCTCCTCGCCCTCAGCCGAAGCCCGCCCCGAAGGCGAAGGCTGCGAACGGTCCCGGCGCGCTCGCGCGCCTACGCGGCCTGTTCGGTAGCAAGCCTGACGCGGCCCGCCCGGGCGATGCCCGGCTGACGGCCGCCGCCATCGGCGGCCCCGGCATCCTCGCCGTCGCTGGCCTGCGCAAGAGCTATGGCGGCCGCACCGTCGTCAGCGACGCCAGCCTCTCCCTGCGCCAGGGCGAGGCGGTCGGCCTGCTCGGCCCCAACGGTGCCGGCAAGACCACGATCTTCTACCTGATCACCGGGCTGGTCGGGGCCGATCTCGGCGTCATCTCGCTCGAAGGCAACGACATCACGGCGCTGCCGATGTATCAGCGCGCCCGGCTTGGCATCGGCTATCTGCCGCAGGAGGCCTCGATCTTCCGGGGGCTTTCGGTGGAGGACAATATCCGTG
>JARYGW010000093.1:0-15901 GCA_033792295.1 Allobosea sp.
CGCCCGACAGCTGATGCGGATAGCGATCGGCATGTTGGGGCAGATGCACGATGTCGAGCATGCGGCGCGTGCGCGCTTCGATCTCGGCCCGGTTCACGCGCGCCATCCGCAGTCCGAAAGCGACATTCTGCGCCACCGTCATATGCGGAAACAGGCTGTAGTTCTGGAAGACCATGCCGAGCTTGCGCCGCTGCGGCGGGTCGTAGGTCCGGTCCTCGCCGCGGATCAGGATCTGGCCGGCATCGGGCAACTCGAAGCCCGCGACGATACGCAGGGTCGTCGTCTTGCCGCAGCCGGAGGGACCGAGAAGCGAGCAGAGCGTGCCGGCTGGAACATCGAAGGAGGTCGGCTGGAGCGCGGCGACGCTGCCGAACGATTTACGCACCTCGTGCAGGCGCAGTCCCGGTACGTCGGATGACTGCGCCTTTGGCGTCGTTTGCGTCATGGCCCCTCTCTTACGGAGAGGCTAACCCAAGTTTTTTCGCTGGCAACAGAAAAATTCTGAAAAGACAAAATTTTTCGGAAACGACATATGGCGCTGAATACGAATTGCTTCAGGCGCCCGAGTCACAAATCGACCAGCACCCACAGCACGACGGCGTTGGTTTCGCCCTTGGAGGTCCAGGTGTGTTCGGTCGTTGCGTCGTAATAGACCGAGTCACCCTTGTTCAGCTCGAGCGGCTCATACAAGCGGCTGTGGACGACCAGCGTGCCTTCCAGCACCATTACGAAGATCTCCGCCTCGGATTTTGCCCAAGCCGCATATTCGTCCGGCGATCGTGCTGTCACCGTGGTCAGGATCGGCGTCGCGCGCTTGTTTTTGAGATCGGCGCAGAGCAGCACGTTGTTGCAGGTACCGGTCGCATGTTTACTGCCGCTCCCGGCACGGCTGATGCTCCGCCGCCCGGGAAAACCAGCCGCGTTGGCATCCTCGTCGCTGGAAAGCAGCGTTACCAGCTCAACTTCGAGCCCCTGTGCAATGCGCTGCATCGTCGAAATGGTCGGGGAAAGTTCGTTTCTCTCGATTTTCGAGAAAGCCGAGGCGGAAACCCCCGTGAGCGCACTGACATCCTGAAGCGTCAGGCGCCGCCCCTTGCGCAGCTTCAACAGCCGGGCACCGATATCGACACCCTGGTCCGCAGCAGGGCGGTACACCTCCGGCGGTTCGCTGGCGTCGGTCTGGTCCGCCCATGAAAGTTCCGGCATGCCGTTTTCTCCGCCGCATCGTCCAAGCTTCTGTCTTAAGCGCCCAGCGAGGGCATGAAAAGGGACTGACCGCGGTCGGCGTTCGATAATTATCGTATACGACATTTATGTAGTTTTGTGTTGACAGCATCTCTTATGTGAAAGAGGCTTCAGTCCCAACGATGCGCCGGCAATGAACCGCGCGTGCTCGGCGAGCGGCCGGGCGTGGCGGTCAAACGCGGCAGGGATGACTCACATGACGCTTACGCACGACCAGTTGAACGGCCTCTACACTGCGATCGTCACGCCGTTGACCGGCGACGGAGCCGTTGACGTGAAGGCGCTGCACCGGCTCGTCCGCTTCCAGCTCGATGCCGGAGCGGCGGGCATCGTGCCCATCGGCGGCACTGGCGAGTATCCCGCTTTTTCGCGCGAGGAGCGTCGTTTGATCGTCTCCGCCTGCGTCGAGGCAGCTGACGGCAAACCGGTCATTCCGGGCGTGCTCTCCACCGGTTTCGAGGATGCCCTGGAGGCTGGACGCGACTTCGCCGCCGCTGGCGCCGCCGCGGTCATGACCGTGACGCCCTATTACGCTCCCGGAACGCAGGACGGCATGCGCGCTTATTTTCGGCGTTATCGCGATGCGCTCGACCTGCCGGTCATGCTCTATCAGATTCCGCGCCGGACGACGGTCGCGGCCTTCGCGGATACCGTCCAGGCCATGGCCGAGGACGGCTCGATCATCGGTATGAAATATTCGTCCTACGACATGCCGGACTTTATTCGCACGGTGAAATATGCCGGCGACAAGATCGCGATCCTGTCCGGCGAGGAACCCCTCTTCGCAACCCATGTGGCGCTCGGCGCGCGAGGCGGCGTGCTGGCCTCCGCCACCATCTACCCGAAGATCTGGATCGAGATTTTCGAGCTCGCGAGCCAAGGCAAGCTCAAGGAAGCCCTGAAGCTGCAGGACAAGGTCGATCCGGTCATCGACTCGATCTATGTGGAGACCAATCCGGGCCCGCTGAAGGAATACATGGCGCTGGCGGGCATGCCGGTCGGTGGGGTGCGCCTGCCCCTGACGGGCCCCAGCGACCAGACGATGGCCAAGCTCAAGGTCGCTGCGGCACAGGCCAAAGCCATCAGCCTCGCCTGAGGAGAGCGGCCGTGCTCGACGCACTTCGCGGCATCGTCGGCGACAAGGGCCTGATCACTGATCCGGCGGAAATGGAGCCGTATCTGGTCGACTGGCGCCAGCGCAGGCGAGGGTCTGCTCTCGCCGTGGTTCAACCGACTTCGACAGCCGAGGTCTCCGCCGTCGTCGCGCTGTGCGCAGCGCAAGGGCAGCCGATCTTTCCGGTCGGCGGCAATACCGGCCTCTGTTTCGGCGCGGTGCCGGAGAGCGACCGCCCCGACAAGCCCGGCATCATGCTCTCGCTGAGGCGCATGAACCGCATCCGCGACCTCGACCGCGCCTCCGGCATTGCTACGGTCGATGCCGGCGTCGTGCTCGGCGATCTCCACAATGCCGCGGCAGAGGCAGGCCGACAGTTCCCGCTGCATCTCGGCAGCGAGGGCAGCGCCCAGATCGGAGGGCTGATCTCGACCAATGCCGGGGGCACCGGCGTCGTCCGCTACGGACCGATGCGCGATCTCGTCGCCGGCCTCGAAGTGGTTCTGGCGGATGGGCGCGTGCTCAACGATCTGGCCGCGCTGCGCAAGGACAATACCGGCTACATGCTGCGCCATCTCTTCATCGGCGCGGAAGGCTCACTCGGCATCGTGACGGGCGCGGCGCTTCGGCTCCACCCGCAGACGCCGAACACGGCCCATGCCTGGGTCGCCGCCGCCGATCCGGCCGACGCAGTCGCGTTGCTCGCCGCCCTGCAGGATCGGGCGGGCTCCTATATCCAGGCCTTCGAGCTTGTCTCGGCCTCGCAGTTCGAGCTGGTCCGCAAGCATGCCGAGCGGGCGCGCTTCCCCTTCGCCGAAATTCCCGCCTGGTCGGTCCTGATCGAACTCGGCAGCGAGGATGCGACGACGGCGCTGCGCGACATCCTCGAGGAGGTGCTGGGCGCGGCGCTGGAGAAGGGCGAGTTGCTCGACGCCGTGATTGCCACCTCGGAGCAGCAGGCCGCGGATTTCTGGCATATCCGCCACTCAGTCTCCGAGGCGAACAAGAAAGAGGGGATGAGCATCACGCATGACGTCGCAGTGCGCTCCTCCGATGTCGCCCCCTTCATCAAGGCTGCGGACGAGGCGGCGGCGAAGCTGTTTCCGGAAGCGTATAGCGAGGTTGTCTGCCACCTCGGCGACGGCAACGTGCACTACATCCTGATGTTCACCCACGCCTTCTGGGCGGCGCTGCCCGATGCGGAAGCGTTCGCACTCGAGGTCGAGCGGGCGATCCACGACGTCGCGGCTCGCTTCGGCGGCACCTTCAGCGCCGAGCATGGCATTGGCCGCAAGCTCACCGAAGAGCTGGAGCGCCTTGCCGATCCGCTTCGCTACGAGCTGATGGCCAAGGTCAAGACGCTGTTCGATCCGCAGAACTTGATGAATCCGGGTGTTCTGCTGACGCCCAAACAGAGCTGAAAACGACGGAAAGATCCGCTGCCGCCTTCGGTGAGGGGCGGAAGGTCTCGGATGCCCGCAGGGGAAGCGGGAGCATGGCTCATCCATCATGACGGGGTTCGCCCCATAACGCCGGGAGAAGAATGATGACGACACGCAGGGATCTGGCAGGGCTCATCGGCGCTGGTGCGGTGGCTGCCGGCGCACTCACGCTGGCCTCCAACGGAGCAAGCGCACAGACCGCGGGCAAGAACACCTTCGACCGCATCATCGCCAACAAGAAGCTCCGGCTGGGCGCGGTGACGTCCAGCGCTCCGTGGTTCATGAAGGATCCCGCAACGGGCAAATGGGGCGGCCACTTCTACACGATCGGCGCGGCGCTTGCCGCCGACATGGAAGTCGAGCTCGAACTGGTCGAGACGACCTGGGGCAATGCCGTGCTCGATCTCCAGGCCGACAAGATCGATATCATGTTCGGCCTCAACCCAACGCCCAAGCGCGCGATGGCCGTCGATTTTTCCGGAACCGTCTACGACAGTGCGCTGGTCGTCATCGCCAAGCCCGGCTTCGAGCCGAAGACCTGGGCCGACATGAACAGGCCGGATATGAAGATCTCGGTCGATGTCGGCTCCGCGCATGACCAAATCGCCTCGCGCCTGTGCTCCAAGGCACAGATCTCCCGCTTCAAGACGATCAACGAGGCGATGCTGGCGCTGCGCAGCGGCCGCGTCGACGCGCAATGCATCTTCTGGATGGGTGCCGTCCGCGCGGTGAAGGCCGATCCCGCGCTCGGCAAGGTCGTCGTGCCGCAACCCTTCTTCGGCTCGACTTCGAACGCGGCCTTCCGCCGCGAGCCCGACAAGACCTGGCGCGATTTCGTCAATACCTGGATCGTCTATGCGCGCGGTCTCGGTCTCGTCCGCAGCGCCGTCGTCGAAAGCCTGGAGCAGGTCGGCGTCACGTCCGAGGACATTCCGGCGGGCATCACGCTCTGAGGACCGCCCGGCTTCCCGCCTGCGGGAGCCGGAGCGCTTCGTTCGAACGGCTTCCGTCAGCAGGGCCGCGCTAGGCGCAGGCAGGGTTCAGCATGTCCTATACGTGGAATTTTGACATTGTCTGGGGCTATCGCTGGATCTTCCTGACGGGAACCGGCGTCACGATCGGCATCACGATCGCGGTCGTGGTGCTGGGGCTGATCGTCGGCCTGATCGCCGGCATCGCGCAGCTCTCGCGCTCGCCGACGCTGCGCTGGCTGTCCTGGGCCTATATCGAGATGTTCCGGCTGACGCCGCTGCTCGTCCTGCTGCTCTGGTTCTACTATGCGCTGCCTATCCTGAGCGGGATCAAGCTCGACGCGATCACCGCGTCGGTCGTGACGCTGACGCTCTATGGCGGTTCCTTCTATGCGGAGGTCATTCGCGGCGGCATCGTCTCGATCGAGCCTGGCCAAAGCGAGGCGGGTCTCGCGCTCGGCATGACTCCAGCCAAGGTGATGCGCCGCATCGTGCTGCCGCAGGCGATCAAGCGGATGATTCCGCCGCTGATGAACCAGTCGATCATCCAGTTCAAGAACACCTCGCTCGTCTCGGTCCTTGCCGTGCCGGACCTGCTCTATCAGGGCCAGGTGGCGGCGATGGATACCTATCGCGCGCTCGAGGTCTACACGGTCGTCGCCGCGATCTATGTGGTCGTGCTGCTGCCGCTCACCGTAATCGCCAAGCAAGCCGAGAAGCGGCTTGCACACAGCAATTGAGGGCGCGGCGATGAGCTACAAGATCGAGGTCTCCGGGCTGCGCAAGAGCTTCGGCGCGCTGACCGTGCTGCGCGATATCAATCTCAAGGTCGAGGCCGGCCAGGTCGTCGCGCTGATCGGCCCGTCCGGTTCCGGCAAGTCGACGCTGCTGCGTTGCCTCAACCTGCTGGTCATGCCCGAGGGCGGACGCATTCGCATCGGCGAGGACAGCTTCTCCTTCGGCGACGGTTCCAAGCTGCCCGCCACGCGCGAGCAGGCGCGGTTCCGCTCCAATACCGGAATGGTCTTCCAGCACTTCAACCTGTTCCCGCATATGACGGTCGTCCAGAATGTCATGGAGGGGCCCATCTCGGTAAAGGCGATGGCGAAGCCGCAGGCCGAGGCGATCGCCCGCAAGCTTCTCGCCAAGGTCGGCCTGAGCGACAAGGTCGATGCCTTCCCCAACAAGCTCTCCGGCGGCCAGAAGCAGCGCGTCGCCATTGCCCGCGCGCTCGCCATGGAACCCGAGGTCATGCTCTTCGACGAGGCAACCTCGGCGCTCGACCCCGAGCTCGTCGGTGAAGTCCTCGGCGTCATGCGCGACCTCGCCGCCGAAGGCATGACGATGATCATCGTCACCCACGAGATCGGCTTCGCCCGAGAGGTTGCGGACCGCGTCGTCTTCATGCGCGACGGCGTCATCGTCGAGGAGGGCCCGGCCCGCGACGTGATCGGCCAACCCCAGCAGGAAGCAACGCGGGTCTTCCTCAGCCATTTCCACAATCGCGGTTGAGCCGCGTGACTCTGGGCATGGCGGTGTAACGCGATGACTGCACGGTCCGCTTTCACCCGCATCCTGAATGTCGAGGATGCCCGGCAGGCCGCCCGGCGGCGCCTGCCACGCGGCCTGTTCGAATATATTGACCGCGGATGCGAAGACGAGGTCTCGATTCTTGCCAATCGGCGCAGGCTCGACGCGATCGCGCTCTCGCCGGCAGTGCTCGTCGATGTCGCCCGGACATCGACGGAAGCGGAGCTTCTCGGCAAGCAGCACCCCTTGCCGATCGTGGTCGCGCCCACGGCGGTGGCTGGATTGGTCTGGCATGACGGCGAGATCGCCCTCGCGCAGGCTGCGGCGCGCTCTGGAATTCCCTTCTGCGTCTCGACGCAGTCGATCACCTCGATCGAACGGATCGCGGCGGAAGCCGGAGCAGACCTCTGGTTTCAGCTCTATATCTGGAAGAATCGCCGGCGCATGCTCGACCTGCTCGATCGAGCCTGGGCTGCCGGCGCGGAAACGCTGGTATTGACGGCGGATACCGCGGTCGGCCCGAACCGTGAGTACAATCTGCGCAACGGCTTCGGAATTCCGCTCAAGCTGTCCTGGCGGGCAGCGCTTGACGTCGCCCTGCATCCGCGCTGGGCGGCTACGGTGATGCTGCACGCACTGGCAACCGGACAGGTGCCGACCTACGCGCATTACCCAGCGGAATTTCGGACGCGGCTCGGCCGCGAGGCTCTCTCCGACGAGATCAGCCTGGCGAAGGACGTTACCTGGGATGATATCCGCTTGCTGCGGCAACGCTGGCCGGGCAAGCTCGTCGTGAAAGGGATCTTGCGCGTCGAGGACGCGCTGACGGCTTCGTCGCATGGGGTGGATGCCATCGTCGTCTCCAACCACGGTGCCCGCAATCTTGATTGCGCCTCAGGGCCGACCGACGTCCTCCCACGGATCACCGAAGCCGTCGGCGACCGGATGGAGATTTTCGCGGATAGCGGAGTACGCCGTGGTGCCGATATCGCCCGCTTCCTGGCGCTGGGGGCCCGGGGCGTCATGATCGGTCGTGCCACGCTGTACGGCGTCGCGATGGGGGGCTCTGAAGGCGCCGCCCGCGTGCTCGATTTGCTGTCGGCGGAATTGCGGACGACGATGGGGATGCTTGGAGCAAGGGAACTCGGTAGCATTCGCAGGGCTGAGCCGTCGCCGTGAACCTAGCGTCGCCCTGGCTTGCAGCGGGGCAGCATAGTCCAACTTCGCGTTCGACGGTGCGCCGCAATAGCGGTTAAGGCGATCTCGCGCCTGACCTTTGGGCACGCGCTCATCGCGCGTGCTACCTCTTGGCGCTATTGGTCCCTTGGGACGACATATCGAAGTCAGCTTCTGGCGGATCGCGTTGCGGTAGAGGGCATTTTCCTGAAGCGCGGAAAACGTTCTTCTCCGTCCGTGGTCCGCGTTGGGCGGCTTTCGCATCAGCCGGACTTTTTCAACACAATCGGCGCGACGCCGATCTTCTACAGCCGGCACAAGGATTAGACTGCCCCTCGCCTTCTGGACGCATGTGACAACGGCGGCCGTCGCCGCTGCGGCTTCGATCCGACAGAACCGTCGCCAGTTCCGGTAGTTCCACTCTCAGATTAACACAGAATCGCAGTCGTTATCGGCCAAGGCTTCCGTAACGAGCTCGATCAGCCACGCATCCCGTGAGGACCACTCATGCGATTGATCACATGCGGGACAATTCCGTAAAGTGCGCTTGGTCCCCACATGCTGGACTTGCGATTTTGCCGTCGTCTCTCCCGTCCCCACGGGCAGCCCGGTGGCAGGACACCTTATGGCGATCTCGCGCAGTGATTGACGCGCGCCGCCGCAACTGCGCGGCTCTTCACTGTGAAACTTCGGGTAGCCCATGTGCGGTGCAACCGTTTATCGAGGCTAAGAGAGAACGAAGACACCGATCGCCAGCGTGGCGATCGTCAGGGGTGCGCCCATCCTGAAATAGGTCCAGAAATCGATGGTGATGCCGTCCTTGGCGGCGCGCTCGGCGACGATGAGGTTGGCGACGGAGCCAAGCAGCGTGAAGTTGCCGGCGAGCGTCGAGGCCATCGCCACGACGAGCCAGGCGCGCTGCGGATCGTGCAGGTGCTCGACGAAAGGCTTCAGCACCAGCACCGCCGGCACGTTGCTGACGAGGTTGGACAGGATTGCGGTTACCCCGGCCAGGATCGCGGTGTTACCGAGGTCGAGGCGGGCGGCTTGCGCCAGCAGGTCGGGCGTCAGCACCGCATGTTCGAGCCCCCGCACCACGACGAAGAGCCCGGCGAACATCAGCAGCAGCGGCCCGTCGATCTCGGCATAGACCTTGTGCGGCCGGATCCGGCGGGTGAGCAGCAGGAGCGCGGCCGCGCAGATCGCCACCTTCGCCACAGGCTGTCCGAGGAAGAACAGGACGATCATCACCACCGCGGCCAGCGCCGCCTTCATCGCGAGCCAGCCGTGATAATGGGCGGGGACGGTGACGCTGCGCAGCGCCTGCCGCGTCAAGTACTCGCGCGGATTGAGCAGGAGCACGAGAAGGATCGTCACCAGCAGGCCCAGTGCCGCGATCGGCAGCAACGCCCCGGTGAAGGCGGCGTAGAAGATCCCCGAGAGATTGCCGATGATCATGTTCTGGGGGTTGCCGGTGATCGTCGCCGTCGAGCCAACATTCGAGGCGAGCGCCACCGCGATCAGATAGGGCACCGGGTTGCGGTCGAGCGCGCGGGTCAGCGTGATGACGATCGGAGCCATCACCAGGCAGATCGCGTCGTTGACGAGGAAGGCGGAGAGCACGCCGGTCGTGATCACCACGACCGAGAGCAGCAGCACCGGATGCCGCGCCCGGCCGGCGGCCCAGCCGGTGACCATCCGGAAGAAGCCGGACAGGCGCAGATTGGCGACGACGATCATCATGCCGAGCAGCAGCGTGATGGTGTCCAGATCGATCGCCCGATAGGCTTCTTCCAGCGAAAGCACGCCGCATCCCACCATCAGAGCCGCTCCGATCAGCGCCGCTCCCGCACGGTCGACGCGCAGGCCCGGAAGCCGGCCGATCGCAATCGCGACATAGGTCGCCAGAAAGATCGCGATCGCGAGGATCTGCGTCGCGTTGAGAGTCCAGCCGGTCATGCGAGATCAGGCCATTCTTTCGCTCGGCGCCGCCACCGGGCGGGCGTCGTGGTCGGTCGGCGGCTCATAGCCGCGGGTCTCCGGCATGACAACGAGATAGAGGACGAGTCCGCAGGCCGCGATTGCAGCGAGGGTGACGAAGGCGGCGGAATAGCCTGCGGTGACGATGATCACACCCGCCAGCGAGGTGGAGATCGAGGCTCCGACGCCCTGGACCGTCGCGACGGCGCCCTGCGAAACATTGAAGCGGCCGGTGCCGTGGGTCAGGTCCGCCACCACGATGGGAAACAGCGCGCCGAAAATGCCGGCGCCGACGCCGTCGAGCGCCTGCACGGCCACCAGCCAGAACGGGTTGTCCGAGACGATATAGAGCGCGCCGCGTAGCGCCAGCACGCCGAAGGCGAGGAGGAAGATGGGCTTGCGCCCCCAGGCATCGACCTTGGCGCCGACCATCATCGCCATCGGCACCATGACGCATTGCGCCGCGACGATGCAGGCCGCGATCAGCGAGGTCGCCTGCTCCTTGCCGGCGACGTGGGTCAGCAATTGGCCGACGGAGGTGAGCATCGCAGCGTTGGAAAGATGGAAGATCGCGCAGAGCAATGCGAACAGCATCAGATGGCGGTTCTGCAGCAGGGCCTTGATGCCGGACGGCTTCTCGTCGTCGACAGCCTCGTCGAGGCCGCGGGCGAGATCGTCGTCGATCTCCCTCTCCGGTACCATCAGCATCGCGCCGATGCTGAACACCGCGAGCACGGCCATGAGCCAGAACACCACGACCGGCCCGAAGAAATAGGCGGTCGCGCCTGCGATTGCGGCCGAGGCCGCATTGCCGAGATGGTTGAAGGCCTCGTTGCGGCCGATGCGCTTGGAGAACATCTTGGGTCCGACGAGGCCGAGCGTGATCGCGGCCAGAGCCGGCGGGAAGATCGCTCCTGCAATGGCGGCGACCGATTGCGTGCCGACGACCAGATAGAAATTGCTGATGAAGGGCAGCGCCAGGCAGGACAGCGTCACCGCGATCGCGGAGGCGATGACGATTGCCGGCTTGTGGCGGCCCCTGTCGATCAAGGCTCCAGCGGGAGTCTGGGCGAGCAGGCCGATGATGCCCGCGATGCTCATGACGAGGCCGACCGTCGCCTCGTTCCAGCCCTGCTCCGGGCCGCGCACCGCGATCAGGTAGATCGCCAGATAAGGCCCCAGCCCGTCGCGCACGTCGGCAAGGAAAAAATTCAGGGCGTCCAGACCAAGCAGCGCCCGCCGCGACGGAGAGCGATCGTGTGATTTCGCAGGCATGCGTCGTCTCGCGACAGGAAAATCGGGGGAATCGTGATGAGTGCTCGGTAGCAAATCCGTGCCCAGACCTGAGACAGCCCCGGACACGATATCGTTTGCCTCGGCCGTGATCAGCCGCGCGATCCAGGAGGCGGCGGGGGTGGAGCGCGATCATCCGGGCGCGGCTGCCTCGGAGCGCGCGCGTCCAGCTGCGCCAGCCGATCGGGTGTGGCGCCGAGCGCGGTCGCCTCGATCACGGTACCGAGCGCGCTCTTCATGCTTTCACCCCGAACCGAGATCGTCTGATCCTGCTTGAGCAGGTCGGCGAAGCGCTCGGCCTCATGCGGTGGCAGCCGCAGCTGGGCGCCGTTGTCGAGAACAGCTCCGTTGACCTCGCCGCGCTTGCCGTGCAGCACGGCGACGATCCTGCTCGTGATGACCTCGGATGCGGCCACACGTTCCTCCGGGCCGCTCTGGTCGAGCACCACCGCGCCGGTCGCGTCGTTGGTGACCGAGACGGCGTCGATCAGCGGGAGCGCCCGCGCCTTGAGGCCGCCGACAGTGACCGCGTCGCCCGGGCGCAGCGCGAACGCTGTCTGGGTGGAGAGGTGCGGCGGCAGCTTGACCTCGGTTCCATCGGCGAGCAGCAGCCCGTCGATCTCGCCGCGCGGGCCTAGCGTATACTGCTTGACGACGCCCTTGGTCTGCGGAAGCTGCGAAACGTCATAGGCCAGGCCGCCGCGAACCTGCGCGAAGACGGTGGCGGCCCCCAGTGCCGTGCCGGCCAGCAACAAGAAGGCGGCGGCAGTGGATCGAACGCTATTCGTCATGATTTCACCTGCTGTCGTGCCGGATACCCGGCGGGATGACAATGCATCCGCAACCGGCGCGCCAACAGGTTGATCTTTATTTTTCAAGGATTTGGGTGTTCAGCCGATCTCTCGATCGTCCGTTTTCCTGGCGGCGCCCGTCATGGATTGTGACGCCTCTCCGGCGTCGAGGCCGTAGCGCTCGATCTTTGTGTAGAGGAGCTGCCGGTTGATGCCAAGGCGCCGGGCGGCCTCAGTCCGGTTGCCGGAGCAGGCCAGAAGGGCGCGACGGATCATCTCGGCTTCGAGCCGAGCTACGGCTGTCGGCAGATCTCCATCGAGCCATCCGGATGCCGGGACCTCCGATCCCTCATCGAGCCCCTCATCGCCCATGTCCGCGACATCGAGTGCATCGCCCCGCCCCAGCAGGACGGCCCGATCGATGGCGTTCTTGAGTTCCCGGATATTTCCGGGCCAGCGACGGGAGAGCAGATGTGCCGCCAGAGCTGCCGTCATCCGTTTGGGACGTTCGCCTGGACGCGCCGCCAGACGCAGGAAATGTTCCGCCAGCGGCACGATATCGGCAAGCCGTTCCCGCAAGGGAGCGAGCGGGATCGTCAGCACGTTCAGCCGGTAATAGAGGTCCTCGCGGAAGAAGCCCTGCGCAACGCGCTCGGTCAGCTTGCGATGCGTTGCCGCGACGATGCGGACATCGACCTGCACCGGACGTCCCCCGAGCGGCGTGACGATCTTGTCCTGGAGCACCCGCAGAATCTTGGCCTGCATCGCAGGCGGCATGTCGCCGATCTCGTCGAGGAAGAGCGTGCCACCATCCGCATCGCGAAACGCGCCGTTGCGATCGGTGGTCGCGCCGGTAAAGGCGCCCTTCACATGGCCAAACAGCTCGGATTCAAGGAGATCTGACGGGATAGCGGCGCAATTGACGGCGATGAACGGCTTGGGCTTACGCCTGCTGTGTTCATGCAGGGCGCGAGCGACCAGTTCCTTGCCGGTGCCGGTCTCGCCGGTGACAAGGACGGTGGTGTCGCTGTCGGCGGCGAGTCCGATGGCCTTCTGCACCGTCCGCATCGGCTCGCTCAGCCCAACCAGGGTGAAGCTGGACGAAATCTGTCCATCGTCCGGAGGCGCCGGAGCCGCCTGCTCCATCGCCCGCAAGGCGAGCATCCGCGTCAGATTGTCGGCAAGCTCGGCGCGGCCGATCGGCTTGGTGAGATGGTCGAAGGCCCCGAGCCTGATCGCCTCGATGGTGTTTTCCGCGGTCGCATAGGCGGTCAGGATCGTGACCGGGGGCGGCATGGGGAGGGCGCGGATCGCCTTGAGAACCGTCAGGCCATTCATGTCGCCGCCCAGACGCAGGTCGAGCAGGATCGCGTCGATCGTCTCGTTGCGCAGGCGATCGAGGCCGGTTCGCCCGGATGCGGCCGTCGCGGCATCGTAGCCGAGGTCGCGCACCGTTTCTTCCAGGCTCTCCCGCAGGCCCGGCTCGTCGTCGATGATCAGGACGGTCGATGGCACCATGGCAGCTCAATCTCGAAATGGGCGCCCCGATCGGAAGGAAGCAGGCGCAGGGCCGCGCCATGGACGACGGCGATCTCCCGCGCGATGGCGAGGCCGAGGCCGGTCCCGTCCGGATGCCCGGTTACGAAGGGCTCGAACAGGCGCTCGCGGATCTCCGCCGGCACGCCGGGGCCGTCGTCGCGCACCGCGATCACGAGATTCTCGCCGTGCCTTGAAGCAGAGATCTCCACGCTCCCGCCGGCCGGTGTATGGCGCAGCGCGTTTCCGACGAGATTCTCGATGATACGTCCGATCTCTCCGGCATCGAATCGCGGCGACGGGCTGCTGGCGACAGCCGGGTCCAGCCGATCGGTCAGGTTGACCCCCGCCGCAGCGGCACGATCACCGAAAGCAGCGACGATTCCATTGAGGAAGTGGGCGAGATCCGCCGGCTCGGCCCGGGGGGCACGCGGCTGGCTCATCGTCAAGAGATCGCGCAGCAGGCGGTCGAGCCTGGCGATCTGGTCGAGGATAAAGCCGAGCGCGGCGGCGCGGCGCTGCTCGTCTCCGGCGGCGAGAGCATTTTCCGCTTTGAGCCGCATGGCGGCGACAGGGTTCCTGACCTCGTGCGCCACTCCCGCGACGAGGCGGCCGACCGCCGCCAGTCGCTCGGCTCCGGCGGCGCGTAGCCGGGCCTCGGACAACCTCTCGCCGCTGGCATTGAGCGCATGCACGAGGCGATCGAGCTCGGGCAAGCCCGTCGCTTCGAGGCGGGGGAGATCGGCGTCGCCACCCGCGGCGAGATCACCCTCCAACCGCGCAATCCGCCGCGACCATGCGATCAGGAGCCAGCCCAGCCATAGAGCCGAGCCCAGCACGGTCACGGCAAGAACCGCGAACCCTGTCATGAGCCGGTCATAAGCCGGTCCCGCGCCGGCGATGCGCGTCATCGCCCAGCCGGTCAGTCCGGCATCGGCGGTTCCGCCGAGCGGGCAGGCAGACAGCAGCAGGATCTGCGAGCGTCCCCGCCGCTCCAAAGTCGTCGGCCTGCCAGTGGCCGCGGCTTCGGCATTGACTTCGGTGATCGTCGGGAGTTCGGCCGCCGGCAGGTCGGTCTTCGGCCCCGTTCCCTCATAGGTGGGAAAGGCGTAGGCGAGCGATCCCTCCGCTTCGCGCCAGATGCCGCCCTCGATCTCGGGAGACCGAGCGAGCGCGAGCTGGACGAGATTCGTCAACTGCCGGCGCAGGTCCTCGTCAACCCGCCCAGCGCCTGGCCCGTGCCAGCCGGACGCGAAAAAGGCATAGCGGTCGGCAATGCGGCGGCAGGCGGAGGCCAGCCGATCCTGCGCCCTCCCGGCCTGGACACTCGCCGTCTCCCGATAGAAGGAGACGAAGAGAAAGCCGGTCGCGCCCGCCGACACGACGATCAGAATCCACAGCCCGATCAAGAGAGAGCGCAAAGACATCAACATGTCATCGGTTTGCAGCGAATGCCGGGGTGCACATGGTCGAGCCTCGACATTGTCGGACGGCGGCCAGCCGAAGTGGGCGGCTGCGTCACGATAAGTGCTGCACGGCCACAAAAGCTGCAAGAGCAGCGCGCGACGCTCAGCACAGATAGTGAATATCTCGACGCCGTCGTCGACCGGTTCGGTGCGCACCCTTGAACGGTCTGTGCGCGGCCGCGCGACCATCGTCAGAACCGGCCCCGACCGCGCCGTCGATGGCGTGGTGCACTGGCGGCGCATCATGAGGGCCATGGTAGAACATTCAGTCTACCACCCAATGGGGCTGCTCAGAACCACCTCAGTGGGCGAGGATCGAACCGGCAATCAAAGTACCCTCGATCATTTAAATTTTACACGGTGCAATGACGGATTGCTGCAAACTTTGGGGTTACAATCATTGCGTAATTGGGCGCGGCAGCTTTCAAGACTGCAACCTTGAGAAGATCGCGACAAACACAGATACTTCTAACTGGCGATACATGCTCGAAGACCCGGCAGCAGGCCCGCTCCACCACGACCCGAGGATTGCATCTATGAATGACACTGCCAAACCCCGCCCTGCCGATGCTTTGGACGACCAGGATCTCGAAGCCGTCAATGGCGGGGTCTCTGCCGCGGGCATAATGACCTCCCTTTTCCGCATCGCCACTGCCGTCGTACCTGCTGCGATACAGGCAGCTCAATCCAAGGGCATGGAGGCCCGTGCTCAGGGAATTGTCAGCGCGTCTCCCGACCCGTCTCAGGGCATCGCTTCCGTGCCGTCCGGCCAGGATCGTTAAACGCGCGCTCGGGAGCCAGGCCGAACGGCTGCACTCGATGGGTGTGGAATTCGGAATCTTCAGCCTGCGGGTCGACACGGCGACACCGGCAGGTTGGCTCCCGCGACCTCTTCGCGCAGCCATGGACCGATCTACGCCGCATGCGACGCATGGAACCGCCTCGTCGCGAAGCCCAAGACCTCACATCCATCGGGATGCGAGAATGGGCTCAGGTCACCTTCTCCGACTTTGGGACCGTCCTGGCTCTCGCCCGTGGTCAGCGACGCGAAGCGGGGGGGAACGACCAGCCGACCACCAAGCAATGGAAGGCCAGCCCTCGCGACGAGCTGAAGGACGAGCTGGCGAGGCTCTCCCTCATCGGAGGCAATGCCTTCTCGCCTCCCGGCAAGACCAAGGGCAACGTGGACCTGACAGAGTTCCGGAGCATGGTCACCGGCAAGACGGCCTATGACCGCTATCATCGTTTATTTTCAATTGCTTAGCCACCCCATGAAAAGGTGGCGCGGTCTACGGGACCCCTCTGACCTCGTTTCGCATGTCAGGCGAAGCCGTTCTTTTGATTGCGGCTTTTCCGA
>JARYGW010000094.1:0-15835 GCA_033792295.1 Allobosea sp.
CCCCAGCCGCCGTGATCTCGGCGACAAGCGTCTCCAGAGGCTCGGCGCGCCGCGCCGTCACCACGACATGGGCGCCCTCTCTGGCCAGAACACGGGCGATGCCAGCGCCGATACCTGAACTTGCACCGGTGACCAGGGCCGTGCGTGAAGCGAGATCGAGATCCATCGTCCTTCTCCAAAGCGCGACGGTACGGCGCCGCCCATCCGCAGTGCCTCAGCGCCGTCTCGCGCGCAAGCGAGCGGTCATGCGTGGCGGCGCGCCGGAAGTTCTGGAAATGCGGGGCGGCTTGGCCCTAACTGCGCCGATGGAATGGGTCGACGAGGGCACGATCATCGGGCTGAAGGGGCATGGCGAAAGCGCCGTGATCCTCGAGGTGATGACGCGCCATCATGGCCGTCATCTCGGCCTCGTCCGCGGCGGCCGTTCGCAGAAGACGCAGCCCTTGCTCCAGCCCGGCAACCGGGTCGCGCTGACCTGGCGGGCACGGCTCGACGAGCATCTCGGCGAATACAAGGTCGAGCTGCTCGCTTCACACGCGGCGCGACTGATGGCCGCGCCGGTCGCACTCTACGGGCTCGCGACCGTCGCCGGCCTGCTGCGCCTCCTGCCGGAGCGCGATCCGCATCCGGCACTGCATGAGGGGCTGTCCGTCTTGATCGAGCATTTCGACGAGCCCAGCCTTGCGCCGGCACTGATCGTGCGCTTCGAACTCGCCATGCTGTCGGAGCTTGGTTTCGGCCTCGATCTGACGCGCTGCGCCGCGACGGGTTCGACCGACGATCTCAGCCATGTCTCGCCGAAATCCGGCAAGGCCGTCAGTCGCCCGGCGGCGGCGCCCTATCTCGACCGCCTGCTCGCGCTGCCGGCCTTTCTCGTCGAGGGGCAGGGGGCCCGTCGGCCTTCGCCGGTCGATCTCCTCGCAGGCTTTGCGCTGACAGGTTTCTTCCTGCGGCGGCATCTCTACGAGCCGCGCGGCCTGCGCGAACCTCCGGAGCGGGCGCGCCTGATCGAGCTCACTGGACGCAACGCAGCATCATCCACCGATTGAGCACAAGAACCCGGCCTACGCGTTTGCGCGCGCGGCTTCGTACCTGCATTGTTCTGGCAGGTCGATTCGCTCTGTGTCATAGAGACGGCGCGAATTTGGACGGGAAGAAGGCTAAGTACGAATGGGCAAGCCGGTCGATCCGCCGCCGGAGGACGAAGCCGAGCGCATCGATCTGAAATCGGCGCTCGAAGAGCGCTACCTCGCCTATGCGCTTTCCACCATCATGCACCGCGCGCTGCCGGATGCACGCGATGGCCTGAAGCCGGTCCATCGCCGCATCCTGCACGCCATGCGGCTGCTCCGGCTCGATCCCGGCCAGGTCCACAAGAAATGCGCCCGCATCGTCGGCGACGTCATCGGCAAGTTCCATCCGCATGGCGACCAGTCGGTCTACGACGCGCTGGTGCGCCTCGCGCAGGATTTCGCCCAGCGCTACCCGCTCGTCGACGGGCAGGGCAATTTCGGCAATATCGACGGCGATAACGCCGCCGCCTACCGCTACACCGAAGCGCGGATGACAGAGGTCGCGCGCCTGCTCCTCGATGGGATCGACGAGGACGCGGTCGATTTCCGCGAGACCTATAATGGCGAGGACGAGGAGCCGGTCGTGCTCCCGGCCGCCTTCCCGAACCTGCTCGCCAACGGTTCGCAGGGCATCGCCGTCGGCATGGCGACCTCGATCCCGCCGCACAACGCCGCCGAGCTCTGCGACGCCGCGCTCTATTTGATTCAGCATCCGGAGACTTCCTCCGAGCAGCTCATGACCTTCGTGCCCGGCCCGGATTTCCCGACCGGCGGCATCATCGTCGAGAGCCGTGCCTCGATGGCGGAGACCTATCGCACCGGGCGCGGCGCCTTCCGCACCCGTGCGCGCTGGCATGTCGAGGATCAGGGCCGCGGCACCTGGCTCGCGGTGATCACCGAGATCCCCTACATGGTCTCGAAGGGCCGGCTGATCGAGAAGATCGCCGAACTGCTCAACGACCGGAAGCTGCCGCTGGTCGCGGATCTGCGCGACGAATCGGCCGAGGACATCCGCATCGTCATCGAGCCGCGCGCCCGCAATGTCGATGCCAATCTGATGATGGAATCGCTGTTCAAGCTGTCGGAGCTGGAATCGCGCATTCCGATGAACATGAACGTGCTGACCGGTGGCCTCGTGCCGCGCGTGCTCGGCCTCGCCGAGGCCCTGCGCGCCTGGCTCGACCATCGCCGCGAGGTGCTGCAGCGGCGTTCGCGCTTTCGGCTGGGCCAGATCGAGAAGCGCCTTGAGATCCTGCGCGGCCTGCTGATCGTCTATCTCGACCTCGACCGGGTGATCAAAATCATCCGCGAGGAGGACGAGCCGAAGATCGAGCTGATGAAGGTCTTTGACCTCACCGAGGTCCAGGCCAACGCCATCCTCGACACGCGCCTGCGCGCCTTGCGCAAGCTCGAGGAGATGCAGCTCAAGACCGAGCTCGACGAACTGACCAAGGAGAAGGGGCAGATCGAGGAACTGCTCGGCTCCGAGGCAACCCAGTGGAAGACCATCGCCTGGGACATCCGCCAGGTGAAGAAGACCTTCGGCCCGGAGACGGCGATCGGCAAGCGCCGCACCGATTTCGCGGATATGCCCGACACCGCCGACATCGACCTGACGCAGGCCATGGTCGAGCGCGAGCCGATCACGGTGGTCATCTCCAAGAAGGGCTGGATCCGTGCGCTGAAAGGCCATGTCCAGGACAAGTCGAGCTTCTCCTTCAAGGGTGACGACGCGCTCCAGACGGCCTTCTTCACCGAGACCACGGCGAAGGTGCTGGTGCTGGCCTCCAACGGCAAGATCTTCACGCTCGACGCCTCGAAGCTGCCGGGCGGGCGCGGTTTTGGCGATCCGATCCGGCTGATGATCGAGCTGGAAGAGACGGCAGAGATCGTCTCGGCCTTCCCATATCGGCCGGGCACGAAGCTGCTGATGGTGACGAGCGAGGGCAGGGGCTTCGTCGCGCCGGCCGACGATGTCGTGGCGAACACCCGCAAGGGCCGACAGGTGCTCAACGTCGACGGCGCCCATGTCGCCATGCTGGCGGTGCCGGCCGATGGTGACCATGTCGCGATCATCGGCCAGAATCGCAAGCTGCTTTGCTTTCCGATCTCGGAAGTCGCGGAGATGGGCCGCGGCAAGGGCGTGCGCCTGCAGCGCTACAAGGATGGCGGTCTCTCGGATGCCAAGACCTTCAACCTGGCTGACGGCCTGACCTGGCTCGACACCTCAGGCCGCACCTGGACCGTGTCGCAAGCCGACCTGCTCGAATGGCTCGGCCACCGCGCCGAAGCCGGTCGCCTGCCGCCCAAGGGCTTTCCGAAGAGCAACACCTTCGGCGGCTGACGGGTTCTCAGAAGGTCCCGATCACGCCGAGAAAGAAATTGCAGGTGGCCGTCGCCTTGAAATAGTTCGACTGCGCCTTGCCCGTATAGTCGATCTCGATTTCGCCCTCGGCGCGGCCTTGCAGCATGACGAGCGGCGCGGCTCCGCCCGGGCGTCCGAAAAGGCGCAGATTGTATCGCGCGCTGCCCGACTGGCTGATCTTGTTGGGATCGAGCGGAGAGTATTTCGGGATTCCGATATCGTAGTCGAAGCCGGCGGTCGGTTCGCTGATCGTCTTGATCGGCTTCGGGATCATCGACACGATCATCGCCTTGAACTTGCTGTTGACCGGAATGTCGTTGATCAGCCGGATGATGTTCTGCGTCGATCGCACGACCGGGTCGCTCGGGTCCTGAACCGGAACGAGCGTGAAGGTCAGGTTGAGCAGACTCGGCTGCCTGACGGGGGAGAACGACGCGGAAGCCACCCCCGACAGGCTCAACTGAGGGCCGAGGATGACGGGTGGTTGCAGGACGAATTGGGGCTGCTTCGGCGCCGGTCCCGGCAGCGTCAGGGGCGGGATCAGCTGCGGTGGCTTGATCGCGGAGGCTCCCGTGGCGCCGAAGGTCGGTTGCGTCAGCTCGGGAAAGACGAGGACCTGTGCCGTGACGGTCTCGACCTCGAACAGGATGGCGCGGGTGTTCGGCCCGACGATGCCGTCCGCCTTCAATGCGTGAAGCGTCTGGAACTTGACGACCCGCTCGCGGGTCTTCGGCCCGAAGATGCTGTCGACCTTCAACGGCGTTTCGCGCCGCAGATGATAGTTCAGCCGGTCTTGCAGGACCCGGACATCCTGGCCGGTCATGCCACTGCTGAGGTTGCGCGCCATCGCCTTGCCTCGCCCGAACGCTTCGGGCCGGGCGGCAGGATTCGGACGGCTGGGTCTGTCCCGCCAGTCTCCGCTCCAGGATACCCGGTCGGCGGCATCTTATCGCGTCCCGGTCGGGCGGGATCATCAGTTTGAAGGACGGGCGCAGAGTACCAGGCCGGTGCGCGAACGACCGGCCTCTGGCACGAGATGGTCAGCGGATCCGCTGCCCGACCAGGCCGACCTCGACGCCGAGCGTCAGCTTGTCGGTGACGGCCCATTCCACGCCGGCGCGCGCCTCCGGCCTCACCGCGATCTCGCTTTGTGTGAAGGGGCTGGAGAACGGCGTCGCGCCATAGCGCCAGGTCTCGTTCGCCGCGGACATGCCGACCTTGGTGTAGAGAAGCACCTCCGGCGTCACGAGGACGCCGGTCTTGATCTGGAACGCCCCGGCGAAGTCGCGTGTATAGGCGACGTTGCCGAAGCTCGGCGTGCCATAGCCACCGATGGCGGGCGCGTAATCGATCGCGCCGACGATACCGTAGACGAAATTGCCTTCGCGCCGCATCGTTCCCATTTCGAGCCCGAAGGTCGGGCCCGCGCTGGTGCGCATGTGCTTGCCGCTCGTCACCTGGAAGCCGGAGGAGATGCGGGCATAGGAGCCCTCCCATTTCGGCGAAAGGGTCGGGCCATCCCAGGCGAAGGAAGGCAGGCTGGAGAAACCGGTGAGTGGCAGGGAGGTCTGGGCGTGTGCAGCCCCGGCGAGCGTCATCAGCGCCGCAGCGGCCATCGTCGCGGAAACAACCGAAAATCTCACGTCGAAGGCTTCCTCGCGCCGAGCATGTTGCCGGAGCCTAGCATGTGGACGGGCGAATGTCGCGGTTTTGTGGCGCGGCGAGCCGGCGCAGCCTCTAGGCGATCTTGGTCCTGAGCTTCAGGAACCGCAGCGTCCGCTCTGCCGTGGCGAGGTCGAGCTTGGCATAGGCGTCGACATCGTCGTCGACATCGCGCGGGGAAAAATACAGCCGTCGCGCCCGCAATTGCAGGATGGCCCGGAAGGTCGTTGGACCGACGCCGAGCGAGCGGCAGGTCACGGCGATGCCGCTGGCGTCGCGCTGCATCAGCACGCGCAGCGCCTGCTCGGGCGTGATGTCGGCGACCTGAGCCAGGACCTGCGCCAGATGATAGGCGCGGTCCTCGTCGGCCAGCATGGTGAGCACATCGTCGACCTCGCGCACCTTGGCGGAGAGGTCGGACAGCAGCAGCTTGACTTCGAGACGCTGCTGGCGCGCCTGGCGGGCGAGCGACTGCGCGGGATCGGCGCCGGTGACGGCGGCGCTGTCCGCCAGTTGCCCGACGATGCGCAGCACGCGCTCGGCCCTTTGTGGCGCGAGGTCGGACCGGCGGGCGAGGTTGCCGGCGATGGCCGCGTCGCCCGTACCGCGTTCCAGCAGCCGGTCGAAGCCGCGGTCCGAGAAGGCGGCGCCTTCATTGGCGCTGACGGTGGTGAGCACGGTTCGGTCGCCGCGCTCGACGAGGATGTCTGTGACGCTCTCGGAAAGACGGGCGCGCTCGGCGATGGCGGCGAGGTGCTGCTGGGTCTGGCTGACGGCGATGGCGGCAAGGTCTCCATCCGTCAGCACCGGCGAAAGCGTCAGCACGAGCCGCGCCACCTCGGCATTGTCGTCGCCGCCGAGCGTGACGGCGACGTTGCGCGGCAGCGTCGGCATCGCCGCGACGCGGTCGGCATAACCCTTGCGGTCTTCGTCGCCGAGATGCGGGAGCGAGGTCACGGCGATCTGGCCATAATGCTCCTTGCTGGTGTCGCTCGGCTCCTGGTCGAGCAGGAACAGATCGGTGACGGCGTTGAGCAGCTGACGGCGCGAATCCGACGACATGTCGGTCGGCATCCGGGTCAGGTTGCGCAGCATGAAGGCCCCCAGGCGGTAATGACGCGGGATATTGCAGTGTGCGAACTTGATTTACTCTTAAGCCGGTTGAGCTTTTCCGAAGAAACGGGCGCGGATACGCCCGTTTCTCGGCGTGTTTCTCAGGAACTTCATGCCTGAGCGATCATCTCCTAGGTCAGTGCGCGTTTAGGTTGTGATATCCTATGCGCGAGCCAGTCGGCGAGTGCCACCGCGATCAGCGAGGCGCCGACCAGCGGGAAGATGATGCCCCCGACCGCCAGCATCGCGAAGACGATGGCGAGGCTTCTCCGTTCGGACGGCGAGGGTGGGACGCCGAGCGAGCCTCGCGGACGGCGCTTCCACCACATCACCACCGCGGAGATGGCGAGCAGGACGATGGCGCAGCAGACGGCGAGCATCAGGAGCTGGTTCGCCAGGCCGAACTCCTGGCCCATATGGACGTTGATGCCCCATTCCAGTGCCTTCCCGAGTGGGCCGTAATCGGCATAGCTCATGTCGAGCAGCGGCTTGCCGCTGTACTGGTCGAGATGGATCACGCGCTGGAGAGAGAGGTCCTTCGGATAGACCGAGCCGGTATAGACGCCGCTGGCCCCGCCCGGCAGGTTCACGAGATAGCCGCGCGTCAGCCCGAGCTGGTCGAAGGCCGCGACGGCGGCGTCTAGGCCGATGGGGTCAGCGCCTTGGTTCGACGCTTCCGGCAGTCGCGCCTGTTCGAGCGACCAGGTTGTCGGGCCGGCATGGGCAAGATGCTCGTCCGACATTGGCACCGCGACACGCACGCCGGCCGGATAGCCGAAGTTGTGTCCGTTTGCCCACTGATTGACCTTAGCGCCCCAGAGCACGGACCAGGGCATGCCGGTGACGGCGAGGAACAGGATGAAGCTGCCGGCGAAAAGGCCGGTGACGGCGTGGAGATCGCGCCAGAACACACGCTGCCGCGGCTGGCCGCGCACGCTGACCACGCCGCCGCTCTGCCCGCGCGGCCACCACAGATAGAACCCGGTCAGCACGAGCAGGATGGCCCAGCCACCGACGATCTCGATGATGCCTCTCGCGACCGGCCCGAAATAGCCGAGGCTGTGCAACTGCCGGACGATCCACATCGCCGTGCCACGGTCCGAGATCTGGCCGAGCACGCGCGTATCGTAGGGATCGACATAGACGACGGTCTTGGCCCCGCCGGCCTCGTGGATCGTGACTTCGGCAGAGGCCGTCGCGGTTTCGGGCGGCATGTATTTCACGGCCTTCCCGGGCAGGGCTTCGAGTGCTCGCGCCACGATCTCGCTCGGCGGGCGCTGCGGCGTGGCACGCGCCTCGACGCGCTTGACGTCGCGATGGATCAGGCCGTCGAGCTCGCCCCGGAACAGGTAGAGCCCGCCCGTCACCGCGAGCAGGATGAGGAAAGGCAAGGTGATGAGGCCTGCGTAGAAATGCCAGCGCCAGACGGCGCGATAGAAGGATGCGGCGCGCTTGCCGGCGCGTTCAGGCGCGGCAGCCGCCGTTGAGACGACGGTGGTCATGGAGAAGATCCTGGTCTGAAGAGGGAAGGACGGCTTCAGGCCGGGAAGGGAGGTGCCCGCGCACCGAGCGGATAGATCTGTAGCGCGGCCGGGGCGGCCTCGTCAGCGCGGGCATGGGCGAAGGTCGCGAATCTGGGCGCCGGCAGCGCCGCGATCGCGGGCGCGTTCGGCGGTGGCAGCGTCGTTGCCAGCGAAAGGCAGAGCGCCGTGCAGCAAGCGGGCAGATCGGTCTTGCCACCTTGCTGGGCTGGATCGGCCGGCGCCGTCTGGCCCGGCGCGCAGAGCGGGTGGGCGAGGAAGGGATCGGGTTGGGCGGGGAGCCCGGAGGCCAGCGCCGTCAGCGTCGTCTGGAGGACGAGGACATAGGCGGCAAGCAGCGCGATCGCGCTGCGCCGCCAGTCCGCTCGTTTCGCCGCTCCCGCCATCCCTCAGGCTTAAAGCGTGCGAACGTTGGGCGTAAGGGGATATCGTGCCGCGCCGGGCGTCAGAACTTGCCGTATTGCAGATAGGCCTGTTGCGGATCGGTCCCGGAGAGGATGGCGCTGCGGACCTTGTTCTCGGTGGAGATCGCGGTCTCGGATTTCTCCAGAACCTCCTCGATGATCTCCACCGGGATGCGGACCACGCCGTCGCGGTCGGCGAGGATATAATCGCCGGGGCGAATCCAGACCGAGCCGATCTTGATCGGCTCGTCGACCGCCTTGGGCAGCCAGGCGCCGACGATGTCGCGCGGAGTATAGGCCTTGAAATAGGCCTGGAAGCCCATCTGGATTATGAATTCGGTGTCGCGCGAGAGCCCGTCGATGACGCAGCCGCGCACGCCCTTGTTCTTCAGCGTCTCGGCCGAGAGCTCCCCCATCAGTGCAATTTCCTCGGTGTTCGGCTGGCACACCCAGACATGGCCGGGCTTGGCGGCCGAGAGCAGCCCGGTCCAGCCGAGCAGCGTCTCATGCGCGTCGAACGTGCCCGTCTTGCCTTCGACGGTGAAAGCCGGGCCGGCGAGCTTCTGGCCCGGCAGCAGCGGGCGCAATTCTGGCGGCAGGGTGAAATCGCTCAACCCCATGTCGCGCATCACGTCATGGACGACGCCGGTGTAGCAGCGCTCGAGGCGTTGGGTAAGCTCTTCGCTCATCGTTCCTCCGCAGGTGCAGCTCGTGGACAGGCTGCATGATTTCCTGGAGGAGCAGGGTGGCCGTCCCCATACCGCGGAGCAAGCGCGTTTTCCGCGCTGTACGGATGCGGTTCAACCGGTTGGAGCGGCTTGGTCGACCCGCTCCCAACCCTGCGGCATCAGGCGTTCCTGTGGCAGGAAGCGGGCCTTGTAGGCCATCTTCGGAGAGCCATCGACCCAGTAGCCGAGATAGACATAGGGCAGCCCGAGCCGCTTGGCGCGGTTGACGTGGTCGAGCACCATGAAGGTGCCGAGCGAGCGGGCTTCCAACCCCGGATCATAGACTGAATAGACCATCGAGAGGCCGTCATTCAGCGTGTCGGTCAGCGCTACGGCGAAGAGGTCGCCCTGGCCGCGCCCGGTGAAACCGGAATCGGGGCCGCGGCGCCGGTACTCGATCAGGCTGGTCTCGACATGGGTGTCCTCGACCATCATCGCGAAGTCGAGCGCCGACATCGTCGCCATGCCGCCGTCGGGATGGCGCGCATCGAGATAGGAGCGGAACAGCGAATAATGCTCGGAGCGCGGCTGCGGCGGGCGCGCCTCGCCGATCAGGTCGTTATTGTGCGCCAGCACCTTTCGGAAGCCGCGCGACCAGCGGAAGTCGTTGACGCAGATGCGTACCGAAACGCAGGCCCGGCAAACCTCGCAAGCCGGGCGATAGGCGATGCTCTGCGAGCGCCGGAAACCGCCCTGCGACAGCACGTTGTTGAGGTCGCCGGCGCGTGGTCCGACGAGATGCGTGAACACCTTCCGCTCCTCGCGGCCCGGCAAATAGGGACACGCGGTCGGCGAAGTGAGGTAGAATTGCGGGGCATCCCGCAACGGGCGCGTCACGTCGGCTGGCTCCCCGGAGGCTTCCGCTCCTGAATGTAGCATCGGCGGCGGCGGCAACAAGCACGATGCGAACCAGGGAGGCGGCGATGACCGGCGAAAAAGTGGTGCTCCACGGTGCGCAGGAAACGCTCCTCATCACGCTCTGCGCCACGGCGGGTGAAAGCCACCTGCCTGATTCCCTGTTGAAGGACCGCTTTGCGGCGCGGGCGCTGGCGCAGATCGACTATGATTTCGACAGGCTGAAGATCGATCGCGACATGATGATCGGCATCGCGCTGAGGGCGCATGTCATCGACGGCTGGACGTGCGATTTTCTCGGCGCGCATCCGGAGGCGACGGTGCTTCATCTCGGCTGCGGGCTGGACAGCCGCGTCTTCAGGATCGCGCCGTCCGCGAATGTCCGTTGGTTCGATGTTGATTATCCCGACGTGATCGCGCTGCGGCAGCGCCTCTATCCGGCGCGCGAGGGCTGTACGTTGCTGCCGTCCTCGGTGACCGAGCCCGACTGGCTCGATGCGGTGCCGCAGGACAGGCAGGCTTTCGTCATCGCCGAGGGGCTCTTGCCCTATCTGCCGGCGGAGGAAGTGGTGTTGCTACTGGAGCGCGTGACGAATCATCTGCCCGGCGGCGAACTCGCCTTCGATGCCTATAGCCGGCTGGGGCTCACCCTCATCGCCTGGCAACCCTCCGTTCGTGCCACGGGCGCGAAGCTGCACTGGTCGCTCGATGATCCGGATGAGCTGCTGCGGCAGTTTCCCGATCTCGAATTGGTCGAGGAACTCCTGGGCTATGGCTCGGGTGGCTACGACCCGGCGCAGGTCGCGCGCATGTCGCTGGTCGCGCGGGTGGTCGTTCCCGTGATGGGGATGATCCCGGCGCTGTCGCGGATCGGCGGGCTGCTGCGCTTCCGCTTCTGAAGTCCTATGTATCGGACCGAAAAGTGGAATCCACTTTTCGGAAAAATTCGATGCGATAACAAACGGATAGATCATCGTTATCGCGTCCTGTCGAAAGCGCGATGATCTAGCGCAGCAGGCTGAATGCGTCAGTCTCGGACGACGACGAGGCCGGTCAGCAGGTCATGGCCGAGGCGCCGGTCGGAGCGGAACAAGCCGCAGGCGATATCGAGCAGCCACAGCGCCACCGTGCCGGCGGCCACGTAGAAGAACAGCGCATGCACCGCCGCGACGATTCCATCGGGCCGGCCGCTATTCACCGTCTCGACCTTCAGGCCGGCGACACGCATGCCCCAGGTCGCCTGGCGCGGGCCGCCGACCGTCAGCGCTGCATAACCCAGCGCCGTGACGAAGGTTGCGGCCGGGATCAGGAACCATGTCGCACCGAAGGTCACGACGCCGAGCACGGCCAGCAGCAGGAAAACCAGCCAGCCGAGGAAGAACAGCACGACGATATCGACGATCCAGGCGAACAGCCGCGAACCCAGGACGCCGCTGACGTTCTGGTAAGGACGCTGCTCCAGGGCCGTGATCGGCGGCTGGCCGTAGCGGGTATCGCTCATCGGGACTTCAATCCTCCATCCGGCGCGCAGCATGCGGCGCCCGTGGAGTAATGTTTGATCAGCGTGCCGGTTCCGCAAGGCCGCGCGGCAGGATGCGCCGCGGCGCGAAGCCATTTTTTGCAAGCATGTCCTCGATCGCGCGCGAATGCGCTGGCCCGCGCGTCTCGACAGTGACGTCGAGCGAGACGCCCTTGGCCGGCACGTCGAGGAAGAGCCGGCCATGGCTCACCTCGAGGATATTGGCGCCGTCGTCGCCGAGCAGGCTCGCGATCCTGCCGAGCAGGCCCGGCCGGTCGCTCGTGGTGAGGCGGAAGGCGACGATGCGGTCCTCCCGCTCCAGCTCGCGCACCATGATCGCGGCGAGCAGGCGCGTGTCGATATTGCCGCCGCAGAGCATGAGCCCGACCTTGCGCCCGGCGTAGCGTTCGGGCTCCTTCAGCATGGCGGCGAGCCCGGCCGCGCCGGCGCCTTCTGCAAGGCTGTGCTGGAGGCTCGCATAAGCGTTGACGGCGCGCTCGATCAGGTCCTCGCCGACGAGAACGATGTCGGAGACGAGGCTGGAGACGATCGGCAACGTCTTCTGGCCGACGGTCTTGACCGCGATGCCCTCGGCCAGGGTCGGGCCGCCGATCGGCCTGTCCTGCCCGTTCACGGCATTGAAGAAGGAGGGGTAGAGATCGGCCTCGACGCCGATCAGCTCGATGCCGGGCTTGACCGCCTTGGCGGCGATGGCGTTGCCGGCCATGAGTCCGCCGCCGCCGAGCGGGATGATCAGGACGTCGAGATTCGGCTCCTCGGCCAGCATCTCGCGCGCGACGGTGCCCTGGCCGGCCATCACGGCGGCATCGTCATAGGGGTGGACGAAGACGAGCTGCTCGGCGCCAGCGAGCTCGTGGGCCTTTTGGGCCGATTCGTAGAGCGTCTCGCCGTGAAGGACGACGCGCGCGCCATGTGCCCGGGTGTTCTCGACCTTCACCAGCGGCGTCGTCTCCGGCATCACGATGGTCGCGGGAATGCCGAAGCGCTTGGCGTGATAGGCCACGGCCTGGGCATGATTCCCGGCCGACATGGCGATGACACCGCGCTTGCGCTCGGCTTCGCTCAGCGAAAGCAGCTTGTTGACCGCACCGCGCTCCTTGAAGGAGGCGGTCGCCTGCATATTCTCATGCTTCACCAGCACTTCGGCCCCGGTGAGCTCGGAAAGGCGTGGCGCCGGCACCAGCGGTGTGCGCAGCACATGGCCCTCGATCCGCCGGGCGGCGGCGTCGATGTCCTCGGGCGTGATCGCGAAGGTCTCGGTCATGATGCGTCCGTGCTTTCGGGGTGGAGAATTTCCGCGCTTCTTCGAAATACGGAAATCCTCTACATCTTTGTTTTATCGCATTTTCTTCACGCGAACCGGTGTCCACTTCGCTCGAAAATGCTCTAGCTGTCGTCAAACCTGTCGCGGCGTCAATTCGCCGTCGCCGAAGAAGCCGCCGGGGCGCCAGATCAGCACGATGGCGAGCAGCAGATAGACTGCGAGGTCGCGCTGTTCGATCGGCAGCGTCGCCGACCAGACCGCCTCGAAACCGGCAATGAACAGCCCGCCGAGCGCCGCGCCCGGCACCGAGCCGATGCCGCCGAGAATGGCCGCGACCAGCGCCTTGAGGCCGAGCGAGAAGCCACCTGCGAAGCCCATGCCGCCATAGATCACCGTGATGATGACGCCCGCCATGCCGCAGAGCGCACAGGCGATGATGACGGCGATGTCGCGGACGGCGCGTGGGTCGACGCCGAACAGCGCTGCCGTGCGCTCGTCCTCGGAGACCGCCCGCCACGCCCGGCCATAGGCGGTGCTGCGGATGAGCTGGACGAGGCCGAGCGCGGCGCCGAGGCCGACAAAGGTCAGGAAGGTCGCGAGCGGGTTGAGCGTCACGATGAAATCGCCGGCATGGACGAGCCGGACGGGCGTGTTGAACACCGGCGGCAGCCAGCGCAGTTGCGGCCCCTGGGCGAGGCGCAGATATTCGGACATCGCGATGGCGAGCCCGATCGTCGCGATCAGGATCTGCTGGCCGCTGGCTCGCTCGAGATGGCGCAGCACGAAGCGGCCCATGGCGAAGCCGTGCAGCGCCGAGACCAGGATCGCCACGGTGAAGGCGACGGCCAGCCCCGTCACGGGCGTCGAGATCGACAGCGAGAGCAGGAGCGCGACGCCGACCACGGACGCCAATGCCCCGAGCGCGGCGAATTCCCCGAAGCAGAGGATGATCCGCCCGGTAAGACCGTAGACCAGCGCATAGGCGGCTGCGAGCAGGCTATAGATCGCCGCCGAAGGCAGGCTGCTGAGCCCCTGTTGCAGGCCATAGGCGAGGACGGGCGGCACGGCCGGCAGCCCCTCGGCCGAGGTGACGGCGGGGTCGGGCGGCGGTTCGCTGCGGTCTTCCAAGTAGAAGCGGCGCAGGAAATAGAAGCTGGCATCGGCCATCGGCCGCCCGTCCGAGGCGATGCCGATCAGCGTCGGCCGCCCGAGGCCGTTGCCTTCCGTGCCGAACAGGCAGTCGATGCTGCGATGGCGCGCCACCCCGTCACCGAGTTGCACCCGGTAGAGCAGGCGCAGCGCCCGCCGCACCGGGCCGGTCGTCACGCGTTCGATCTCGATATGCGCGCCCGGCGGGTTGAGGGGCGGGATCGCCTGCCGGCACAGCCGTGTCTGATCGGTGTCGAAGCCCTCGCCGCAGCCGGCGAGAGTGACGAGGACAACGGCCAGAATCGACAGAAGGAGCGGGCGCATGCGAGCGCGACGGTAGCGCTTGCCTGCGCCGTTTGAAACATGGCTTGGGAAGGGGCGATCCGCGGCTGGCTCAAACCGGGTGGATGAGATAACGGCTCAGGATCTCTGCTCCATGAGACAGATCCCGAGCCTTGTCTTCGCGCCCATGCACGCGACAAGCCTCTGCCGCGTCATTGCGGCTGCGGATTTCGGCTTCGACCAGCTGGTGCAGCTCATCCTTGCTCAGCGCCTTGCGCGGGACTTCGACCGCAGCGTCGCCGAAGGCGTGAAGCACATAGGTATCGTGCCGGTCGCCGACCGGAACTGCCTGGGCATTGTCGATCGCAGCGATCAATTCACGCAGGACGGTGATTTCGGCGGATTGGCGCGCTCGCATCGCTGTCCGCAGATCAGCCTTCAGCAGCGCCAGGAAGCTCTGGCTCTCATCTGTCGTCATGCTCAAATCGTAGCCGTTTTCCGGCGAAGCGGAAGAGTTCCGAGAGGTTTGCCGAACGAGCCGGCACCGTCCGGAGCGGGAAAATTCACCCCGCCTTCAGCTTTTTCGCCACGCGCGGTGCGAAATAGGTCAGCACGCCGTCGGCACCCGCGCGCTTGAAGGCGAGCAGGCTTTCCAGCATTGCCTTGTCGCCGTCGAGCCAGCCGTTCTGCACCGCCGCCATCAGCATCGCGTACTCGCCGGAGACCTGATAGGCGAAGGTCGGTACCCGGAAATGGTCCTTCACCCGCGCTACCACGTCGAGATAGGGCAGGCCGGGCTTGATCATGACCATGTCGGCGCCTTCCTCGAGATCGAGCGCGACCTCGGTGATGGCTTCGTCCGTATTGGCCGGGTCCATTTGGTAGGTACGCTTGTCGCCGATCAGCGTCGCATTGGTGCCGATCGCATCGCGGAACGGGCCGTAGAAGGCGGAGGCATACTTGGCCGCATAGGCCATGATCTGCACATCCTCATGGCCGCTGGCGTCGAGCGCCTCCCGGATCGCCGCGACCCGCCCGTCCATCATGTCGGAGGGGGCGATGACGTCGGCGCCGGCATCGGCCAGCGCCAGCGCTTGCCGGACCAGGATCGCGACGGAAGCGTCGTTCAGGATACGCTCGCCATCCATGACGCCATCATGGCCATGCGAGGTATAGGGATCCAGTGCGGCGTCGCAGATGATGCCGATCTGCGGCACCTCCTTCTTGATGGCCTGTACGGCGCGGCACATCAGGTTCTCGGCATTGAGCGCCTCCGAGCCGGTTGGGTCACGCAGTGCCTTCTCGACATAGGGAAAAGGGGCGATGGCGGGGATGCCGAGCTCTGCCGCCTCTGCCGCCTGCCGGACTGCCTCGTCGATGTTCAGCCGATCGACACCGGGCATCCACTCGACCGGGGTGCGGGCCTCGGCCGTGTCCATCAGGAAGATCGGCCAGATCAGGTCGTCCGTCGTCAGCAGGTTTTCGCGCACCAGCCGGCGCGACCACTCAGCCTTGCGGTTGCGGCGCATGCGGCGCGTCAGGCCCAGCGAAGGGGCGGCCGGAGCCTCGTTCTGACGCGACTCGGGGGAGGGAAACGGCCTGACGACCCGGGATTCCATGGCAATGCCTCAAATGACGACGTCGCGGCTCGCCCGAGGCGGAACGGGGGCGGCAGCGGCATGTCGGCTTCATATCACATCGGAACGATTCCAAAACAGGGGCGCATGGTCGCAAGCCGGGGAGTGTTCCAGCGCGGCGGCATTGCATGACCTGGGTATCGGCTTCCGACCCGGTGCGGGCTCATCGGGTTCATGCCATGCCGCCGCCATGTTGGAACGGTGTGACGTCGTGAAAATGCC
>JARYGW010000095.1:0-15812 GCA_033792295.1 Allobosea sp.
AACACGACGGTGACGGCCGATATCACGGGCGAGATCGCCCGCCGCAAGGCCGCGCCGGGCAAGGACATCTATGTCTTCGGCAGCGCGGAGCTGACCGAGTCGCTGCTGGCGGCCGGGCTGGTCGACGAGATCATGATCGCCGTCGCGCCGGTCACGATCGGGCAGGGCACGCCGCTGTTCAAGGCCAGCCCTGACAAGCGCAGCTTCGCGCTGATCGCGGCCCGCCCGCTGAAGAATGGCACCGTGATCCTGCACTACGGCGTCAAGGCCGCAGCTTGATTTCGACTGTATCGCATTTTCTTCATGCGAACCGGTGCCCATTTCGCTTGAAAATGCTTCGGGCTCAGCCGCGCCGGACCAGCAGCACCGCGGCGAGAATGGCGACGCCGCCGAAGGCCTGCACCGGCGTCGGCTGCTCACCGAAGAGCGCCCAGGCCGCCAGCACGCTGACCAGCGCCGGCCAGACCATGACGAGCGAGGCGGCGCCGGCGCCGTAGCTGCCGAGCGAGAGCGTGATCAGCCCCTGGCCGAGCGCATGCGAAACGAGGCCGAGCCCGATCACCGCGAGCCAGCCTTGCAGGCTCATCGGGATGATCTGTTCGTGCAGCAGCAACGCGGCGATGAGGCAGAAAACGGCACAGACGAGGCTGGAGATCAGGCTGACCAGCCCGGCATCGGCATGGTTGCGCGCCCGGCCGACGGCAAGAATATAGGCGGCGTAGGACATCGCCGCGCCGAAGGCGAGGGAATCTCCGAAGAGATTGCCGGAGGCGGCGGGATTGCCGGTGAACTTCGGCAGCACGAGCAGCAGCGCGCCGGCGATCGCCAGCATCAGTGCGCCGAGGATGCGGCGCGAGGGCTTGTCGCCGAGGATAAGCCAGCCGCCGAGCACGACGCCGACCGGAGCCAGATTGCCGAGCAGCGAGGCGTTGGCGATCGTCGTGAATCCGAGCGAGGCGTTGAAGAGCGCGACGTCGATGCCGAACATCAGGCCCGCGAGCGCGATCGCAGCAAAAGCGCCACGGTCCGGCGGGGCGGCACCCTGAGGCTTGCGGCGCTCGAAGGTGGTCCAGGCGACCAGGACCGGCATGGCGAAGAGCATTCGCCAGAAGCCGGCCGCAGCCGGGCCGACATCGCCCAGGCGCACGAAGATGCCCGAGAAGCCGATGAAGGTCGCGCCCGCAAACAGGGCGACGAACATGGCGAGCGCCGGCGAGGTCGGGCGGACAGGAATGGCGGGGGCGGACATGGCGAACTGTTTCTATCCGGCAGCCTGACCCGGAGGGCTTCCTTCGCCTTCCCGCATCGGCCGGCCTGCCGCTTCTCGCTTTCCTATAGAGTGCTTTCTCGTATCGGAAAAACGGATTATACTGATTTAATCATTCTTAAAATCGATGGATGATCTGCGTCTCACGGAGGCACATGATGAACGGCCATTTCGATCTGGCTGCGCTCGGAATGCTGGTCGCCGTCGCCGAGACCGGTGGCTTCACGGCCGCGAGCGCGCGGCTCGGCCGCACGCAATCGGCGATCTCGGTGCGCATCCAGGACCTGGAGAACCAGCTCGGCCATAAGCTGCTGGAGCGCTCGCGGCGTGGCGTCACCCCGACCGATGCCGGCGAGCGGCTGATCGCCCATGCAAGGCGGTTGCTCGCCGTCGAGCGCGAGGCGCTGGCCGATCTCGGTGGCGAGACGCCGTCCGGGCGCCTGCGCATCGGCGTGCCCGACGATTACATGGACGCCTATCTCAGGCCATTGATCGCGCGTTTCGCCGTCGAGCATCCGAAAGTCGAGCTCGAGGTGCATTGCGATCTGTCGAAGCGGATCGAACCGGCGCTCAAGGCCGGCGAGCTCGACCTCGCCGTGGTGTCGCAGGATCCCAACCGCCCCGTGGGCGAGGTCCTGCGGCGCGAGCCGATGATCTGGGTCGCGGCGCGGGGACATCGGCCGGAGCTGCAGGAGACCTTGCCGCTCGCCCTGTTTTCGGAAGGCTGCCGGGCGCGTTCGCGCGTCCTCGCCGCTCTGAACGGTGCCGGCAAGGCCTATCGGCTGGTCTTCTCCTGCTCGCACACCTCCGGCGTGCTCTCGGCGGTTGAGGGCGGTTTTTGCGTCACGGCCATTACGGAGAGCGCGGTACCGTCTTCGCTGCGCCGCCTCGGTACCGCGGAGGGGCTTCCGCCTCTGTTCGAGCTCACGGTGGGGCTCATCATGGCGCCGCATCCAGGACTGGCGGCCCAGCGCTTCGCAGATGCGCTTCGCGAGGAAATGAGCGCTTTCCGGCTGGCGGCGTGACGCGACTCATTGCCCTTGCGCCTTGCGATCACTAGTGAGAACCCATGAAATTCCTCGACCAGGCCAAGATCTATGTGAAGGCGGGTGACGGCGGCGCCGGCTGCGTCTCCTTCCGTCGCGAAAAATTCATCGAGTTCGGTGGTCCCAATGGCGGCGATGGCGGGCGCGGCGGCGACATCGTCGTCGAATGCGTGCAGGGCCTGAACACGCTGATCGACTACCGCTACCAGCAGCATTTCAAGGCCAAGACCGGCGAGCACGGTATGGGCAAGGACCGCCATGGCGCCAATTCGCCGGCAGTAGTGCTGAAGGTGCCGCCGGGCACCGAAATTCTCGACGAGGATGGCGAGACGAAGATCGCGGACCTGACCGAGCCGGGTCAGCGATTCGTGTTGTGCAAGGGCGGCAATGGCGGTTTCGGCAACGCCTATTTCAAGACCTCGACCAACCAGGCGCCGCGCCATGCCAATCCCGGTCTGCCGGGCGAGGAGCGCTGGGTCTGGCTCCGGCTCAAGCTCATTGCCGATGCAGGGCTCGTCGGCCTGCCGAATGCCGGCAAGTCGACTTTCCTCGCCACGGTGACGGCAGCCAAGCCCAAGATCGCGGATTATCCCTTCACCACGTTGCATCCCGGCCTCGGCGTCGTGCGCGTCGATGGGCACGAGATGGTGCTGGCCGATATTCCCGGCCTGATCGAGGGCGCGCATGAAGGCCACGGCCTCGGCGACCGCTTCCTGGGACATATCGAGCGCTGTCGCGTGCTTCTGCATCTGGTCGAGGGCACCAGCGAGCACGCCGGCAAGGCCTACAAGATCGTGCGCGAGGAGCTCGAGGCCTATGGTGAGGGCCTGGCCGACAAGCCGGAAATCGTCGCGCTTTCCAAGGTCGATGCGCTGTCGCCGGAGTTGCTCAAGGAACAGGTCGCGCGCCTGAAGAGGGCGGCGAAGCGCATGCCGATCATCCTCTCGGCGGCCTCGGGCGAGGGCGTCGATGCGGCGCTGCGCGCGGTTTTTGCCGTGGTCGAGGAGGCGCGCCGCGAGGAGGCCAAGGAGGCGGCGCCTGTCGCGGAAGGTGGTTGGCGGCCTTAAGGAACGCTTTGCTCAGCGGAAATCGTGCCAGGCGCAGAGGTGGTGCGCGGTTTCGCGATCGGGTGCCGCTTCACTGAAAGGCGCGACCGGCCAGCCCCAGTTTTCGTCGGACAGCGGCAGAGACGTGCCGCGCATCAGAGCGAGGTGATCGACAGTTCTGCCCGCACGGTCGCGTTCGACCGACGGGTCGATGCGCCCTCTCGTTTCTCCAGCGAGTGCAGTGCTCCGCCCCGATATCGCGGCGGTTGCCACGGGACCAGTGACCGACGCTTTCTGCAACGAGGCCGAGCTGGCGCGTCATCCGCGCTGCTGGCGTTGCCAGCTGCAGGGTAAGCTCGGCCAGCATTAGGGCTTTCGAAGCCGCCTCGGCCGTTCCTGAAAACCGGTTCCCGCTTTTCGGGCCGATGCGTCAGGTCACGGCGCCGCGCGCAGCGACCGGCCAGACCGCTTCGACATGAGCGTCCGGGCCGTGCAGGCCGCGCACGCAGACATACCAGTCGTGCAGGTTCACGGTCGGATCGCAATGGCCCGGGACCAGCAGGATGCGGTCGCCGCGATGCGGGAGGGCGATCGGATCGCCGGTCAGGATGCCGTGCTCGTCAGAGGGCTTGGTATAAATTGCGCCCTCGCGCTGGAACGGCACCGGCATGCCGGAATCGACAGCCGCACTCTTGTGCCCGGCATCGACGATGGCGCGGTCGGGCACGGGCTTGCTCATCACGCCCGCGAGGACGAACAGGGAATGTTCGAAGCTGCGGAAGGGCGAACCGTCGGCCTGACGATTGCGGGCGTAATCTGCGTCCATGAAGATGTAGGAGCCGCACTGCAATTCGTTCCAGACGCCCGACTGCGTCTCGAGTTCATAGGTGCCGGTGCCGGCGCCGCTGATGATCGGACATTCGAGGCCCGCCTGGGCGAGGCGTTCGGCGGTGTTGCGCGCTGCGAGCCCGGCGCGCTCGATGGCTTCGCTGCGCTCGTCGATGGAGCGCATATGCTGGGCGGCGCCGTGATAGGCCTGCAGGCCAGCGAAGCGCAGCGTGTTCGAGCGCGCCACCGCCTCGGCGACGCGGACGGCCGCCTCACCCGGTGCGACACCGCAGCGGCGGCCGCCGACATCGATCTCGACCATCACGTCCAGTACCACGTCGTGGCGTGCGGCCGCCTCGGCCGCATCGCGTACGCCGTCAGGGTGATCGGCGCAGAGGCCGATCCGCGCCGTGCGGGCGAGGATGGCGAGACGATCGAGCTTGGCGGGGCTGGCGATCTCGTTGGTCACCAGCACATCACCGACGCCCCCGGCAACGAGGATTTCCGCTTCCGAGACCTTCTGACAGCACTGGCCGACAGCGCCATGGGCGATCTGCCGCAGCGCGATCTCCGGGCTCTTATGTGTCTTGGCATGAGGACGCAGGCGAATCCCGTGAGCCTCGCTGAAAGCAGCCATGACGACGAGGTTGCGCTCGAAGGCATCGAGGTCCAGCACCAGCGCGGGCGTGTCGATTTCGGCGAAGCTCTGGCCCGGCTGCGCCGGCGGGGATGAAGGCATGGAGTCTCCTGAGTCGTTCCGCCCATGGGATGACAGCTTCGTGTCGGGAGCAAGACCCCTTCGCTTCTTCGCGCCATGCGCCAGTGGCGCTTGGCGATCCGGCATGGTAGGGCGCGGCCCATGAAGATCGGCCGCGTCACCGACGACACCCTTGTGCTCTTCGCCCGTGTCTGGCGCGAGCAGATCAGCCGTTACCTGCCGCAGATGGCGATGATCCTGGCGCTGGTCGTGGTCATCGCGGCCACGACGAGCTTCTATCCGCTCCTAATCAAGGCGGCCTTCGACGCCTTCGCCGACCCGCTGACGGCCGAATCGACCGGTTTCGTGCGGCGCATGGAGCGCCTCGTCTCGAAATCGATCAACTACGATATCGGCGTGATCAACGCGGTCGCAACCGTGGTGGTCATGGTCACCGCGATCAAGGGCTTTTCGCTGCTGGCCCAGACGGTGATGACCAACAATGTCGTCAGCCGGATCGAGGCCGACATGCAGACGGAGCTCTACGGGCACCTGATCGACGCCGATCTTGCGCAGCTCCAGAAGGAAAACCCGGCCTCCCTGACACAGCGCTTCACCACCGACTTCACCTTCGTGAAGGAGGCTCTGACGCGCATCGTCAACATCGCCATCCGCGACGTGGTGACGGCGATCGCGCTGATCGGCGCGCTATTGTGGATCGACTGGCAGATGACGCTGGTGGTGCTGCTGATCGCGCCCGTGATCGCCCATCCGATCGGCCGGATCGGCAAGAAACTCAGGCGTATGGCGAATTCCCAGCAGGAGCAGACGGGCATCATGGCGAGCCTCGTCACCGAGAGCCTGCAGGGCGCGCGTGTCGCCAAGACCGATTCGCTGGAACCCTATCTGAAGCAGCGCGCCGCCAGCGCCTTCGAGACGATCCGGGCGCTCAAGATGAAGTCGGCCAATGCGCGCGGCCGGCTCGACCCGCTGCTCGAGGTCGGAGGCGGCATGGCCGTCGCCGGCGTGCTGGCTGCGATCGGCGTGCGGATCACTTCGGGATCGTCGACCGTCGGCGATTTCACAGGCTATGTCTCGGCGCTGCTGCTGGCCGCTCAGCCGATGCGCTCGCTCGGCAATCTCAACGCTATCGTGCAGGAGGCAGGGGCCTCGCTGAAACGCTACTACGCTCTGCTTGACGAGAAGCCGAAGATTGTCGACCGGCGGGATGCGCAACCGCTTGCCGTCGCCGCTGGCGGGATCACCTTCCGGAATCTGCGTTTCCGCTATCGCGAGGACCAGCGCGCGCTCGAAGGAATCGACCTCGTGGCGCGCGGGGGCAAGACCACGGCGCTGGTCGGCCGTTCCGGCTCGGGCAAGTCGACACTGCTCGCGCTGGTGCCGCGGCTTTACGATCCGACCGAAGGGCGCATCGAGATCGACGGGCAGGATCTGCGCGACGTTTCCCTGGCGAGCCTGCGCCACCAGATCGGCGTGGTCAGCCAGGACGTCGTGCTCTTCGACGATACGGTGCGCGCTAATATCGCCTTCGGACGGCCGGACGCGGGCGAAGCCGAGATCGTCGCGGCGGCCAGGGCAGCGGCGGCCCATGACTTCATTATGGCGATGCCGGGCGGCTACGACGCCTCGGTGGGAGAACGCGGCCACAAGCTCTCGGGCGGCGAGCGCCAGCGCATCGCCATCGCCCGCGCGATCTTGAAGGATGCGCCGATCCTGCTGCTCGACGAGGCGACCAGCGCGCTCGATACCGAATCCGAACGCCTCGTTCAGCAGGCGCTGGCGACGCTGATGAAGGGGCGCACGACACTCGTCATCGCGCACCGGCTTTCGACCATCCGCGAGGCCGACCTGATCGTGGTGATGGACGAAGGTAAGATCGTCGAGACTGGCAGCCATGACGATCTGCTGACGCGCGATGGCGCCTATGCCAGGCTGCATCGGATGCAGTTCGTCGAGAGCTGAGGACGCTATTCCGGCCTTACGCTGGAACACGCGGTCATCCCGGGTCCGACCGGGATCCATGCCTGAACCTTTTTCGGCGATGCTCAGGTATGGAGCCCGGTTCTCCGCTTCGCTGCGGCGGGATGATGGCGTTTGATGACGCTGCCGCGTGCTATCGGCAAAAATCCGCGCAGCCGGCTTCCCAGAATGCTTTGCCGGGTTCAGGTCCAGGTACGGAGGGCCTCGGCTTGCGCCCGGGCAGATCGGCGGGAACCGGCTTCACCAGTTCCCACCAGCCATGGGCGCATTGCGAACGGAAGGCCATCTGGTCGGAGATCGAGGTGCCCTCTTTCTCCAGCACGATCTCGAGCGCGGCGCAGGCCTCGCGCAGCCGCTCGTCATGGGTGTCGCTCGGATCGTTCGCATAATCGTGGAAGGCCTCGGTGAAGGTCTCCATCTCGCGGGCGATATGCGGCCAATCGGTGCGAGCGAGGTTCCAGGCGTCCATCCATTCCCGCACCACGGCCTCGACCGCCTCGGCCCTGGGCTTGTCCTTCACCTTGCGGGCCGTGGTCAGCATGTGGCGCATCAGTTCGGCGTGGGCATGGGCGTGGCGGGCCCTGAGCGCCGTTTCCTGCATCTGCGCGATGGCGTCGGCGGCCTCCTGCTGCAGCGCTTCAACGAAATGCGGCATGGAGCGATCCTTTCATAGCATCGGACCGAGAAGTGGAATCCACTTTTCGGAAAAATCCGATGTGACAACACATGTATCGATCGCCGTTCTCGCGTCCGGCAGGACGCGCGGCGATCTATGGCAGGGTAGCGAGGCGTTCGATCATCCGCTCGAACAACTCATGGGCCTTCACGGCCGAGACGACATGGGCATTGGCCTCGCGCTTCAGCCGGTTGTTCCAGTCGATGGTGGTGCGGCCGCGGAGAGGCCCCTCGCCTGTCTCGACCGTGACGAAACAGGCGCGACCTTCGAAGAGTTCCGGCCAGAGCAGCCAGGCGATCACGCAAGGGTCGTGCATCGGGTGGCCGTCGCTGCCGAGGCCGCCGGGCCGCGGACGAGTCAGCATGCCGTGCACTGCTCGCCCTGCCGCGTTGCCGAGCGTGCCGATGCGGGCGATCTGGTCGTGGCTGGCTATGGCCTGCAGCGTGACGCCGAGGCCGAACATCACGATCGGCCGGCCGCAGCCGAAGACGATCGCGGCTGCGTGCGGGTCGACATAGGCATTGAATTCGGCGGCCGGCGTGATGTTGCCGAGCCCGATGGCGCCGCCCATCAGCACGATGCGCTTTACCTTGGGCAGGATGTCCGGCGCGAGCCGGAAGGCCAGCGCCAGATTGGTCAGCGGTCCCAGCGGGCAGAGCGTGATGCCGTCGGCGGGCGCGGCACGGCAGAGATCGATGATCGCCTGTACGGCGTGGCCGGTTGCCGCTTCACTGGCCGGGGCGGGGAGGTTTGCGCCGGCAAGGCCGTCAGGGCCGCAGACGAATTCGGCGGTTTCGAGCGGGAGGAGAAGCGGCCCCTCCGCGCCGCGATAGACCGGAACATCGCCACGCTTGCCGAGGTCACGGATGCGCAGGGCATTCGCCGTGGTCTGCGTGACCGGGACATTGCCGGCGACGGTGGTGATCGCCTTGAGATCGATTTCGCTCGGGCTGGCGAAAGCGAGGAGCAGCGCGACGGCGTCGTCTTGCCCCGGATCGGTGTCGATGACGATGGTTTCGCGCATCAGGCCGCCTTGGCGTTGCCGGCCATGATCATATGGGCGATGTCGTCGGGCTGGAGGTCGCCGAGCGGCCGGTCGACGTATTTGCGGCCCGCGCCCATGATGACGACGCGGTCGGCCAGCGCCACGACGTCGCGCATGTTGTGGCTGATCAGGATGACGGTGCGCCCGTCGACCTTGAGCTTGCGGATGAGGTCGAGGACGAGCGCGCTTTCCTTGACGCCGAGCGCCGCTGTCGGCTCGTCCATGATGATGATCTCGGCGTTCCAGCGTAGCGCGCGCGAAATCGCGACCGCCTGACGCTGGCCGCCGGAGAGCCGCTCGACCGGGCGGGTCATGTCGGTGACGGCGGCGGAGAGCTGCGAAAGGTAGCGCTGCGATTCCGCGATCATCCGCTTCTTGTCGAGGACGCGCAGGAAGGGCAGCAGAACGGGCTTGGTCAGCTCCGAGCCCATGAAGACGTTCTGGGCAATGGAGAGGCGTGGGGCCAGCGCCAGATCCTGGTAGATCGTCGCGACGCCATGGCTAAGCGCATCATGCGGCGAGCCGAAGACGACCGGTTTTCCCCGCATGCTGATGGTGCCGCTCGTCGCCTCCTCGGCGCCTGAGATCACCTTGATCAGGCTCGACTTGCCGGCGCCGTTGTCGCCGCACAGCGCGACCACCTCGCCAGGGAAGATATCGAGATCGACCTCGCGCACGGCCACGACGGCGCCGTAGCTCTTGCCGATGCCGCGCAGCGAGAGGAGGGGGGTAGGATCGGTCATGGCCTGCCCATTAGAATGGTCGGTGCGGTCAGCTCTCATGCTCGGGGTGCGCAGGACGCCGAGCATGAGGTCGTGTGCTCACTTCTTCAAAAACTGCTGGACGTTGTTCTTGTCGACCAGCACCGCGTCCATGAAGAGATAGGGGCCGCTCGCCACCGCCTCCTTTGGCTTCTTGTCGACGACGATGGTCTGGATCGCGTCGACCGCCTTCTTGCCCATCTCCTCGAAGGGGATCGACACCGTCGCCGTGAAGGTCGAGTTCGGATCGGCGATGCGCTCGAAGCTCTCCTGACCGCCATCGACCGAGACGAGCGGAATCTCGCCCTTCTTCACGCCCTGAGCCTGCAGCAGGTCATCGATGATGTAGGCCTGCCCGTCGAAGGAGGCCCAGATGCCGTTGACCTTGCCCTGGTTCTGCAGGAGCAGCGCCTGCATTCCGGAGCGGACATCGTCGCGCCAGCTCTGGGTGCGGGCCATCGAGAATTTGCCGATGTCCTTCACCGCCTGGTTCTCGGCCAGGACCACGTCGAGGACCTTGCCGCGAATGCGCGAGGCGACGTTGAGGTCGAAGCGAGCCGTCAGGATATTGCCCTGATAGCCGAGCTGGCCGAGCAGATAGAGCGCAGCGTCGGCGCCGATCTTGTACTCGTTCGACTGGATGTCGAAGAGCGCATGCGGACTCGAACCGGATTGCACGGTGATGACCGGAATCTTGGCGTCCTTGGCCGCCTTGAACTGGGCATCGGCCTCGACCGGCTTGCCCATGGCGATGATGATGGCGTCGACCTTCTTGGCGATCAGCGCGTCGAACTGCTCGGCGTGCTTGGGCAGTGCGCCTTCCGAATTCAGCAGCGTGACGTTCCAGCCCTTGGCCTTGGCGGCGGCCGCCGCCGCGTTGGCGACGCGGGCATGCGTCTCCGACGAGAACTGGAAGCCGATGATGCCGAGCTCAAAGGCATTGGCCGATTGGCCGAGCGCCAGGAGCGCGGCCGCCGCGACCAGCATTTTGCGCAAACCGAACATGTGAACTCCCCTCTGCTGTTTCTTTAACCGGAGACCCTGGATTTCAGACCTTGAACGCCACCTTCCGGATCGCACTGGCCGAGAAGGCGACCGAGCCGATCATGATCGCGCCGAGCATGATGTCCTGAACGTAATAGGCGGCGCCGAGCAGCACCAAGCCGTTGCCGAGTACCTTGAGCACCAGCGCTGCGAAGACCGTGCCGGGCACGTTGGGCTTGCCGGGCTCGAACATCGTCATGCCGAGCAGCACGGCGGCGATGGCATAGAGCAGGTAGTCGCCGGCCATGTTCGGCGCGGCCGAGGACAGGTTGGCGGCGAGCAGCACCGCCATGATGCTTGCGAGGAACCCGGCGAGCAGCAGGCCGATGCGCTTCATCCGCGCCGTCTCGATGCCGGCGAGCCGCGCCGCCTCGTCCGCCTCGCCGGTTGCGACCATATGAGCGCCGGTGCGGGTCCATTTGACCAGGCCCCAGGCGAAGAGCGTGGTGCCCATGAGCCAGAGCACGAGATTGGGGATACCGAAGGTGTAGCCGCGCGCCAGCCCGGTGAACTGGGTCGGCCAGCGCCCGGTGAAGGCGACGCCTTGGGTGATCATGAAGGCGCAGCCGCGGGCGATGGCGCCAGTGCTCAGCGTCATGATCAGCGAGGGAATGCGTAGCCGCGTCACGCCGAAGCCGTTGAGGGTGCCGAACACGATGCCGACGGCCAAAGCCGCTGCGACCGCTACGGCTGGCGGATAGTGCAAGTGAACCAGCCAGCCGCAGACCACCGCTGCGAGGCTCGCGACCTCGGCGACGGACAAGTCGAGCTCCGCCACGGTGAAGGCAAGCGTGAAGCCGAGCGCCAGGATGGCGAGGAAGCTCGTATCCTTCAGCACGTTGACGATATTGGTCGTCGTGGCGAAGTTCGGCGCGAAGATCAGGAAGAACAGGATCAGCGCCAGCCCGGCGATCGCCGTGCCGTAACGGCCGATCAATTCGCGCAGGTGGAGGCCCCCCATCCGGCTCAGGCTCCCTTCGCGATGGTCGAGATCGGCGACAGGATCTCGATACCGCCGGTGATCGGGATCAGCGCGCCGGTGACGAAGGCGGCGCCCTCCGAAAGCAGGAATGCGATCACGTTGGCGACATCCTCGGGCCGTCCCAGTCTTCCCAGCGGCGTCCGCTGCGCCGCGCCCTCGACCAGCGCGTTGAACTGCTGGGCGAATCCGTTGCGCACCATTGGCGTATCGATAATGCCGGGCGCAACTGCATTCACGCGGATTCCATGCGGGCCGAGCTGTTGCGCCATGCCGTAGGTGAGGGTCGCGACGCCGCCCTTGGCCGAGCCATAGGCGAGATTGGCGCCGCCATTGCTGTGGGCGATCGAGGAGATGTGGACGATAGCCCCGCCTTCCCCCTGCGCGATCATCTGCCGCGCGGCGGCCTTTGATATGCGGAAGACGGCCGAGAGGTTGAGGTCGACGAGCCTGTCCCATTCCTCATCCTCCATCTCGATCATCCGCACCGGGCGCGAGGCACCGGCGCCCGTCACGAGATGATCGAGGCGGCCATGGGTCACGACGGCGAGATCGACGAGCCTATGGGCGAAGTTGCGCTCCCGCAGATCGCCGGCGAGCGTGATGGCCTCGCCGCCCGCGGCGGTGACCTCGGCGGCAACCGTATCGAGGCCCGGCTGCTCGAGCCCCGACAGCACGAGACGGTGCCCGGCACGTGCGAGGATGACCGCCAGCGCGCCAACGATGCCGCCGGAGGCGCCGGTCAGAAGCGTGACGGGAGCTTGTCCATTGCGGGTGCTCGTGACGAGATCGGGGAGGGTGGCGGTCATGAAGCGAGTTCCTTAAGGAGCTGTCCCGGCACCAGCGAGCCCCGGTAAAGGGCCGGGATTCTGCGCCAGAGCTGCAAGGTCGGCCGAAATCGGCGCGAGCGCCTGTTCGCTGCGCCGATAGAGCGCGTAGAGCGCGTCATAGGCGGCTTTCCGATCCGGCCTGGGATCATAACGTTGCGCGATGCTGACGAGCGCATCTTGTGCGGCGGTGAGCGATGCGAAATGGCCGAGCCCGGTCCAGGCGATGATCGCGGCACCGAGCAGGCCCGGTTCCCTGGCATTGCCGACGACGACCGAGCGGCCGCAGAGATCGGCCTTGATCTGGGCCCAGACCGAATTCGCAGCGGCGCCGCCACCGAAACGGATCTCGCCGACCGGCTGGCCAAGTGCCGCCTCGGCCCGTTCCAGCACGATGCGGTTGAGGCAGGCGACGCCTTCCAGCACGGCATAGGCGAGATCGGTCGGTCCATGCTGGCGGCTGAGGCCGATGAAGGCGCCGCGCAGGTTCGGGTTCCAATAGGGCACGCGCTCGCCCTGGAGATAGGGCAGGAAAATCAGCGGCTGCGGATGGCGCCGGCCGGCCAGCAGTGCTTCGATATGTGCTCCGACGCTGCCCGAATTGCCGAGCAGCTCCGCCAGCCAGGCGGCGGTATCGGCGCCGTTCTGGCTCGGCCCGCCGAGATGCCAGAGGCCGCCCCAATCGACTGTGATCAAGCCTTCGGCCTCGACTTCCTCCGGGCCGAGCACGCCCAGCACCTCGGTCGTGCCGGAGATGTTGTAGGCGTAGCCCGTCCGCAATGCCCCCAGCCCGGCGACCGCCGCCCAGGTGTCGTTGCAACCGCAGAAGACCGGCAAGCCGGAGAGACGATCCAAGGGGGCCGGCAAGCCCGTGCGGACGGGATCGACCCGATCGTAAGGGGCGAGGAGCGTTGGGATGATGGTTGACGACAGGTCGAGTGCGATTAGCGCGGAGCTCTCACCGGCCGGCTGTGCGCAGGCGACGAGGCGGGCCATCGAGACCGGGTCGCTCGCCTGCCTGCCGGTCAGCCGGAAATTCAGATAGTCCTTGGGCTCGAGCACGCGGGCGAGCGCATGAAACCGTTCCGGCTCGGCCTCCGCCAGCCAGGCGAGGCGCGCCAGCGGATGAAAGGCATTGATACGGCCGGCTTCGGGGTGCGTGCCCAGTTTCTTGCGCAAGCCTGTGGCGGCGGCCTCGGCGCGGGCGTCCTTCCAGGTCAGGGCCGGGCGAAGCTCGCGCCCGTCATGTCCAAGGAAGACTTGTGTACGCGTGACCCCGCAGATGGCGATGCCTTCGATCCGGGCGAACAGGCTGGGCTCCTCCTGCGCGAGCCGGTCCGCGGCTCGGAGCAGCAGCGCCCACCAAGCTTCCGCGGCAACCTCGGAGCGGTCGAGATGATCGTTGAGGGCTGGGCCGGGAATGGCGCATTCGGCACGCGTTTCACCGCGCCGGTCGATCAGTGCAGCGCGGAAACTGCTGCCGCCGAGATCGCAGGCAAGGACGACACTCATCGGGAGCTTCCGACGGCAGCGAAAGAGTGTTCGGGGACAGTGGCGGCGAGATGAGGGCGGTTCACGAAACGACTTTCAGGCATCATCCCTTGGAGCGCCGGAATCCGCCGAGAAGTCAAGAACCGCCGTGCTCAGGTGCTCCGCCGGGCGGCCCGCAGGATATCGTCGACGAGCTTTTGCGAGGCCAGAGCCTCCTCGCCCGTGACGACCGGGTCGCGACCCTGCTCGATCGCATCGAGGAAATCGGCGATGACGGCTCGGTGGGCGTCGTGCGGGAAGTCCATGATGTTGGCGCCGCTGCCGGTGGAGCCTTCCGCCTCGACGATCTCCTCGCGCCCATCGAGAAAGGCGAGGCTGAGCCGGCCGCCGATCAGGGACGCGAAACCGTTGGTGCCAGTGATCTCGATGCGCTCGGGATAGCCGGGATAAGCGGCGGTGGTGGTGATCAGGGTCGCCGGTGCGCCGCCGTCCGTTTCGAGCAGGGCGGAGACATAATCTTCCGTCTCCATACGATGCAGCGCGGTGGTGCGGGCCTGCGCAGCCACGACCTTCGAGACGCCGACGAGCGAGCGGAACAGGTCGAGCGAATGGATCGCCTGCGTCAGCAGCACACCGCCACCGTCGCGAGCGAGCGTGCCGCGGCCCGGTTCGTCGTAATAGCTCTGCGGGCGCCACCAGGGCACATTGAGGAAGGCGGCCTCGATGCTGCCGAGCTCACCGGAAACGAGCGCAGCCTTGAGCCGCAGGCTCGCGGGCCGGAAACGGTGTTGCAGCGTGACGCCGAAGGTCCTCCCGGTACGGCGGGCGGTGTCGATGAGGCGCTGTCCGCGCTCGCTGGTCAGCTCCAGCGGCTTTTCGACGAGAACATGCTTGCCGGCTTCGAGGCAGAATGCCGAGACGTCAAGATGGCTCGATGGTGGCGTCAACACGATGACGGCGTCGACAGCGGGATCGGTCAGAACCGCGTCGAGATCGGTTGTGGTCGGGAATGGGAACTGCGCGGAATAGGCCTTGGCGCGGTCGGCCGTGCGGCTGACCGCCCAGCGAACCTCGGCACGGTCCGCGAGGTCGAGCAGGCTTTTCGAATGCGGTAGCGAGGCGGGGCCGAGGCCGATGACGGCGATGCCGAGCTTGCGTGTCATGGCGTTTCCTCAGGGGCACGCTTCAGGCCGCGCGGCAGCCATGCGGCCTTTGCCTGTGCTTCGAGCGCGAGGCGGCAGACGGTGAAGGTGTGGCGCTGGCTGACGGCGGTTTCGCTGCGGGCGCCGATATCCACAATCAGATCACGGAAATAGGTCAGCGGCTCGTGCGAGGCGTCGATATGGCGGGTGCCAACCCTGTCGACGAGGAAGACATGGTCGGTGCCCGGCCGGCCGGCGATGTCGACATATTTGCGCAGTTCGATCGTGCCTTCGGTGCCGAGGATGGTCAGGCGCCCGTCGCCCCATGTCGGCAGGCCGTCGGCTGTGAACCAGTCGACGCGGATATAGCCGCCGGCCTTGTCGCTGCGCAGCAGGATCTCGCCGAAATCCTCGAAATCGGAGACATCCGGCCCGCCGAAATGGCCGACGCCGGAGGCGACGATTTCGGCATCGTCCGAACCGGTGAAGTGCAGGAACTGGTCGATCTGGTGCGAGGCGATGTCGGCCAGGATGCCGCCATAGTGGCGCTTGCCGAAGAACCAGCCCGGGCGGATCGTGCGGTTGAAGCGGTGGGGCCCGAGGCCGAGCGTCTGGACGACGCGGCCGATGGCGCCATCAGCAATCAATTTGCCGGCTATGATGGTCGCTGGGACGATGAACCGCTCGGAGAAGCAGACCGAGAAGATGCGGCCGGTTTCCGCGACCGCCTGCTCGACCGAGGCGAGCTGATCGAAGTCGGTGACGCCGGGCTTGTCGACCATGACATCCTTGCCGGCCCGCATGGCGCGGATGGCTATCGCGGAGCGTTTGGCGGGGATCGCGGCACAGAGGATGAGGTCGATCGACGGGTCGTCGATCAGCCTGTCCGCCGCGCTTTCCGTTAAGGTCGGAAAGCGCTCGCGGAATCCGGCGAGCACCCGCTCGTCGCTGGTCGCAGGATC
>JARYGW010000096.1:0-15795 GCA_033792295.1 Allobosea sp.
CAGGGCAGGGCGCCCATGGCGTAAACCAGCGCAATCCGGAACCGATGGCGGCACGATGAGCGAGGCAGCGACCGACTTCCCCCGCATCACCCGCCGCACCTTGCATGACGAGGTGCTGGAGCGCGTCCGCGACATGATCATCGAGGGGCGGCTCGAGCCGGGACAGCGCATCAACGAGGGGCAGGTCGGTGCGCTCCTCGGAGTCTCGCGCACACCCATGCGCGAGGCGATCAAGACGCTCGCGAGCGAGGGGCTGGTCGAGATCCAGCCGGCCAAGGGCGCGGTCGTCCGCAAGTTCTCGGCGCGCGACCTCTATCAGGTGCTCGAAGTGCTGAAGGCGCTCGAGCAACTCGGCGGCCAGATCGCCTGTGAGCAGGCGTCCGACGAGACGATCGAGGCGATCCATGCGCTGCACCGGCGCATGCTAGAATATTACGCGGCGCGAGAGCGGCTCGAATACTTCAAGCTCAACCAGGCGATCCACAGCGCCTTGGTGGCCGCGTCCGGCAATCAGGTGCTGGTCGAGATGCACGGGACCTTGCAATCGCGGATCAAGCGGCTGCGCTTCATCGGCAATGAAGGACCGGAGAAATGGGCCGGCGCCGTTGCCGAGCATGAGGAGATGATGGCGGCGCTGCTGAAGCGCGATGCCCAGGCGCTCTCGGCCGCGATCGGCAGGCATATGGAATCGACGCTGACGCGTGTCCGGGACGTGCTCTGAGTGATCTCCAGGCGTCGGGAGCGCCTCTTGAAGCCCTGTCATCGGTTCGCCATATGTTGCTCGAGCGGAAGGGTTCGCCTTTCGCCCGCGGGATGCTGCCAGCGGCGGGTCCCGATGGTTCATGAGGCGCCTTTCGGGGGCTTCGGTTGATGACGCGTACGCCTAGCTTGTCCCACCCGTTCCTGCTCGGATTCGATGATATCGAACGCGCGCTGGATCGCGTCGCCAAAGGCGCGAGCGAGGGATACCCGCCCTACAATATCGAGCGGTTGCCCCGGACCGAGGATGAGCCCGATCGTCTGCGGATAACGTTGGCGGTCGCCGGCTTCGCGCGCGAGCAGCTCGAGATCACGCTGGAAGAGAACCAGCTCACGATCCGTGGCCGCCAGAGCGACGACAAGAGCCGGCAGTTCCTGCACCGCGGCATCGCGGCCCGCCAGTTCCAGCGCAGCTTCCTGCTCGCGGACGGCATGCAGGTTCTCGGGGCGGATTTATCGAACGGCCTGCTCGCGATCGATTTGGTCAGGCCGGAACCTGAGAGGCTCGTCAGGCGTATCGATATCATGAGCCGCGAGTAGAGGACGAGCAATCGTCCGGTTTTGAAGGGTGCGTCCGCGGTTTACGCATCTGTTCATAATTGAAGGCGCAGTATCGAACCGCATTCGCACTGCTCTGAAGGAGGGCGCGATGAAACAGGACAGGATTTTGACCCAAGAGAGCCCGCTGACCCCTGCCGAATTCGCGGCGCTTGGTGCCGGCGAGGTGGCCTATGTCAAGCCGATGACTTCGGATGAACTGATGCGGATTTTTCCGCAGGCGCCGAAGATCGAATCCGGCCTCAACCTTTACACCTTGCTCTCGGCTGATGGCGCGCCGATCCTCGTGACCGACACGCGCGAGGCTGCGACCGCCAATGCCTGGGAGCACGACCTGAAGATGGTCAGCGTCCACTAAGCATCGGACCGAAAAGTGGAATCCACTTTTCGGAGCCATCTGATGCGCGAGACGAAGACATCACTCGCGATCGGGAATTCAGGCGGCGGTCGCCACCGCGGCGACCGCCGCCTGCAGCCGGGCGATGTCGGCGGGCGTCGACAGACGGTGATCGCCGTCCTTGACCAGCGTCAGCACGACCGGGTCTCCGCTCAGGTGCTCCACCAGTTTCAACGCCTGCCGCCACGGCACGTCGGGGTCCCGCATTCCTTGCAGGATGTGGACTGGACAGCCCGCCTTGATCTCGCCGCCGAACATCAGATGCCTGCGGCCGTCTTCGATCAGGGCGCGGGTGATCGGTGTCGGTTCGGGTGAATATTCGGACGGACGCAGCCAGACGCCTGCGTCGAGGATCGTCTTGCGGATCGCATCGGGCATCTGCGCCCACATCAATTCCTCGGAGAAGTCGACGGCGGGTGCGATCAGCACCAGCCCTGCCGGCTGCAGCGGCGTGCCGTAGAGCTTGCGTGCGGCCAGCAGGGCGATCCAGCCGCCCATCGACGAGCCGACGAGGATGGGGGGCTGCCGGCAGCGGCGTTCGATCATCGCGAGCGCATCGCCGAGCCAGTCGGAGAGGGTGAAGTCGCCGAAATCGCCTTCGCTCTCGCCATGCCCGCCATAGTCGAAGCGCAGATAGGCCCGGCCGTTGTCGCGAGCCCATTCGGCCAGCGCCTCGGCCTTGGTCGCGCGCATGTCGGAGCGGAAGCCGCCGAGCCAGACTACGGGCGCGCCCTCGCCCTCCTGCATCAGGAAGGCGAGGCGGCGAGGGGTCTCACCGACCTCGAGCCATTGCGGGGGCTGGCGCTCCAAGGCAAATCTCCTGTGACGAATCAGGGAACCGCGGCGAATAAGGGCTGCGGCGACCATCTGATAGGGGCATATTCGCCTCGCCGAACGAAAGTCCAGACCAAGAGCGCATGTCCTTCAAGCCGGGTGCCCATCTTTCACTGCCTTCGACCGAAACGCACCCGCTCGCCGGGCGCACGATCCTGCAGATCATTCCGGAGCTGGAAGCGGGTGGGGCCGAGCGCACGGCCGTCGACATCGCCAGGGGGCTGACCGATGCCGGGGCGCGGGCGCTGGTCGCGACCGAGGGCGGGCGTCTCGTCGCCGAGCTGCAGGCCAAGGGTGGCGTCTGGCTGCCGTTCCCGGCCGCGTCGAAGAATCCGATCGCGATGGCGCTGAACGTCCGCAAGCTCGTCATGCTCTGCCGCGAGGAAGAGGTCGAGCTGATCCACGCCCGTTCGCGGGCACCGGCCTGGGTCGCGCTCGCCGCCGCGAAGATCCTCAAGCTGCCTTTCGTCACCACCTATCACGGCTCCTACAACAGCCGCTCGACGGTGAAGACGCTTTATAATTCGGTGATGGCGCGGGGTGACGTCGTCATCGCCAACTCCGCCTATACCGCCGGGCTCATCCTGGCGAAGCATCCGATGGCCCGCGACAAGGTCCGCGTCGTCAATCGGGGAACCAATTTCTCGGCCTTCGCCCCGGCTGCGGTCGGCGCTGACCGGGTGCAGGCACTGCGCAAGGCCTGGGGCGTCGAGCCGCACCAGCGCATCGTCCTGCTGCCCGGCCGGCTGACGGGCTGGAAGGGCCAGCGCGTGCTGATCGAGGCCGCGCGCCTCATGCGGGACGCCGGCGACGTCGACACCGCCTTCATCCTTGCCGGCGACGCGCAGGGGCGCGACGGCTACGTCCGGGAACTCGACGCCCTGATTGCCAAGGCGGGGCTGGAAAACCGGGTCAAACGTGTTGGACATTGCACCGACATGCCGGCTGCGATGCTCTCTGCGGCGGTCGTCGCCGTGCCATCGACCGACCCGGAGGCCTTCGGGCGCGTCGCGGTCGAGGCGCAGGCGATGGGCACCCCGGTCGTCGTCTCCGATCTCGGCGCCGTGCCCGAAACCGTGCTCGCCCCGCCGCAGGTGGCGCCGGGCGAGCGGACCGGCTGGCGTGTCCCGCCGGCCGATGCCGCGGCGCTGGCCGCCGGCCTGCGCGAGGCGCTGGATCTGCGGCCTTCTACCCGCGAAGCTCTGGCGCACCGGGCACGGACCCATGTCGAGCGCCATTTCTCGCTCGAGGCGATGGTGGCGGAAACCCTCGACGTCTATTGCGCGTTGCTGGGACGCTGACCGTCATCTGCGGTAGGAGATGCCTGCCGCAGCGGCGTCATGCATTGACAACGCGCGACTTTGTGCAATGTGTCTGAACCAACGGCGCGAACCGCGCCAAATGCAGGAGAATACCCCATTCGTCGTCCGTACCGTGCCGCCCCGACCCCGACCAAGGAAGGTCCTCGCTCGAACCGCGACATCCGCGGCGTTCGCGAGGTCCAGCTCATCGATGATACTGGCGCCAACCGTGGTGTCGTGTCGTTCTTCGACGCGCTGAAGATTGCCGAGGATGCCGGTCTCGACCTGGTCGAGATCGCCCCGAACTCCGTTCCGCCCGTCTGCAAGATCCTCGATTACGGCCGCTTCCGCTTTCTCGAGCAGAAGAAGGCATCGGAGGCGCGCAAGAAGCAGCGCACCATCGAGATCAAGGAAATCAAGCTCCGGCCGGGCATCGACAAACACGATTACGACGTGAAGATGAAGGCCATGCAGGGCTTCTTCGAGGAGGGCGACAAGGTGAAGGTCACCCTGCGCTTCCGTGGTCGTGAAATGGCCCACCAGGACCTCGGCGTGAAGGTGCTGGAGCGCGTCAAGGCTGACCTCGTCGAGATCGCCAAGGTCGAAAGCGACTGGCAGCTCGAAGGCCGCCAGATGGTCATGGTGCTCGCGCCGCGCTGAGGTGCGAGCCACTCGCGATCGTCCGTCGATCGAGAAATGGGGCGCCTCCGGCGCCCTTTTTCATGGTTTCTTGCGCAAGAGTCCGTCGAGCATCGCGTCGAAGGCTGCGGTTGCGGCCCGGAGAGCGGCTTCGGGCTCCGGCGCATGGGCGATCCATTGCGCGGCATGCTGGGTCGCACCGACGACGAGCCGAGCCACGGCCTCCGGATCGAGCGGCGCCAGCACGCCGTCCTCGACGAGCTCGCCGAGCCCTTGCGTCATCATCCGGATGCAATCGTTCTGGATCGGCCAGTTCCAGGGATCGCCGAGGACGGCCGGGCCGTCGCGCAGCACGATGCGCTGGATTTCCGGCTCGAGCGCCATGGCGAGATAGGCCGCGCTCTCGTTGCGGAAGCCGACCCAGCGGTCTTCCTCCTTGGCCGAGACGGCGCGCAGCCTGACCGTCATTTCCGCGTCGATCTGGTCGAGCACCGCCGCGAACAGGCCCTTCTTGTCGCCGAAATGATGATAGAGCGCGCCACGCGTCAGGCCTGCGGCGGCCGTCAGCTCATCCATCGACGCCGCCGCGTAGCCGATCGTGCCGAACGCTTCGCGTGCGGCCGCGATCAGGCTGGCGCGGGTTTCCGCGATCATGTCGGCGCGAAGCCTGCGGGCCATCACGTTCCTTTCACATACGAACCGTATGTTAATTGACATACGGAGCGTATGCAATTAGCCATTCGCATACGCGGCGTATGTCCGCTTCCTTCGGGACGAACCATGTCTAATCCTTATCGCGAGATTTTCCGGGCGCCCGGCGCGCTTGCCTTTTCGTTCGCCGGATTCATCGCGCGCCTGCCGGCTTCCATGGTCGGCCTCGGCATCGTCACCATGCTGTCGGAACGGCGCGGCGAATACGGCATCGCCGGGGCCGTGGCCGCGACGTTCGCGCTGGCCAGCGCATTGATCACGCCGCAGGTCTCGCGTCTCGTCGACCGCTACGGCCAACGTCGAATCCTGATGCCGACCGCGGCGGCTGGCTCTCTGGCGCTGGGCGGCCTGATGATCTCGACCTGGGCCGGCGCGCCGAACTGGCTGCTCTTCGCCTTCGCGCTGCTGGCCGGTCTGATGCCGAGCATCGGCGCGATGGTCAGGGCGCGGTGGACGGAATTCTATCGCGACACGCCGCAATTGCGCACCGCCTTCGCCTTCGAATCGGTGGTGGACGAGGTCATCTTCATCATCGGGCCGATCGTCGCGATCGGCCTCAGCGTCGGGCTGTTTCCCGAGGCGGGACCGCTTGCCGCCATGCTCTTCCTCGTGGTCGGCGTGCCGCTGCTTTGCGCCCAGCGGCGTACCGAACCGCCCATCCGCGCCCGCTCTGCAGCGATGGAGGTTTCGGCCATCCGGCTCTCCGGCGTTCAGGTCGTCGTGCTGGCGATGATCGCGGTCGGCGCGATCTTCGGCACGGCCGAAATCACCGCCGTCGCCTTTGCCGAGGCGCAGGGCCAGAAGGCGATGGCGAGCCTGGCGCTGGCCGTCTACGCCGCCGGTTCGTTGATCGTCGGCCTCGTCTTCGGCGCGCTCCGGCTGAAGGCCTCGCTGGCGACGCAGTTCGTCGCGGCGCTCGCTCTGGCTGCTGCGACGACTCTGCCGCTCTTGGCCGTCACCAGCCTGACTTCGCTGGCGCTGGTCTTCTTCATGGCGGGGGCGGCGGTTTCGCCGACCATCATCATCGCCATGGGGCTGGTCGAACGCCTCGTGCCGCCGCGCCAGCTCACTGAGGGCATGACCTGGGCGATTACCGGTATCGGTATCGGCATGGCTCTTGGAGCTTCGGCTGCGGGCGCTTTGATCGACGTTTTCGGCGCGCGCGGCGGTTTCTGGATCTCTGTCGCCGCCGGCGGCGTCGGACTGCTCATCACGCTCATCGGTTATCGCCGCCTTTTCGGCGAACGCGAGCCGGGGGCGATCTGCAAGCCGGCCTGAACCATCCGACACGACCGAGCTTTAGCGGATCGGCGGGCCGTATTGCAGGCCGCCCTGCGTCCACAGCTTGTTGACGCCGCGCGGCAGGGGGTTGCTGCTCTTGGGGCCGAAGTGGCGGTCGAAGCTTTCGCCGTAATTGCCGACGGCCTTGATGATCCGCACCACCCAGTCATTGGTCAGGCCGAGCGACTCGCCGAACTTGCCCTCGGCGCCGAGCATGCGGCGGACTTCCGGGTTCTGCGAGGTCTTGGTCAGCTCCTCGACATTGGCCTGGGTCACGCCGAACTCCTCGGCATTGATCGTCGCGATCACGGTCCAGCGCACCAGGTCGAACCAGGCGGGGTCGTTCTTGCGGACCCAGGGACCGAGCGGCTCCTTGGAGATCACCTCGGACAGCAGCACGTGCTCGTCCGGGTTCTTCAGCCGGCCGCGCGTGCCGGCCAGCGCCGAGAGGTCGGTGGTGTAGGCGTCGCAGCGCCCGGCCTCATAGGCCTGCACCGTGTCCTCCAGCGTCGCGAAGGCGACGGTCTCGAACTTGATGTTGTTGGTGCGGCCGTAATCGGCGAGGTTGAGCTCGGTTGTGGTGCCCTGCGCGACGCAGACCGAGGCGCCGTTCAGGTCCTTGACGCTGTTCACGCCGAGCTTCTTGCGGACGATGAAGCCCTGGCCGTCATAGTAGTTGATCGCCGTGAAGGTGACGCCCTGGCCGATGTCGCGGCCGAGCGACCAGGTGGTGGTGCGGGCGAGCACGTCGATCTCGCCGGACTGCAGGGCGACGAGGCGGTTCTTGCTCGACAGCGAGAGATAGCTCGCCTTGTCGGGGTCGTTGAAGATGGCGGCGGCGAGCGCACGGCAGACATCGGTGTCGAAGCCGTGCCAGATTCCGTTCTTGTCCTGCAGCGAGAAGCCCGGCACCCCCTCGCTGGTGCCGCAGACGATATGGCCGCGCGCCTTGATCTTCTCGAGCGTCGATTGGGCGAGGGAGGGGCTCGCAGCGGCAGCCGTCAGAGCCAGGCCGGCGGCGAGGCCGAGGAAAAAGCGTTTCACGGGGAGATCTCCGGGTTGGCGGGCAGCGGGCCAATCTGCCAGTTTTACGACGCGCATGTGAAGCGGATTTCCGTTAGGTTCGCGGCGGACCGATCCGGCTCGCTCGAAGGCGCCCGGCGGCGGTTTCGGCACGGCTTGCCCGTAGTTTTCCCCGAAACCCGGCTTTCTGCTTGCCAGCCGGCTTCTTTTCTGCGATAGGCCCGGCCTTCGATCGCCCGGCTGATAAGGGCTGCCGTGGCGGTCGTGCTTTGCTTCCTGAAAGCAAGACACTGGCAAAGCCGCCGCAAGGCGCGCTGGCCTACGACCGATAGGAGCTGAAATGCCCAAGATGAAGACCAAATCGGCCGCCAAGAAGCGGTTCAAGATCACCGGTACCGGCAAGGTGCTCTACGCCCAGGCTGGCAAGCGTCACGGGATGATCAAGCGGACCAACAAGCAGATCCGCAATCACCGCGGCACCACGACCCTCTTCGAGGGCGATGCTGCCAACGTGAAGAAGTACTTCCTCCCCAACGGCTGACGCCACCTGACACACCGGAGATCATGATATGGCTCGCGTGAAACGGGGCGTGACGTCCCACGCCAAGCACAAGAAGACGTTCAAGGCCGCCAAGGGCTTCTATGGCCGCCGCAAGAATACGATCCGCGCCGCCAAGGCGGCCGTCGATCGCTCGATGCAGTTCGCCTATCGCGACCGCAAGAACAAGAAGCGCTCCTTCCGCGCGCTCTGGATCCAGCGTCTCAACGCTGCGGTGCGCGAGCACGGCCTGACCTATTCAGTCTTCATCGGCGGCCTGATCAAGGCCGGCATCGAGCTGGACCGCAAGACCCTGTCGGCGATGGCCATCGACGATGCGGCCTCCTTCGCCGCCGTTGTCGAGACCGTCAAGGGGGCGCTCGGCCAGCCGCAGGCCAAGGCAGCCTGAGCGGTTCGGGACCGTTGAATTTGGAAAAGGCCGGCGGAAACGCCGGCCTTTTTCGTCTGATCTCTCGCGTCATCATGGGAGGCCATCCCGGACGATCATTGGGAGATCCGGGATGACCTGTGTGGAAGCGCCCTACGTCTGCACGTTGCCGTTGCCGGGCGGGTTCCAGCCGTCGCCGGCGCCGTCGACGATGTGCTGATAGGCTGCTTCCGGCGTGTCGGCATAAGCGAACAGCTTCAGGTCTTCCGGTCGGATGAAGCCGGCCTCGGCCATCGTGTCGAGGTGGATGAGATTCTGCCAATAGGCCTTGTCGAAAAGCACGATCGGCACCGGTTCCATCTTGCCCGTCTGCACCAGCGTCATGATCTCGAACAGTTCGTCGAGCGTGCCGAAACCGCCCGGAAAGACCACCAGCGCCGCCGCGCGCATCGCCAGATGCATCTTCCGCATCGCGAAGTAATGGAAACGGAAGGTCAGGTCCGGCGTCGACCAGGCGTTCGGCTCCTGCTCATGTGGCAGCGTGATGTTGAAGCCGATCGAAAGCGCGCCGGCTTCGATGGCCCCGCGATTGGCCGCTTCCATGATGCCGGGCCCGCCGCCGGTGGCGATGACGTGGTGGCGCCCGGCCTCGCCGTCGCGCAAGGCTCCACCGCGCTCCGAGGCGATGCGGCCGAACTGCCGTGCCGCCTCATACCAGCGGTTGCCCTCGCGCACCCGTGCCGAACCGAAGACGACGATGGTCGAAACGATGCCGCGCGCCCTGAGATGGTCTTCCGCCTTCTGGTATTCGAGCATGAAGCGGGCCCCGCGCATCGAGTCGCCGAGGATGAAGTCGGGATCCAGGGCGGCGAGCCGATAGGAGGGGGACTCCTTCTGGGCGGTGTTGTCGGGCATGGCTGCTCCTGAAACGCTTGATTGATTCGGATCGAAATCGGATTCGAACAAAATCCGCTGGACGAATGATTCACGAATTGTCCATTTGGGCGGAACGCTGTCTTTGCCTGCGTCGCCGTCCGAGATGAATCGCCGATTCGAGAATCCGTTTCGCGAATCCGGATTGATATCTTAGAACGCGCCCGTTCCCACGCCTTCAAACGCTTGCGACCCGTTCATGACCGATATCGCCATTCTGGAACGCGACACCCTCGCCGCGATCGCCGCCGCCTCCGACGAGGCCGCCGTCGAGGAGCTGCGCATTGCGGCTCTGGGCAAGTCGGGCTCCGTCTCGGCCCTGCTCAAGACGCTGGGCGCGATGACGCCGGATGAGCGCAAGGAGAAGGGCCCCCAGATCAACGGCCTGCGCGACCGGGTCCAGGGCGCCATCGCCGCCCGCAAGGAAGCGCTGGGCGAGGCGGCGCTGGAGGCGCGGCTCGCCTCTGAGCGCCTCGACGTCTCGCTGCCGGTGCAGGATGGCCCCGAAGCGCGGGGCCGCATCCACCCGATCAGCCAGGTCATCGACGAGATCACCGCGATCTTCGGCGATATGGGCTTCGCCATCGCGGAAGGGCCGGATGTCGAGACCGACGACCTGAACTTCACCAAGCTCAACTTCCCGGTCGGCCATCCCGCCCGCGAGATGCACGACACCTTCTTCTTCGCGCCGGACGAGAACGGCGAGCGCAAGCTGCTGCGCACCCACACCTCGCCGGTCCAGGTCCGCACCATGCTGGCGCAACAGCCGCCGATCCGCGTGATCTGCCCGGGCCGGACCTATCGCAACGATTCCGACCAGACCCACACCCCGATGTTCCATCAGGTCGAGGGCCTCGTCATCGACAAATCGGCCCATCTCGGCCACCTGAAGTGGATCCTCGAGGAGTTCTGCAAGTCGTTCTTCGAGATCGACGACGTGAAGATGCGCTTCCGTCCGTCCTTCTTCCCCTTCACCGAGCCCTCGATGGAGGTCGACATCCAGTGCTCGCGCAAGGGCGGCGAAATCCGCTTCGGCGAGGGCGACGACTGGCTGGAAATCCTCGGCTGCGGCATGGTCCATCCGAACGTGCTGCGTAATTGCGGGCTCGACCCGGACGTCTACCAGGGCTTCGCCTGGGGCATGGGCATCGATCGCATCGCTATGCTGAAATACGGCATGCCGGATCTGCGCCCCTTCTTCGAGGCGGATGTGCGCTGGCTCGCGCATTACGGCTTCCGCCCGCTCGACCTGCCGACGCTGACAGGCGGCCTCTCCTCATGACGGCAGCGACCGGGCAGGGGAGGGCGCGATGACGCCTGCGGGCTGGGCGGCACTGGCCGCGGGGCTTCTGGTCGCGGTGAACCTGGCGAGCCAGGCCATCGCGCTCTGGCGGCTGCGCCGGCCCATGCAGCGCTCGGCCCTGCTCGCGGAACTGCCGCCGGTCACCATCGTCCGCCCGGTGCGCGGTATCGAGGCTTTCAGCCGCGAGACGGCGGTCTCGGGCCTCGAACTGGCCTATCCCCGCTACAGCACGATCTTCTGCGTCGCCGAGGCGCATGATCCGATCATCCCGCTGATCGAGGAACTGATCGGCATCTATGGCACCGACAAGGTCCGGCTGATCGTCGGGGACGTCGCGGTCAGCGCCAATCCCAAGCTCAACAACTGCGTACGCGGTTGGGAGCAGGCGACGACCGACTGGGTCATCCTAGCCGATTCGAATGTGCTGATGCCGAAGGACTATATCCAGCGCATGCTGGCCGCCTGGCGGCCGGATACCGGGCTGGTCTGCTCGACGCCTGCCGGCTCGCGGCCGCGGAGCTTCGGCGCCGAGGTCGAATGCGCTTTCCTCAACGCCTTCCAGGCGCGCTGGCAATATGTCGGGGAGGCGCTGGGGCTCGGCTTCGCGCAGGGCAAGTCGATGCTTTGGAACAAGCCCTTCCTCGACGCCAATGGCGGCATCGCCGCGCTCGGCGCCGAGATCGCGGAGGATGCGGCCTCGACCAAGCTGGTGCGCGCCGCCGGCCGGCACGTCCATCTCGTCGGCCAGCCCTTCGAGCAGCCGCTTGGGCCGCGCCGTCTGGCCGATGCGGTGCAGCGCCAGTTCCGCTGGGCGCGGCTCCGGCGCGTGACCTTCCTGCCCTTCTTCATGCTGGAGATTCTCTCCACGCCCTTCCTTGCGGCCGTGCTCGCCGCGTTCGGCGCCTCCGCGCTGGGCTTACCGGTCTGGCTGGCGCCCCTTCTCGTGCTGCTCGTCTGGTATGCCGGCGACATCCTGCTCTCGGCCGGAATCGGCTGGTTTCTGAACTGGCGCTCGCCTTTTGCGATGCTGGTCCGCGACATCGCCTTCCCCGGCGTCTGGGCCTATGCCTTCATCGGCGGCGAGGTGAGCTGGCGCGGCAACGCCATGAAGATCCGCACCGACGGCGCCAACGAGCTCAACCAGGCAACGTCCGCCCTCTCGGCCGCCAGCGCCAAGATTTCGACCGATCCCGCCCGACACTGATACGACGATGAAATTCACGATCTCCTGGCTCAAAGAGCATCTCGATACCGACGCCTCCGTTGCGGAGATCGCCGAGACCCTGACCCGCATCGGCCTGGAGGTCGAGGCGATCGAGGATCGCGCCGCCGCGCTCTCGGCCTTCACCATCGCCTATGTCATCGAGGCGAAACAGCATCCCAATGCCGATCGCCTGCGCGTCTGCATGGTCGACACCGGCGCCGGCGAACCCGTCCAGGTCGTCTGCGGCGCGCCCAACGCCCGCACCGGCATGAAGGGCGTGTTCTCGCCGCCGGGCAGCTACATCCCCGGCAAGAAGATCACGCTCGGCAAGGGCGTGATCCGCGGCGTCGAATCGAACGGCATGCTCGTCTCGGAAGCCGAGCTCGAGCTCTCCGAGGACCATGACGGCATCATCGAACTGCCCGCCGATGCGCCGGTTGGCCAGCCCTATGCCGTCTATGCCGGGCTCGACGACGCCGTGATCGATATCGCTGTGACACCGAACCGGGCCGACGCGCTCGGCGTCGCCGGCATCGCCCGCGATCTTGCGGCCGCCGGCCTCGGCAAGCTGAAGAGCTCAGCCGTCCAGCCTGTGCGCGGCTCCTTCCCTTGTCCGGTCCAGGTGAAGCTGGATTTCGCCGAAGAAGACAAGAAGCTCTGCCCGGCCTTCGCGCTGCGCCTCGTGCGTGGCGTCAAGAACGGCCCGTCGCCGGACTGGCTGCAGGCGCGGCTGCGGGCTGTGGGCCTGCGCCCGATCAACGCGCTGGTCGACATCACCAACTTCATGACGCTCGACCGCAACCGGCCGCTGCACGTCTTCGACGCCGCCAAGGTGAAAGGCAACCTGACGGTCCGCCGCGCTAAGGCCCGCGAGACCATTCTCGTCCTCGACGGCAAGACCTACACGCTGACCGACGAGCAGGTCGTGATCGCCGACGAGCACGGCGTTGAGTCGCTCGCCGGTATCATGGGCGGCGAAGCCTCTGGCAGCAGCGAGACGACCACCGACGTGCTGATCGAGAGCGCGCTCTGGGACCCGCTGAACATCGCCCGCTCCGGCCGTGCCCTCGGCATCAACTCCGATGCGCGCTATCGCTTCGAGCGTGGCGTGGATCCCGATTTCGCCCGGCCGGGCCTCGATCTCGCCACCGCGATGGTGATTGAACTCTGCGGCGGCGAAGCCTCCGAGATGGAATTCGTCGGCGAACTGCCCGCTAACCCTGCCGCGATCGATTTCCCCTGGTCCGAGGTCAAGCGCCTGACCGGGCTCGACCTGCCGCAGGCCGAGATGCAGGCGGCTCTCACCTCACTCGGCTTCGACGTTTCGGGCGCCGGTGATCGGGTGAAGGTCGCAGTCCCGTCCTGGCGCGCCGATGTCGGCGGCAAGGCCGATCTCGTCGAGGAGATCGTCCGCATCGCCGGTCTCGACCGCGTCACCTCGACGCCGCTGCCGCGCATCAAGGGCGAGGTGGTGAAGCCCGTCCTCACCGTCCTCCAGAAGCGCACCCGCACCGCCAAGCGCACGCTCGCGGCACGCGGCCTTGTCGAGGCCGTGACCTGGTCCTTCATCTCGCATGATCAGGCGGAGCTCTTCGGCGGCGGTTCGAAGGCGCTCGCGCTCGCCAACCCGATCGCGGCCGACCTGTCCGACATGCGCCCGTCGCTGCTGCCGGGGCTGATCCGTGCCGCGCAGAACAACGCCGATCGCGGCTTCCCGGATGTCGCGCTGTTCGAGGTCGGGCAGATCTTTCTCAGCGACGAGCCGGAAGGTCAGCTTATCGCTGCGACCGGCCTGCGTCGCGGCACGGCGCGGCTCGATGGCGTCGGCCGCCATTGGGATGGCGGTGCCAAGCCTGTCGGCGCCTTCGATGCGAAGGCCGATGTGCTCGGCCTGCTCTCTGCTCTCGGTGTTCCGACCGGTGGGCTGCAGATCGTCGCGGGTGGCCCGGCCTGGGCGCATCCCGGCCGCTCCGCAACCCTGCAATTCGGCCCGAAGGGCGTGATCGGCGCTTTCGGCGAGATCCACCCCAAGATCCTGAAGGCGCTCGACGTCAAGGGGCCGCTGGTCGCCTTCGAGATCCATCTCGATGCGCTGCCGCTGCCCAAGGCCAAGCCGACCAAGGTCAAGCCGAAGCTCGTCCTGTCCGACTTCCAGCCGGTGACGCGCGATTTCGCCTTCATCGTCGACAAGGCCGTTGCGGCCGGCGACATGATGAAGACGGCGCAGGGCGCGGACCGCGCGCTGATCGCCAATGTCGGCGTCTTCGATCTCTATGAAGGCCAGGGTGTCGAGACCGGCAAGAAATCGGTCGCGCTCGCGGTGACGCTGCAGCCGGTCGAGAAGACCTTGACCGAAGCCGAGATCGAGGCTGTCGGCGCCAGGATCGTCGCGGAGATGGCCAAGCGCTACGGCGCGACGCTCAGGGGCTGACGTCACTCGTCGTCATGGTCGGGCTTGTCCCGACCATCCACGTCTTGGCCTGCGTGATGGCAACCGCTGCCAGACCATTGATCAGGATTATGTAATAATCCGCCAAAGAAATCCCTGAGCTTTCAGGGTATCCGCAGGCGCATTCTTGCATCGTCGCGATCTGATGAAACTCACCGAGCGTCCCGTCACGGACAATCTGTTCCCCGGCTTTCGCCTCCTCGACGTCGAGACGTCGGGCGCGCGCATCCGCGTCCGCACCGGCGGGGAGGGGCCGCCGCTGCTGCTTCTGCACGGCTATCCGCAGACCCATGTGCTCTGGCACAAGGTAGCGGCCCGGCTGAAGGACCGCTTCACCCTCGTCTGTGCCGATTTGCGCGGTTATGGCGACAGCGAGAAGCCGCCGAGCGATTCCGAGCACTTTCCTTATTCGAAACGCGCCATGGCGCTCGACATGGCGCAGGTCATGACCGCGCTCGGTCACGAGCGTTTCTTCGTCGGCGCACATGACCGCGGTGCGCGCGTGACCCACCGCCTCGCGCTCGACCATGCCGAGCGGGTCATCCGCCTTGCCACGCTCGACATCGCGCCGACGCGCGAGATGTATGCCAACACGACGGACGCCTTCGCCCGTGCCTATTGGCACTGGTTCTTCCTGATCCAGCCGGCGCCCTTTCCGGAGCGTATGATCGGCGCGGACCCGGAAGCCTATTGGCGCAAGAAATGCGGCTCGGGCTCGGCCGGGCTGACGCCATTCGTGCCCGAGGCGCTCGCGCATTACCTGCGCTGTTTCGCCGACCCGGCGGCGATCCATGGTTCCTGCGAGGATTATCGCGCCGCCGCGACGATCGACATCCGCCACGACGACGAGGATCGCGGCCGCCGGCTGACGCAGCCGCTGCTCGCCCTCTGGGGCGCGAACGGCATCATCGGCAAATGCTTCGACCCTCTGGCCTTGTGGCGCGAGCGTGCGCAGGATGTGCGCGGCCATGCCCTGCCGGGCGGCCACTACCTCGCGGAAGAGGTCCCCGACCTCGTCGCCGCGGAATTCACGTCTTTCTTCGGAGAAACCGCATGAGCGGGACCAATCGCGTCTATCGCATCGCCGTCATTCCCGGTGACGGCATCGGCAAGGAGGTCATGCCCGAAGGGCTGCGCGTGCTCGAGGCTGCGTCGAAAAAATACGGCTTCGAGCTGCGCCTCGACGAGTTCGATTTCTCCTCCTGCGACTACTACGCCAGGCACGGCAAGATGCTGTCGGATGACTGGAAGGAGAAGATCGGCGAGCACGACGCCATCTATTTCGGCGCTGTCGGCATGCCGGCGCAGGTGCCGGACCACATCTCGCTCTGGGGCTCGCTCCTGCTGTTCCGGCGCGAGTTCGATCAATACGTCAACCTGCGCCCGGTTCGCCTGATGCCCGGCGTGCCCGGCCCGCTCGCCAACCGCAAGCCCGGCGATATCGACTTCTTCGTCGTGCGCGAGAACACCGAGGGCG
>JARYGW010000097.1:0-15765 GCA_033792295.1 Allobosea sp.
TCGGCTCGGCCGTTGGAAGCGGCGAAGCCTGCTGGGTCAGGTTCGTATTGCCATCCTGCTTATCGCAGGCATTCTAGCCGCTGCCGACGCCTACGCCGAACCGTGGCGGAGAGCTGACCCAGCCAAGGCCGGCTGGTCCGCGGACAGGCTGGATGCCGTCAAGCGGAAGGTGGAGTCTCTGGGCCCGACGGCGCTGATGATCGTCCAGGATGGGAGCGTCGTCGCCAGCTGGGGAGATGCATCTCGGAAGGTGAACATGGCTTCCGTCCGCAAGAGCCTCCTCAGCGCACTTTACGGCATCGCGATCGGCGAAGGCCGCATCGACCTGTCCAGCACGCTCTCGGAACTCGGGGTCGACGACAAGGCACCGAGCCTGACCGAGGTCGAGAAGGCTGCGACCGTGCGGGATCTGATCACGGCGCGCTCGGGGATTTATCACCCGGCAGCTCATGAGACGGGCGACATCAAGCGCAAGCGACCTCCGCGCGGAAGCCACGCACCGGGCTCATTCTGGTTCTACAACAATTGGGACTTCAACGCGCTGGGAACGATCTACCGGCAGCGAACTGGGGAGGACATCTTCGAGAGCTTCTCGCGCAGGATCGCCAAGCCCGTTGGCATGGAGGACTTTTCGGTTCGGGACGGCCGGTATGCGGTCGAAGCAGTGTCCCGGCACCCCGCCTACGTCTTCAACCTGAGCGCACGGGATGCGGCGCGTTTCGGCCAGTTGTTCCTGGATCGCGGTCGTTGGAGCGGCAAGCAGATCGTCCCGGCCGCCTGGGTCGAGGAATCCACCAGGCCTCATTCATGGGCGACGCGCATTCGTCAGGGTTACGGCTACATGTGGTGGACCCTTCCCCCCGACACTTGGGGTGCCAATGCCTTTTATGCGTCGGGCTATGGAGGCCAGGTCATCGCCGTGGTTCCCGCGCGACGGTTGGTCGTGGCGCAGACTGTCGATCTCGCTCGAAACCCGAAGGGTATCAGGGCGAGTGCATTCATCGCATTGCTGTCGGAGATCGCTTCAGCAGCACCCTGACTCGATTCACCTCCGCAGGGCACGCTATGCCCTGGCAGTTGCTGAGAACCTGGCCCACCTCCGCCGGAACGCGCCACGTTCGGACGTTGAGCCACCGCCAGGAAGCGGATGCAGCGGCTTGAATCTGTCAGGCTATCAAGCGTCTCTTCGGGCCTCGAGACCGCAAGATCGGTCGAGAACGGACCGGCTCGATTTGATGAGATGGTGTCACCACGCAGAAAGGGAACGATGACGGCGGCGCTTCAAAGCTACCATGCCCGGATGCAGAGGGTGCTGGATTACATCGACCGGCACCTCGACGGCGATCTGGATCTGGACGCGCTGAGTTCCGTCGCGGCCTTCTCCAAATTCCACTTCCACCGGCAGTTCACGGCAACCTTCGGACTGTCCGTGCATCGGTATGTCCAGCTCGTCCGCATGAGGCGCGCTTCCTTTCGGCTCGCCTACCGGGACACCCAAAGCGTCACGGACATCGCGTTGGATGCCGGTTACGAAGCGCCTGATGCCTTTGCCCGTGCCTTTCGCCAGCGCTTCGGGCAATCGCCATCGTCGTTCCGGAAAGCGCCCGATTGGGCGCCGTGGGTTGCGGCCTTCGATCCGCTCGACAACGCCAGGAGCAAGCTCATGCAGAAAACCTTCGCTGCCGCCGATGTTTCCATCCGGGAGGTGCCGGCCACGCCGGTCGCGATCATGGAGCATCGCGGCGATCCTGAAACCCTCGGGGCCACCATCCAGCGTTTCATCACATGGCGCAAAGCAGAGGGGCTACATCCCCGGACGAACCCAACTTTCAACGTCTGGCGCTCCGAACGGCGCCCAGCCTCGGCTGCCGAATACAGCGTGGATCTCTGCGTTGGCACCGACCGGCCGATCGATGAGAGCGATGGGCAGGTCAAGGCTGGCGAGATCCCGGCCGGCCGCTGCGCCGTGCTACGCGTCATCGGGCACACTCACAATCTGGAGCCTGCCGCGCTCTACCTTTATCGCGAATGGTTGCCCGCGAGCGGCGAGGAGGCACGCGACTTCCCGATCTACTGCCAGCGCCTAAGCTTTGTCCCGGAAGTGCCGGAGCATGAGGCCAGCGCCGACGTCTTCCTGCCACTGAAGTGAAGACAGCGCCAATTCCGGACCTCGACCGGCGGCCCTATCCGCCTACACAGGGGAGAGCAATCCGATCGGTGCGCACTCTCCCGAAGTCGCACCGCAAGGCTCTCGATGGCTGAGACCTTGCGTGTCCCGCTCGAAATAGGGACATCACGGGCTCCGGCACGGCACGGGAAGCGCGCGGCTCTGCCCTCATTTCGCGGCCGCCCTGCTCCCGGCCAGGCCGCTGCGCGGCAGGCGACCATTCAGAACGACATGGGCGACGAGCCCGATGACCAGCCCCCAGAATGCTCCGCCGATCCCGAGCAGCTTGATGTTCGCCGCCGAGGCCAGGAAAGTGATGAGTGCGGCTTCGCGCGACGTCGGATCGGCCATCGCTCCCGCAAGGCTTCCGCCGATCGTGCCGAGCAGCGCCAGGCCGGCCAGCGTGGTGATGAAGGTCGCCGGAAAGGCCATGAAGACGGCTGCCAGCGTGACGCCGAATATCCCCACGAGCACATAGAAGCAGCCGGCCGCGATACCCGCGATCCAGCGCTTCGACGGATCAATGTGAGCTTCCTTGCCCGTGGCGATCGCCGCGGTGATCGCTGCGATGTTGAAGGCATGGGATCCGAACGGGGCCATGATGAGCGAGCCGAGGCCCGTCACGGTGACGATCGGATTGGCGCTGGTCTTGAAGCCGTCATTTCGCAGCACGAGCATTCCCGGCATGTATTGACCGCTCAACGTGATCAGGAAGAGCGGCAGTGCGACGGACAGGAGCGCATTCAACGAGAAGGCCGGCATCGTGAAGACGGGCGTTGCGAAGGCCGGCTTCAGCCCCGACAGATCGACCCGGCCCTGCACGAGCAGGAAGCCCAGTCCGATGATGAGGATTCCGACCACGGCATAGCGCGCCGAAAACCGCTTCAGCACGACATAGGCGACGACCAGCAAGCCGACGAGCAGCGGGTCGATGCTCGCACCGCCGAATGCGCCGATGCCGAACTGCAGCAGGATACCGGCCAGCAGACCGGAGGCGATGCCCGGCGGGATCAACCGGATCACCTTCTCGAAGCAACCCGACAGCCCCAGCGCGACGAAGGCCACGGCCGAGACCATGTAGGCGCCGATGGCCTCGGCATAGGGCGTACTGCCGAGCGCGGCGACGAGAAACGCCGCTGCCGGAGTCGACCAGGCGGTGATGATCGGCTCGCGGTAATGCCAGCTCAAGGCGATCCCCGTCAGCCCCACGCCGATCGAGACCGACCAGACCCAGGAGGCCGTCAACTCGGGGCTCAGCCCCGCGATCCTCGCAGCCTGGAAGACCAGGATGAAGGTACCGCCATAGTTGACGATCACGGAGATCAGGCCGGCGACGACGGGATGCGGCAGGTCTTTCAAGCGAATGGGAGAAGATGCGGTGCGGGGCGGCATGATCCTGAAAGGACCTCCTGGAGCTCGGCGCGGGACAGCAAACCGGATTGACACATAGCCAGTGAATGGCCCGGTATGCCCATCCAATCGGCTCGCAAGGTTCAGACCATTTGTTCAGGCATTCCCAGCTGGAAACCGTGAAGGCGTGGATCGCCCATCCCGCTCACGTGACCATGCCCCTTCATGCGCGGATCCAGCGCGCCATCCGGCAATTGATCGTCGATGGTGCGCTTGGCGCGGGAAGGCCCTTGCCGTCCTCCCGTGCCCTCGCCACGTCGCTGGGCGTGTCGCGGGATACCGTCGAAGCCTCCTATGGTCGGCTTCATGCCGAAGGCTTCATCGAGCGCCGCGTCGGCAGCGGCAGCTTCGTGGCGCAGATGCCGGAATTCACGACCGGCCATCGGTCCGTTCGACGGCAAGCCTTGCTGCGCCGCCAAGCTCCCAACCTCAGCGAGCGCGGCAACGCCATGTTCAGCAGCGGCGGGGTGCGCGAGATGCTGTCGCCGCGGCCCTTCGCCCCCGGGGTTCCGGAAACTCGCACCTTTCCGCTTCAGCTTTGGGAGAGGCTGGAACGGCAGGTGCGCAGGGAGGTCGGCACCCAGGCCCTGGGGCATGGCGATCCGCAAGGAACCGAAGCGCTGCGCCGCGCGGTCGCCGATTACGTGAACCTCGAACGTGGCGCGCGCGCCACGGCCGACCGGGTGCTCATCCTCACCAGTTCACAGCAGGCCATGATGCTGTGCGCGAGCATGCTGCTTGATCCTGGCGACCAGATCTTCATCGAGGATCCCGCCTATTACGGCGCACGGAAGGGGTTCGATGCAGCCGGGCTGGAATGCGTCCCGATCCGGGTGGATCCGCAGGGGATCGCCGTCGAGCAGATCCTGGCCGACCCCCGCAAGGCGAAAGCCGTTTCGCTGACGCCATCCCACCAGTTCCCGACCGGCGCGACGCTGGCCCTGGACCGACGCCTGGCCCTGATCGAATGGGCTGCGCGACATCAGGCCTGGATCATCGAGGACGATTACGACAGCGAATTCCACTATGCCGGCAAGCCGATGGCCTGTGTGCAGGGGCTCGATCGCCATGATCGGACGATCTATATCGGCACTTTCACCAAGTCGCTCTTTCCGGGGCTGCGGATCGGCTACGCCGTGCTGCCGCCGCAACTGGTGGAGCCGATGACCGTCGCGCGCACTCTCCTCGATGGGCATTCCGCTCCGATGGCGCAACTGACGCTGGCGCGGTTCATCGAGGGCGGGCATTTCGGCGCCTATGTCCGCACCATGCGTGTCATCTATGCACAGCGGCTCGATGCGCTTGTCGATCTCGTCCAGACGCACCTGCTGGACTTTGTCGAGCCGCGCGTTCCCGCGGGCGGGCTGCAGATGCCCTGTCTACTGAGAGGCGATCTCTCTGAGTCGAGCGCCATTGCGGCCGGTCGACATGCCGGTATCGAACTTCTGGGGCTGTCAGCGCTTCATGCCAGGGGCGACGCCGAAGCGGGCGTCCTGATGGGTTTCGCCGCCTATACGCCCATGGAGATCGAAATGGCGGTCAGGAAGCTGGCCAGTGCTTTCCGGACGGTCGCCAAGCCATAGCGCCAATGCGGGCGCGACCGGCTTTCTAGTCGAACGGCCGGAGCGGCGTTCCGTCTCAGTTTTCGAAGACACGGGCATCCGGGTCGTAAGCTGAGAGCCAAAAGACATCGACTCACTGCCCAAGAGCTAAGCCTGCTTCTGTCCCTATTGTGCGGTCAGTGGTGAAGGAGATACGCCCTCAGCCCGCCGCAACTGCTCGCGAAACTGGCGCGGCGTGACGCCCGTCATCCGGCGGAAGGCGCGGCTGAAATGTGCCGGATCGGTGTAGCCGGAGGAAAAGGCGACGTCGATGACCCTGCAATCGGTGTCGCGCAGCAACTGACTCGCGTGCTCGTACCTGACGGTGTCGAGGATGTCCGAGTAGGACAAGCCGATCAGGGCGAGCCTGCGCTGGAGCGTTCGCGTACTGACGCCCGCAATCTCGGCGACGTCGGAGAGCGCGGTCGTTCCCTCGTCGAGATAGGCCGGCAGCATCAGCTTGAGCAACTCGACGATATCATAGGCGGAAGGGCCGCCCTCATTGTCGCGCGGCGGCGCAAACGCGGCGGGCGTACGGTTGGGAAGGCCGAGCAAGGTGAGCGGCACGCTGATCCAGGCGGCATGCTCACCCGACAGAAACCGCACATTCGGCCAGCAGGATCGTGTCTCGGGGCTCGGCGCATAGGACGATTCGAAGGCGATCGCCGTCGGCATCCAGTCGGGCCCGGCGAATTGCCTGGTAATGTAGACCGAGAAAATATTCTGAATCCATTGCGCGTGTCTCAGATGCAGGTGCCCGGGCCCGGCGAGCCGGCTGCAGACCCGGACATGATCGGCGTGATGTTCGATCCACATGCTCAGGATGGTGTCTTCCCGCGACGCCTCATGGCAGGCATGCCGGAGTGCGACGAGTAGCGTCGGTGAATGCGCGATCAGGGCCCGAGTCCTTTCCCGCATATGGGAAAAATGCAGGCGCTGGGCGGCGAGGAAGCCGAAATCCTCGATACCCTGGCTTCTCTGGGCAGTCTCGACGAACCGCAGCGCCGGCAGGAGCGGCAGGTAGAGCTCGCTCTTCTCGGCGAGAGACGATGGGAGACGCGATCGCTCCAGGAGCAGCTCGGTCTGGACGCCGATATCGTCGAGGATGCTGACGAAGGGCAGCAGAAACTGGCCGCGCGTCAACGGGATATCAGCCATCGGACCTCGCCGCGGTCAGCGGATTGATGCTTTTCGCAACGCCGCATCTCGGAGGATTCGCGACTGGCGGTGACAGAGCATAGCCGATCGCGACTGGCGCGAAATGGCAAGACGGGCAGGCAGCCTATGCACGAAATGCTCGCAAGGGAATTCACCGGCCGATCGGGCCGCAATCGCTTGCCGTGACCCGAAGCGCGCGCCCAAGCGCAGCGGCGCGAGCAGCCGATGTCACAGCTCTGTCCGGGCAGTGACGGCGTTGTCCTGTCGGCCCACGAGTGTGCTGGCGTTCTTGATGCAGGTTGACGGGAGGGCCGGCTATGCGGGCAGAGGCGGCTCAGTCGGATAGGTCATCGCAGCATATGCACGATGGCATGGTCTTCGTGCCAGCCGGCATCTTCTGGATGGGCTCGGATCATCACTACCCTGAAGAGAAGCCGGCGCATCGTGTCCGCGTCGAGGGCTTCTTCATTGATGAAACCCCTGTCACCAACGCACAATTCGCCGAATTCGTGGCGGCGACCGGACATCGCACATTTGCCGAATTCGCGCCCGACCCTCGGGATTATCCCGGCATCTTGCCGGAGATGCTGTATGCGGGCTCGCTCGTCTTCCGGGAACCGACCGGGCGTGTCGATCTCCGCGACTGGTCGCAATGGTGGACGTTCCTGAAGGACGCCAACTGGCGACACCCTTATGGACCGCGCAGCAGCATTGCGGGGCTGGACGATCATCCCGTCGTCCATGTCAGCCACCACGACGCCTCGGCTTATGCGCGATGGAAGGGCAAGGATCTGCCCACGGAAGCCGAGTGGGAATTCGCCGCCAGAGGGGGCCTCGAACAAGCCGAATATGCCTGGGGCTCGGAGCTGACCCCAGGTGGCCGGCATATGGCCAATACCTGGCAAGGATCGTTTCCGACGGCCAATAGCAAGCTCGACGGATACGCCCGCACCTCGCCCGTCAGGGCCTTTCCGCCCAATGGCTACGGTCTCTACGACATGATCGGGAATGCCTGGGAGTGGACGGACGACTGGTTCGCCCCGAGGCACGAAGCCGACGCGACGAAGGCCTGCTGCATACCGCAGAACCCTCGCGGCGGGCTGGAGTCCGCCAGCTACGATCCCTGTCTCCCCCAGATCAAAATCCCGCGGAAGGTTTTGAAGGGCGGATCGCATCTGTGCGCGCCGAACTACTGCCTCCGCTACCGACCTGCAGCCCGACATGCCGAGGCGATCGATACATCGACCAGTCATGTCGGATTCAGATGCGTTGTTCGCAATGGACTTTAGAGGAAATCCGGTCGTGGAGAACGCGAAATCTCTCAGCCTCAAGTGAAAAATCGTTGTTTCTGAGGAAAACAGACCGAATGCGTAGATATTTTAACGTTATAGCCGCGTTTATGACAGGCTTCGCACTGTTCGCTGGTTCAGGGGTAGCACAGGAAAGGCCCGTCACGGCCATCGACATCGCGCTGGAGCCGGACGCCGCTATGATTCAGCACGCGGAGGCTGCCAATGCCCGCCTGCGCGCGGTTTTCCCGGCGGGCTACGCTTTGGATGCGACGCACCGCCCGCACATCACAATCCTGCAGCGATTCGTCCACACGGCGGCGCTCGACAAGGTCCACGCCGCGGTTGCCGTTGTCCTTGCCACCGAGAATCCGGCCGGATGGACGCTGAACACGCTCAAATACGACTTCATCGTCTCGGACCAGACCGGCGTGGCGGCGCTGCTCGTCGAGCCGACCGACCAGCTCATCCGGTTCCAGCAGAAACTGATCGATGCGGTTGCCCCCTTTACCGTGGAGAAGGGAACGGCTGCTGCGTTCTTCACCACGGCGGAAGAACCCGACATCAACCAGCCGACGATCGACTATGTGAATCGCTACGTACCGGATTCAAGCGGCAAGAAGTTCATGCCGCATGTCACGATCGGCGTGGCCTCTCCAGCTGATCTCAAGAAGATGGTCGCCGAGCCGTTCGATGCATTCACGTTCTCGCCCGCTGCTCTGTCGGTTTATCAGCTCGGGAACTTCGGAACGGCGCGAAATAAACTGCGGGCGTGGCAGCTGAAACCATGAATACGGCCCTCCTGTCTCGCGGACTCCCCATGTGGACTCACGAGAACCGCACCGGGAGGGAGGTTGAGATGCCCACGGCGAAGGAGCCGTTCCGCAGGGCCTGCGGGAGGGGCGCTACAGATTTGAACGCAACGGAGAAACGCATGAAACGGCTTCCTGATAATCCCTTCAGAGCGCGCTGGCTGGGCCTGAGCACGTCGCTGCTGATCTTGGGATCGCCCGTGGCAGCCCAGGACTCGCTGCCATTCCCGCCGAAGCCCTCCGGGAGCAAGGCCGGGCCGACGATTGCGGAATCGACCTACAGCCCCCTGCCGGAGAAGTCGCGTCTCCCGGCCAACGCGCCCAACATCGTCGTGATCATGCTCGACGACGTCGGCCCAGCGCTTCCCAGCACCTTCGGCGGCGTGATCGATACGCGCACCTTGAGCCGCGTTGCCGGAGACGGCATCACCTATAACCGCTTCCACAATGCCGCGATGTGCTCTCCTACCCGGGCGGCGCTGCTGACCGGGCGCAATCACCATCGAGTCGGCTACGGCCAGATCGCCGAACTGGCGAACGACTGGGACGGCTATTCCGGCCGGATTCCGCGGACATCGACGACCGCGGCGAAGGTCCTCGGCTATTACGGCTACGCCACGAGCGCCTTCGGGAAATGGCACAACACGCCGGCCAACGAAACCACGGCGGTCGGCCCCTATACGAACTGGCCGGTGGGCCAGGGGGTCGGCTTCGACTACTTCTACGGCTTCCTTGCCGGAGAATCCTCGCAATGGGAGCCAGCGGTCGTCGAAAACACGGTCCGGCTGAATCCGTCGGAAGGCAAGAAGGAATATCACTTCACCGAGGATATGACCGACAAGGCCGTCTCCTGGATGAAGCAGGTCCGCGCGCTGACGCCGGACCGGCCCTTCTTCATGTATTGGGCCCCCGGCGCCTCCCATGGTCCGCATCACATCTTCAAGGACTGGGCGGACAAATATAAGGGGAAGTTCGACGAAGGCTGGGACGTGATGCGCGAACGCGTCTTCGCCCGCCAGAAGGAGCTCGGCTGGATTCCGAAGGACACCGAGCTGACGCCGCGGCCGAAGACCCTTGCCGCATGGGCCGATATTCCCGAGGACGAAAAGCCGTTCCAGCGTCGGCTCATGGAGGTCTTCGCCGGGTACACCGACCATGCCGATGCACAGGCCGGCCGGTTGATCGATGCCCTGGACGAACTCGGCATCCGCGACAACACGCTCGTCTTCTACATCTGGGGCGATAACGGCTCCAGCGCCGAAGGCCAGAACGGCACGATCAGCGAACTCCTGGCGCAGAATAACATTCCGTCCGAGATCAAGGACCATATCCGCACCCTGAACGAGCTCGGCGGCCTGGACGTGCTCGGGTCGCCCAAGGTGGACAACATGTACCATGCCGGCTGGGCCTGGGCCGGCTCCACGCCCCACCGGTCGACAAAGCTGATCGCCGCGCATTTCGGCGGAACGCGCACGCCGCTCGCGGTGTCCTGGCCGAGCAAGATCAAGGCGGACAAGACGCCGCGTCCACAGTTCCATCACGTCAACGACATCGTGCCGACGATCTACGACATCCTGAGTATCACACCGCCGAAGCTCGTCGACGGCATCAGCCAGGATCAGTTCGACGGCACCAGCATGACCTATTCCTTCGCCTCCCCGGTGGAGCCGGATCGCAAGAAGGAGCAGTATTTCGAGGTCATGGGCAGCCGCTCCTACTACAAGGACGGGTGGATCGCCTCGACATTCGGGCCGCGCGTGCCCTGGCAGACGGCCGTCGATCCCGCGATCATAACTTGGTCGCCGAAGAACGACGTTTGGGAACTCCATGATCTCAAGAAGGATTTCTCGCAGGCGAAAGACGTCGCCGCCGCTCATCCCGCCAAGCTCGAGGAGCTGAAGAAGGCTTTCGAGGCGAGCGCGAAAGACAACAAGGTCGATCCGGTCGGCGGCGGGTTGTGGTCCGCGATCTTCCACCCGGAAGACGCTCCCGCCAATCCCGCCAAGACGTTCAATTACACGCAGGAGGTCGTCGGCGTTCCCGAGTTTACCGCGCCGCGGCTCGGATCACGCAGCACCCTCGTCACCATCGATGCGGATCTGCAGCGTGACTCGAAGGGCGTGCTCTACGCGCTTGGCGCCGTTTCGGGCGGTGTCGCCCTGTGGGTCGAGGACGGAAAGCTCAACTTCGAATACAATCTGTTCGAGATCGAACGGACGCAGCTGCAAACGTCCGCCCCGCTCCCGACCGGAAAGGTCAAGATCGAGGTCGAAACACGCAAGGCCAGCAACGTGCGCTCCGCGCCTCTCGACATCGTCATCCGCATCGACGGCAAAGAGGTCAGCAAGGGGCGAGTCCCCCGCTCGACGTCGCTTGCCTTCACCGCCAACGACGCCTTCGACGTCGGTCGGGACAGCTATTCCCCCGTCTCGCTCGTCTATTTCGACCGCAAGCCCTTCGCCTTCAACGGCAAGATCCGCCATCTGAAGGTCGATTATCTGGACTGAGCGCCGACCAACCGGAGGCGGCGGACGATCTTCGCCGCCTCTCTTCAAATTCCGACAGCGCGGAACTCCCGCTCTTCAGGAGGAGGCCAATCCGGCCGAATCCGACGTTGAGTCGCAAAAGGAAAATTCGATGATGAAACGACTCGCCCTTGTTCTTGCCGCCATGCTTTCGGCGCCGTTGGTCCCGGCCCAGGCCCAAACGGAACTGAGCGCCTATGCGGACAAGAATGGGTACGTCAATGTCCAGAAACTGACCTGCGGGCAGCTTGCCGGGACGTTCCAGGAAGACGCGAACTTTCTCGGGATCTGGTACAGCGGCTGGTATAACGGCCTCGGAAAGAAGTCGTCCGTCAATTTGCCTAGGGTCAAAGAAGGTATCCATGAGCTGATCGTCTATTGCAAGGCAAACCAGGGTTCGACGATCATCAATGCCATCGATGTACTTCTGAAGGCTGAAAAGGCCCGCCGCGCCCAATGACGTGACGGCTCCTGCCAGACCGCCACGGGCAGGGGCCGTCTCGTGAACAACGCGCGCGAGCGATCGCGCATCAAAAATTGGCCTCTTTCACGGAATTTCGAATGAATAGGATGATGAGTTTTGCTGCGGCGTCGTGCCTGGCACTTTTGGCTGCGTGCCCGGCTCGGGCACAGACAACACCGGCTGTCCCTTCCTTGCAGGCACCTGACCTTCACCTCGATCTCCTGCCCGCCTATCTGAAGACGAGCGATTTGCCCGACAGCCTGAAGCTGCTCCCGCCGCCACCGGCCGATGGATCAGCCTCGCTTGCGCGGGATGAGGACGCCAGGCGGGCAACAGTCCCCCTGCGAGGGACGCCGCGTTGGGACCTGGCCAAACGTGATGCCGATCTTAAATTTCCGCAGCCGGCCGAGAACTTCTCTTGCGCCATGGGTTTTCCGATCAACGCCGAAACCACGCCGCGCCTCTATACGCTGATGCGGAAGATGTTCCTGGATGTGGGCCTCTCTACCTACGGCGTAAAGAACAAATTTCACCGCACCCGACCTTTCGTCGCCCATTCCGAAGCGACGTGCACGCCTAGTGACGAAAATGTCCTGCGGACCGACGGGTCCTATCCGTCAGGCCATTCAGCCGCCGGGTGGGGTTGGGCACTCGTATTGGCTGAGATCAATCCGGAGCGCTCGAATGAGCTCCTGGCCCGTGGCCTGGCATTTGGACGGAGCCGGGTCATCTGCAACGCGCATTGGCAAAGCGATATCGAGGCAGGCCGGACCATGGCCGCAGCGACCTTCGCCCGGCTGCACGCTGATAGCGGGTTTGTGGCAGACATGAAGGCTGCGCGAAAAGAGGTCCTGAAGATGCGTCAAGCCAACAAGCCCGCCAGCGGCTGCGATGCGGAAACCGTGGCGTTGTCCGCGCAGTGAACCTTGGGCGCCGGCTCGATGCTTCGCGCCGGCGCCGTGCCGTCAGCGTAGGCAATGGAGTCGGCGGAGCGGCCAAGGACAGGTTCTTCACCGACGGTAGTTGCGTGAAGGATCCAATTCATCCCGGAAGTCCCGAAGCGCCTGGGAATTCAAGGTCGCGATCAAGCCGTAACTGGTCTTCAGCCATCGATTTTCGGTGAAGCGCTTCAACCCCAGCCCAGCACAGGCCGATGGGGCTCCCCGGTCGCGCAGTCATGTTTCGAAATAGATAGGAATCAACTCAAATGCTCGCAAAAATCATCCTACCCTCCGTCAGCACTATGTTCCTTGTCCTAACCTCATTCGAGGCGCAGGCCATACCGATGTCATCCGCTCTCTCGCAGGCGAAGGTATACGGCGTCACACAGGTCGCGGGCGGATGTGGTGTCGGCTTCTATCGCGGGCCGCTCGGCGGCTGCGTTCGGGCTGGCAGGGGCGTCGTCGTTGCACCGCGACCCGTGGTGGTCGCTCCTCGCCCGGTCGTAGTCGTTCCCCGGCCTGTCGTGGTCGCACCTCGCCCAATCGCCGTGGCTCCCCGCCCCGTTGTGGTCGCTCCTCGCACGATCGTTCGTCCGCGCCCCGTCGTCATTGATCGGCGGCCGATTGTGATCCGTTGAACCGCGCCATGCCCGCGTACATCGGCCTGAAGCGGAGGAAGCAAAATGCATAGATATCTGAACTTCATGGCCGCGCTTGTCGCGAGCTATCTGAAGAAGCTGGTCGCCGAACCGTTCGATACGTTCACATTCTCGTCCGCCGGATTGTCGGTTTATCAGCTCGGCGATTTCGGAACGGCGCGGAAAACGCTGCAGGCATGGCAGCTGAAATGATGAAAACGGCCCGACTGTCTCGCGGGCTCCAAACCTCAGACCTTATCGACTAGCTTCCAGATCAGGCGTGGTATCGTGATCAAGCCGGTAGAAACTCTCCGCAGAAATCAGTCTAATCACGAATCTCAGATGGCTGCCATGCCGCATCTTGAGCAGATTATAGAAGATATCCCGACGAAAATTTGCTCTGCTCAATTGATCAATCCGGGCGATTATTTCATCCGCGATGCACTCGACAACACTGCCCTCATAGCGATCACAGAAGTTTGTGGAGCCATAATCTATGTCAATCGCAAGTTTTGCGAGATGAGCGGTTATTCCGCAGAGGAATTGATCGGCTCCAATCACCGGCTTCTCAAGTCCGGCGAGCACGGCACAGCGTTCTTCCGGGCCATGTACCGTCAGATCGCAGACGGAAAAGTCTGGCACGAGGAGATTTGCAATCGCCGTAAGGATGGGTCGCTCTATTGGGTCTATGCGACCATCGTTCCGCATATCTCCGAGCGTGGAAAGATCGACAGCTACGCCTCAATCTGGTTCGATATCACGGCGCGTAAGTTGCTGGAGGAGGAGCTGCGCGCGAGTAAGGAAAACCTCGAGCGGCTCGCCAGCATCGATCCCCTGACGGGTCTGGCGAACCGCAGGCGGTTCGAGGAGCACATCAGTTCCTTGGTCCATACGTACCCGCGCACAAAGCGCGAATTTCACCTCGCGCTTCTCGACGTCGACAGGTTCAAGGAGGTCCACGACACCTTTGGCCATCCAGCCGGCGATGATCTGCTCAAAACGGTAGCGACACGCCTGCGCGCCATCGCTGACGAGCACCTGCTCATTGCCCGCCTGGGCGGCGATGAGTTCGGGCTGATCTTGACGGCGTGTTCGAGTGAACAGGCAAATGCTGTCTTGGCGGTAGCATTAGAGGCGATCCGCCAACCCATGCTGATCGCCGGCGCGTCGCGACGCTGTTCGGCGAGCCTTGGCGTCGCGACTTTCCCGATACACGCCGAGGACGGCGCCGCCCTGCTGAAGGCCGCGGGCTTGGCTCTCCATCACGCCAAGATGAATGGCCGGGACCGTATCGAGAACTTCCAGCCGCAGTTCCGAGATATCGCCGAAAAGAAGGCATTGCTTCTGGCCGAGATTGAGGGCGGCCTTCGGCAGGGCGCCTTCGAGTTCCACTATCAACCCATAGTTCCGCTTGCGGAGTACAATCCGGTTTCGCTCGAAGCATTGATGCGCTGGCGTCACCCGAAACAAGGCCTGCTGTCGCCAGCCGGCTTCCAGGAAGGCTTCGCCGACCAACAGGTTCGTGCCGCCTTCGGCATGTACATGCTGAAGAAGGTATTCGGCGACGTCGCCGCATTCCAGACCTACGGGCTCGCGGTCGGCCGCGTCGCGCTCAACTTGACGAGCTCCGATTTCCAATCGGACGCTTTTCTGGATTATTTTTTCAAGCTCAGCGGAGAGACCGGCATTCCGCTGTCCAGTTTCTGCGCCAAGGTGACCGAAGGCATGTTTCTGGGACCAAATCAGAAGCGTGTCGAGTGGGGCCTTCATCGTCTCCATGAAGCCGGGGTCGAAATCGCCCTCGATGATTTCGGAACGGGCTTTGCCTCGCTCACGCACCTGCGCCAGCTCCCGATCGACCGCTTGAAGATCGATCGCAGCTTTGTCGCCAACATGATCTTGTCAAACGAGGATCAGGCCATTGTTCGCGGGGTGATCGATATTGCCCATAATCTGAGTGTGGCCGTCACCGCGGAAGGTGTCGAGACCGTCGAACAGGTCGAGCTTCTGACTGATCTGGGCTGCGACATGCTGCAAGGCTGGTATTTCGGCAAGGCTTGCGAAGCCGGACGCTTGCCCGCGCTTCTTAGTGCCCTGCCCGATTGCCGAGTACGGCGTGCCTGAAGTTCAGGCCCCCTCATGGTAACGGCTTGTCGGTCGATCAAAACGCGCACTGGAGGCCGGTTGGCACCGACCGGACTTTTTCAACACAATGGGCCAGACTCGGTTGTCGCGCCGCCGCGCGAACTGGATTGCCGGAAAGCGGACGTTCTAGGAGTCAGCTAATGGGATGGACCGGCTGCTCCCGCCGCCGCGTAAGCTGTGGCCTTACCCAAGCCGGAGCAGCCTCATGAACAGGACGACCTCGAACACCGAAGCAGAGCTTACCGTTGTCGGCATCGACATTGGCAAAGACGTTTTTCACCTCGTCGGCTTCGACGGGAACGGCAAGCTTGCCTTCCGACGCAAGATCCGGCGCTTGGCGCTGGAGGAGACCTTCAAGACCCTCCCGGGCTGCATCGTCGGGATGGAAGCGTGTCTGAGCGCTCATTTCGTCGCCCGGACACTGCGCAGGCTCGGCCACGAACCCCGCATCATTCCGGCAAAATATGCCAAGCCCTTCGCGAAGGGACAGAAGAACGACTACAACGATGCCGAAGCAATCGCGGAGGCCGCGCTGCGACCAAATTTGCGGGTGGTACGAGAGAAGACGCAGGACGAACTGGACCTGCAAGCATATCACCGTATCCGGTCGCGCCTG
>JARYGW010000098.1:0-15695 GCA_033792295.1 Allobosea sp.
GGCCTCGGGCACCTCGATGCCTTCCAGCCGGAAGACGATCGAGCCGTCGGGGTTCTTGATCTCGCTGACGGCCGAGCGGAACGGAATCGCGGCGTAAGGCGACTGTCCGGCAGTGGTGTAGCGGCGCTCGATGCGCATGATCTCAATCCCTTTTATGCCGCGGGCTCGTCAGAAAGCCGCGCGCGGCCGGTTGATCACCGGCTCCTGATGTCACCCAACTCGGTTCGATGCCCTGTGGGTCCCGGTGGTGTCGCTCCGCCGATGGTCCCGGACGCGCCCAAAATGTCCGCGCAAATCCGTTCGCGTCCGCTGTTGATGGCGGATGCGGCGGCAGGCCCGGAACACACTGGAAAACTAGGGTTTCGCAGTCATCCAGAGGGAGTGCCGCCGGCCGTCATGCGATGGTCAAAATCTAGTCCCGTCGCCCCGCTCGCGTCAAGGAATAGTGCGGGGGCGATCTTGTGGATACGATATCTGGTAGAGATATGTGAGTTGTGGGGATAAGGTTCAAGGCCGCCGCTAAGCCTTGGGAATCCCGCGCAGAATCAACCCGACGCTGCAAGATTGCCACAGTGTCAGCCGATGCGCAGTCCATAAAATCCCCACTATTCATGGTTGACGAATGCTGAATCCGCCTTTCGTCGGAGTGCCTGTGCAGGCGCTGCTTTCAGGGAAGGCGGCAAGTGCTTGAAGACGGGGCGCTTCGGCGCGTCATTGTGGCGAAGCGGAAGCCGAATCGCGGCGGAAATCCGGCTGCCGCTCCCGATAGAATCAGGTTCGGTCCGTCGGTTTCTTCGCATCGATAATGTCGGCCAGTCCGGTCCGGTACCGCGCCGTCAACAAAGATCGCCAGGGCATAGTCTCGGGCGAGACCGTCCGGCTCGTCCGGATGGTGCCTCTGCCCTTGCCGCAAAATGCGCGGATGCAGCCCAGCTATCCCGCGGCGGGCTGGACAGGGCGGAGGACTGCCGCCATAAGTCGCCCGAGGTCGCGCCACCGCCCTGTGGCGCCGCTAGTTTATGGACGAAGGTAATGAAGAACTGGCTGCTGCAGATCTTCACCTGGTGGAACGGCCAGACGCTCGGCACGCGTTTCCACACCTGGCGCTTCGGTGAGCGGGTGGGCGAGGACGAGTTCGGCAATGTCTACTACCGCACCAAGGGTGGGGCGAAGGACAAGGCGCTCGGCTTCCAGCGTCGCTGGGTGGTCTATAACGGACCGATCGAAGCCTCGAACATCCCGGCCGGCTGGAACGGATGGCTGCATCACACGGTGGATGTGGCCCCTTCCGAGGAAAGCTATCAGCCGCGCGAATGGCAGCAGCCGCACCAGCAGAACTGGACAGGCACCGCCTTAGCCTATCGGCCCCAGGGCTCAACGCTCGCAGAAGGCGAGCGCCCGGCCGCGACCGGCGACTACCAAGCCTGGACGCCGGGGCACTGAGCGCTTTCGACCTTCGAACATGGGGCCGTGCTCGAGAAAGGCACGGCTCTTTTCGTTTCGGCCCGGCTGCAGGGCGGCCTACGCCCTTTTTCCGCTGCCTTTACCGTGTTACTGCGCCTCGTCGCGCCATGCGCGACCCCGGAGAGATTCGCGCCAGCATGCCGTCCTTGTCCCGTTTCCCGATCCTGGCAGGCCTCGCCGCGAGCGCTCTGACGATGACGGTTGCCGCGGGCCCGGCCCTGGCCGACCGCATCAAGAATCCGACGGCCGTCTTCGCCGGTCTCGACAAGATCACCGGCCGGATCATCTCCTTCGAGGTCTCGATCGACGAGACGGTCCAGTTCGGCGCGCTGCAGATCACGCCACGTGTCTGCTGGACCCGTCCTCCAACCGAGGCGCCACGCACCGACGCCTTCGTCGAGGTCGACGAGGTCACCTTCAACAACGAATACCGCCGCATCTTCACGGGCTGGATGTTCGCCGACAGTCCCGGCCTGCATGGCGTCGAGCACGCGATCTACGATGTCTGGCTGACGGACTGCAAAGGCGGCACCGAGATCATCGTCGATCCGAAGGAGCCGGAGCCGCCTCCGCCGCCGGAGGAGCCACGCAAGCCGCGCACGACCGCGCCGCGTGACGTCAACCAGCCGCCGGCCGGCGGAGGGCGCATCGACGTCGAGCCGCCGCGTGGCGTTCCGGTCCAGCCGCAGCGGCCGAGCCAGCGCTTCTTCCCGACCAATCCCGTTCCCGGCCGCGATCCGACCGGCGGCGGTTGAGGCATGGAGCCGGCCGGCGCGGTCAAGGGAGTTCGCCGCGAGAGCAAGCGTATCCGGCGTCTGCGCGGCTATCTCGCCGTGCTGCGCAAGCGCCTGCCGTTCGGCCAGCGTCTCAGGGATGGCGTCGAGCATGCTCTGATGTCGACGGCGGCGGCGCTCGCCGCCTACCTACCGACGCAGGTGCTAGGGCTGCGCGAAGGGTTCTGGGCGGCGATCACCGCCATCGCCGTGGTCCAGACCGAGTTCGGGGCGACACGCACGACAGCGCGCGATCAGTTCGTCGGCGCTGCCATCGGCGGCGTGATCGGCCTTGCCGTCGTCCTGGCGACCGGCCAGCATATCGCCAGCTACGCCATCGCTGCCGGGCTTTCGGTGTTCGTAGCCTGGTTGCTCAACGTCGCGACCGCAGCGCGGCTTGCGGGCATCACCGCGACCATCATCCTGCTCGTGCCGCATACTGGCACGCCGGTCGAGCAGATGGTGCTGTCACGCGTCTTCGAGGTCGGCTGGGGCGTGAGCGTGGCGATCGCCATCGTCTGGCTGGCGGAAAAGCTGGACCCGCCCTCGACCGGTTGATGCCGCTCGGTGAGGCACGGAAACGGGGAGGGCGTTTACAGCGCGCGCTTTCGCCCCTATTCCAGCGCTCCTGACAGGACAGAACACGGAAGACGCGACGACGATCATGCGCCCCGAAATCCAGACGCAACTCGATAACGCCAAGCAGTCGATCGGACTGCTGAGGAGGCATCTTTGACTGGGATGAAGCCCAGCGCCGCCTCGCCGAACTGAATGCCCTCTCGGAGGGCCCCGACTTCTGGAACGATGCCGAAGCCGCGCAGAAGCTGATGCGCGAGCGGACCTCGCTCGAAACCCAGATCGAAGGTATCACCAAGCTCGAGCGCGACCTCGACGATGCGCTGACGCTGATCGAGCTCGGCGACATGGAGGATGACGAGGCCACCGTCACAGAGGGCGAGCAGGCGATCAAGGCCGTTCAGGACGAGGCCGCGCGGCTGCAGGTCGAGACACTGCTCTCAGGTGAGGCCGACATGCTCGACACCTATGTCGAGATTCATCCGGGCGCCGGCGGCACCGAAAGCCAGGACTGGGCCGAGATGCTGCTACGCATGTATCGGCGCTGGGGCGAGCGGCGGACGTTCAAGGTCGAGACCCTCGAATACCAGGACGGCGACACCGCCGGCATCAAGTCGGCCACGCTGCAGTTCAAGGGGCACAACGCCTATGGCTGGCTGAAGACGGAATCGGGCGTGCACCGCCTGGTGCGCATCTCGCCCTTTGATTCAAATGCCCGAAGGCAGACTTCCTTTGCGTCGGTCTGGGTCTATCCCGTCGTCGACGACCGCATCGTCATCGACGTGAAGGAATCCGACTGCCGGATCGACACCTATCGTGCTCAGGGAGCGGGCGGCCAGCACATCAACACGACCGATTCGGCGGTGCGCATCACGCATATTCCGACCGGCATCGCCGTGGCCTGCCAGCAGGAGCGCTCGCAGCACAAGAACCGGGCCAAGGCGTGGGAAATGCTGCGTGCACGGCTCTACGAGGTCGAGCTGAAGAAGCGTGAGGAGAAGGCCAATGCGGAGGCCGCCTCGAAGACCGATATCGGCTGGGGCCACCAGATCCGTTCCTATGTGCTGCAGCCCTATCAGCTCGTGAAGGATCTGCGCACCGGCGTCAGCTCGACGGCACCTTCCGATGTGCTCGACGGCGATCTCGACCCGTTCATGGAGGCTTCGCTGGCCCAGCGCGTCTATGGCACGCAGGTCGAGGTCGAGGATATTGACTGAGAATAAAAGAACGGCCCGGTAGCGGATGACGCTCCGGGCCGTTCTTTGTCAGGTTCGAGTGAAGTCTCAGAGAATACCGGCTAACTTGCTGCCGGCATTGAGAAAGCGGGTCGGGTCGACCGGCTCCTCGTTGATGCGGGTTTCGTAGTGCAGATGCGGCCCGGTCGAGCGGCCGGTGGTGCCGACCTTGCCGACCACCGTGCCGGTCTTCACGATCTGGCCGACCGAAACGGAAATCGCCGACATATGGGCATAGCGCGTGCTCAGCCCGTTGCTATGCTCGATCTCGACCATGTTGCCGTAGCCGCCATTGTATTCGGCCGCCACGACCTTGCCGGGCGCCGTCGCGAGAATCGGCGAACCCGCTACCGCGCGGAAGTCGACGCCGGTATGCATCGCCAGACCGCGTGTGAATGGATCGGTGCGGTAGCCGTAATTCGACGTGAAATCATGATCGCCTGTCATCGGCCGGGCGAGCGGCATCTGCTCGACGAGCCCGCGCAGGCGCAGGAGCGAGGTGAGCCTCGGTTGCAGGGCGGTCAACGTCGCTTCGAACGGGCCGGCCGATGCATCGAGCTTGACCGGCACCAGCGGACCGCCGACGCCGCCTTCGGCGGAACTCGCCACGCTCATGCGATCCGTGTCGAGGCCGGTTTCCGCGAGCGCGCTGCGCAGCTTCTTCTGTGTCTCCGTGACCTTCTGCTCCATGTCCTTGAGAGCATCGATCTGGGCATTGGAAGTGCGTGCGATCGCCTTGTCGAGCCGTTCCAGGTTGGCTTCGACCTGTTTGGCGGGAGGCTGCACGGGGTGCAGCTCGCCGGACTGCCAACCGCCGGCGGCGTTCGCTTCGGCACCGCGCAGAGCCGGCGTCTCGGGGGCAGGGGTCGGCTTGCCCGGCATGATCGGCGCGAAGCTCGTCACGCCCGAGGCGCGGATCGGCTCATCGGGTTTGGCGACGCGCGGGCGAAGCGGAAGCTTGCTCGCCGGCAGGATGCCGTTCGACTGGAGCACGTCCGTCAGGGCCGTCACCAGCGACTGGCGCGATTCGAGTTCGGCCTGCCGCGTCGTCAGTTCGTCGACTCGGGACTCGACGCCATCCTGGTCGAGGAGGGCACGGCTGGCATAGCGATCGATATCTGCCCGCAAGGCAGCGATCCGATCTTCATAAGCGTATTGCCGCGTCGTCTCACGGGCGACCAGGCGAGCGGCGAGGTCATCCTTGCTGAGGATGTACCAGCCCGCCGTGCCGCTGCAGGCGGTCATCAGCGCGAGCCAGCCCAGCCCCATCAGCATGGTCGAGCGGCGGATCGTATAGGTCCTATGGGCGATCAGCCCGCTGGCGGGGAGGGCTGGGGCTGTCTGAGGCTGAGCATGCATACGCGGTACCGGGGAAACGCTGCCGATGCCGCCATTAGGAATTGTTAGGGTTAATCTTTCGCAAAAATCGATGAGAAAATCGACGTCTAGAGCGCGCGTGCCGCGGCCAGAACCTCCTCGGCATGACCGGCGACCTTCACCTTGCGCCAGATCCGCGCGATCCGCCCGTCGGCGTCGATCAGGAAGGTGGCCCGCTCGATGCCCATGAATTTGCGGCCATACATACTCTTTTCGACCCAGATGCCATAGGCGTTGGCCAGCGTTTGGCTCTCATCGGCCAGCAAGGTGAAACCGAGCGCGTGCTTCTGCTTGAAGCGGTCGTGGCGCTTGGCCGGATCCGGCGATACGCCGACGATTTCCGTGCCGCAGGCTGCGAACTCTGGGCCGAGCCGGTTGAAGTCGATCGCTTCCCGCGTGCAGCCGGTCGTATCGTCCTTGGGGTAGGCATAAAGGATCAGCTTGCGGCCGCGGAAACTCGCCAGCGTGACCTCGCCGCCGCCATCGCGCGGCAGGCGAAAATCCGGCGCTTTATCGCCTTCCTGCAAAACCATGCTCATTTGCCTTCCTTTTGTCGCCTTCCGGGGGCATGGACCGCCAAAGCCGGATAGCGAGGCTGGGGCGGCACCATCTGACGAAAGACGAGGTACGCTCGGGGTTCCGGCTTGCCGAATCGCATCGTCAGGCCACATCGACATCCATGCCGTCTCCCGAGATTGCGGCAAGGGGTGCTTCTGCGCCACCTTTTCCAAACCGGTATCGGCGCCCGAGAGGACCAGGCGGATTTTGGCGGACGAGGAAGCAAAGGTTGCGGATGCCGGCCAGGCCAAGCCGGTGCCGCCCGGCGTCGCGTGCGACGCCGCTGTGGTGAGGAAGCGCGCGAAGGCGGGCCTCACCCTGATCTGCGCCGCGACGTTCCTCGCCATTCTGCTTTTGGCCGGATCGGCGGTGACACTGCTCGTCACCGGCATCATTCCGCTCTCCGGCCTCGAAGGACGAATTACTTCCGCTATCGAGGAACGCCTCGGCCCCGACTGGAAGGTGGAGGCAGCCTCGGCCGAGCTCGGCCGGATCGATGGGCATTCGCAGCTGCGGGTGCGGCAGGTTTCCTTCCGCCATTCCAGCGGTGCGATCATCCGGGCGCCCGAGGCGATCCTGGGCTACGAGCCGCTCGCGCTGCTCAAGGGCGACATTCGCCTCGTGTCGATCGATCTGCGTGGCGTCAATGTCAGGCTCGGCGTCGACAAGAACGGCGCGCTCGTCATCAATGCCGATTCCGCGCCGGCCGAAGCGCAGCCACCCGTGACTGTTCCCGATGCCGCTCAATGGAATGCCTTCACCGGCATCATGAGCGCGATTTCCACCCTCGCGCGCGGCGACGGACTGCTTGGCGCGCTCGAAACGGCGGGCATCAATGGAGCACGGCTTTCGCTGGTCGACCCGGAGGGACGCCAGAAGGCCGGGTTCGAGGATGTCGAGATTCGCCTGACGCGGCTTGGCGACCGCGGCACGCGTCTGTCGATGAAGGGCCGCACCGGGCAGCGCTGGAAGGAGATGGCGGTCGACCTCTCCACCGAAGCCGATGGAACGCAGCGTGCCGACATCGACATTCAGCGCTTCGAACCGGCGGAGGCGGTTGCGCTTGCCTTCGGGACCGGCGGTGTCGTGCTGGATGGGCTGCCTCTCAAAGGCAAGGCGACACTGCGGCAAACGCTGGACGGCAAGCAGTCGATCACAGCCGCTATCGATATCCTGTCCGGTACGGTCCGTTTTCCGGAAAGCCCGATGCCGAGCCTGGAGCTCGATTCGGCTCATCTCGAAGTGGCGAGTGGCGCCGATCTGTCCGAACTCAACATCCTGCGTGGCGAGATCCACGCCGGGGCGACCCATTTCGTCACGACCGGAACGTTGCGGGAGGATGGCGGCGGCTGGCGCCTGGGTCTCGACGCCACGGGGCAACTCGCTGGGCTCGATGCGGATCCGGCTGTGCAGATGGACAGCCTGAAGGCCAATCTGAAGATCGACCCGGCCAATGGCGCCGTCTCGATCGACGAACTCGGCATTCGCGGTCCCAAGGCCAATGTCGATCTGACCGCCTTCGTCCAGCGCATCGGCAGTTCACCACTGCAGCGCTTCCACATCAAGGCGACTGATTCCGACTCCCGCGCGCTCCTCGCGATCTGGCCGGGCTTCACTTCGCCACAGGTGCACGACACGCTGCGGCGGCAGCTCGCCGCCGGGCATATGAAGCAACTGACCGTCGATCTCGATCTGCCGGCGGAGGACCACGCCAAGCTCGTACATGGCCAGGGAATGCCGGATGGTGCCTTGCTCGTCACCATCGATGCCGATCAGGTGCGCTTCCTGCCCGATCCGGGCCTGCCGCCGCTGACCAACGCGACGGTTGCCGGCAAGGTCACGGGCCGCACCGTGCAACTTGCCATCGGGCAGGCGACGGCCGATCTCGGCAATGGCCGCAACATGCGGCTGAGCGAGGCGAGCTTCGTCATGCCTGAGTTCTGGCAGCAACGCGCGCCGGCCAACATTGCCTTCCGGTTGACCGGTTCGGCCGATGCGCTGGTCGCCCTGCTCGCTTTTCCGGCGCTGAAGGATTTCTCGCCGGGCCGCGTCGATCCGGCTGCAATCAAGGGAAACAGCGACCTGAAGGTCGCGCTCACCCTGCCGCTCGCCAACGACCTGAAGACCGAGGAGGTCGCGGTCAGCGGGAGCGGAAACCTGTCCGGCCTCGCTTCCGACACGCTGCTCGGCACCGAGAAACTCGAAAGCGGCTCTCTTGCGGTCAATTTCGACCGCAACGGCCTGTCATTGCGCGGCGACGCGAAGGTTGGCGGCGACAAGGCTCAGATCGACGTCAGGCAGAGCGCGAAGGGGCAGGGCGACGCGACTCTCCTGTTCTCGCTGGATGCCGCCGCCCGTCAAAGGCGCGGTTTTGGACCGGATACGGGCATTTCCGGCACCTTGCCGGTCAAGGTCGTGAAGAGCTTCGGCAAGGGTGGGGATACGCCGCCACGCGTCGAGATCGACCTGACCAAGGTCGGCCTCGAAGGTACGGTTCCCGGCCTCAGCAAGCCTGCGGGCCGCCCCGGCAAGGTGAGCTTCAGCTACGTCGTCGATGCCGACGGTCCCGATCTGGAGGATTTCAGCCTCGATGCCGGCAGCGCGCAGATCAAGGGCCGCATAGAGCTGAACAAGCAGAACGCGTTGGAAAGCGCGAGTCTGACGCAGTTTCGCCTCTCGCCCGGCGACAATTTAAAACTCGACGTCAAGCGCGACGGCAACGTGACCAAGCTCACCATCCGCGGCGCGGTGGCCGACCTGCGCCCGTTCATCAAGGATATTCAGGCGCCGGGACCGCGCGGCGATCGCTCGAACCAAAAGGCTGGTGACTACGACATCGACCTCGATGTGCCGATCCTCACGGGCTTCAACAACGAGGCCATTACCAGCGGCACGTTGAAAGCGTCGAAGCGCGGCGGCGATCTGCGGATGGTCAACTTCCAGGGACGCATCGGCAAGGCCGACATCAGCGCGAAGCAGCGCCAGAGCGAGAGCGGAAGGCTGATCGTCCAGACCGAGAATGGCGGCTCCTTGCTGCGCTTCCTCGACCTCTACAACAGGGCCTACGGCGGTAATCTGATGCTATCAATGGGCGCGGGCGAGAACCAGAGCGGCGATCTCCTGTTCCGAGACTTCCTCGTGCGCAACGAGCCGGCTCTCAAACGCGTCGTCGGCACGCAGTCCGCGAGCGCCTTTGCGGGCGATAGCTCCGGAAGCGACGGCTCCGAGGCCCGCATCGACGTCAGCGAGGTCGCCTTCACCAAGCTGCGTGCGGAGTTCACCCGCTCGGCCAGCCGGCTCGACGTTTCCGATATGGTGATCTGGGGCCAGCAGGTCGGCTTCACCCTGCAGGGCCATGTCGACTATGGTCGCGACCGGGTCGATATCGGCGGCACCTTCGTGCCGGGCTATGCCTTCAACAACGCTTTCGCGCAGGTGCCGGTGGTGGGCGCGCTGCTCGGGGGCGGCAGCCAGTATGGTGGGCTCTTCGCGGTGAATTTCCGCATTTCCGGCCCCGCAAGCGCACCGACCATGTCGATCAATCCGCTCTCGGCCATCGCACCTGGTATCCTGCGTCGCTTCGTCGATCCGCTCGGTGGGGCGCCGCAGCAGAAGCCGGTCCAGCCCGGCCAGGCGCCGCCGCGCTGAAGTTTGCCACATTGTTATCCCATGCGCGGTGCAGCGCGCAGCGATGCGCCGCAGACACGGGATCGCACGAGGAGAAGGCGCCTTATCCCGATGACGGCCCCGCATCCGCGCGACAGCACTTCGTGCCGCAGCGTGTGCGGGATGACATGTGCCTTTATTCCGGTCGCAGCAGGACGTGCTTCTTCTTGCCGAAGGAAAGCTTGACCACGCCGTCCGGGGAGAGGTCGCCAAGGCCGAGCGTGGCACGCTCGTCGGTGACGACGGCGTCGTTGATGCGCAGGCCACCGGCCTTGACCTGACGACGGGCCTCGCCCGTCGAGGGCACGAGCCCTGCCTTGACGAAGGCGGTGAGCACACCGAGCCCCGGTTCGATCTCGCCGCGCGGGATCGCCACGCTCGGCAAATCGGCAGCAGTTTCACCCTCCTCGAAGGTCTTGCGTGCCGTCTCGGCGGCCGCCTCGGCCGCCTCGCGGCCATGGACGATCGCCGTGATCTCGGTGGCCAGCACCTTCTTGGCCTCGTTGATCTCGGCACCGCCGAGCGCCGCAAGCTTCGCGATCTCATCCATCGGCAGCCGCGTGAACACCTTGAGGAAGCGGCCGACATCGGCGTCCTCGGTGTTGCGGAAATACTGCCAGAAATCATAGGGGCTGAAGACGTCGGCATTGAGCCAGACCGCGCCATTGGCGGTCTTGCCCATCTTGGCACCGGAGGCGGTCGTCAGCAGCGGTGTCGTCAGGCAGTAGAGCTGCGGGCCGCCCATCCGGTGCGAGAGGTCGACGCCGTTGATGATGTTGCCCCACTGGTCGGAGCCGCCCATCTGCAAACGGCAGCCATAGCGGCGGTTGAGCTCGACGAAGTCGTAGCCCTGCATGATCATGTAGTTGAATTCGAGGAAGGACAGCGACTGTTCGCGGTCGAGCCTGAGCTTCACCGAATCGAAGGACAGCATGCGGTTGACCGAGAAATGCCGGCCGACGTCGCGCAGGAACTCGACATAGTTCAGCTTCAGGAGCCAATCGGCGTTGTTGGCCATCATCGCGTCGGTCGGCCCGTCGCCATAGCGCAGGATGCGGCCGAAGACCCGCTTGATGCTCTCGATATTGGTGGCGATCTCCTCGACCGTGAGCAGCTTGCGCTGGTCGTCGCGGAAGGACGGGTCGCCGACCATGGAGGTACCGCCGCCCATCAGCGTGATCGGGCGATGGCCGGTCTCCTGGAACCAATAGAGCATCGTCAGGGAGATGAGGTTCCCGATATGGATACTGGTCGCCGTCGCGTCATAGCCGACATAGGCCGTCTGGATTCCCTGCTGGCACAGCGCGTCGAGGCCCTCCGCATCGGAAATCTGATGGATGAGGCCGCGCTCATCGAGCACGCGTAGGAAATCGGACTTGTAGGTGGTCATGGCGGCTTTGCGATCTGATCGGTGTCGTTCCGCCGTCCGTCTAATGCATCGGCCTGAAAAGTGGAAACCGCTTTTGTGACTTCATCGCCCGGAACGGCGGAGATCGGCGCTTTTCAGCCCGACACAGGGTTCAGCCAGAGCCCGGCCGGGTCCCGGGGAGCCGGCGGATCCACCAGGTCGCGCGGCAGCCCGAGATCGCACAGGGCGCGATCGTCGAGCCTGGCGAGACGGCGGGATGCCCGGCTCGCAGCACGATGCCGTGCCAAGATTTGCAACCAGGCGCGCAGGAGGGAAGGTCCGCCGGCTGTGGCCGGCGGTGCCGCATGAGAGACGCATGTCATGGTTCGGTTCTCGCAGAGTCGGGCGGAGGCGCCCGCCGATGTGGGATTGAGTGTCTGCCCGACAGCCCAGTGTCACAACGCGGAAGATTGCCGTCTGCCATAAGGAGTCCTTATGGTCGGGGGCATGGCTGAGCCGCTTCCTCCTCCGAAATTGCCGCCGCTGGTAGCTGTGCGCGCCTTCGAGGCGGCGGCGCGGCACCAGAACTTCACACGCGCTGCCGAGGAACTCGGCATGACGCAGGCCGCGGTGAGCTATCAGATCCGCCTGCTCGAGGATCGGGTCGGCGCTGCGCTGTTCCTGCGCCAGCCGCGGCAGGTGGTGCTGACGCCCCTCGGGCAGCGCCTGGCCGGGCCGCTCAGCAAGGCGCTGCACGATATCGGCACCGTGTTCCGGGAGGTCTGCGAGGAGAACCAGACGGTCCTGACGATTTCCGCGCTACAGACGATGGCGATCACCTGGCTGTCACCGCGTCTGGCCCAGTTTCAGTTCAAGAATCCGCAATTCGCAGTGCGCGTCCGGACCTCGCAGCATCTGGTCGATTTCGCGACCGAAGCGGTGGATCTTGCCCTGCGCTACGGGCCAGGCGGGTGGCCCGGCGTCGCTGCGGAGAAGCTGTTCGACTGTCACTATGCACCGCTCTGCACGCCCGAGCTGCGCGAGCGGCTGCAACTGCGCGAACCGTCCGACCTGCTGCGGGCACCGCTGCTCAGCCCCGAGGAGACGTCCTGGAAGGTCTGGTTCGCCGATCTGGGGCTCGACCTGCCCCGACAGGACGGGCGAGCGATGTCGCTGGAGATGCAGGCGATGAACGTTCAGGCGGCGATGCGCGGCCATGGTGTTGCGATGGCCGTGCCCGAGCTCTTCGCCTATGACATCGCAGCCGGGAGGCTCGTCTTCGCAGTCGAGCACGCCATCCTCGACCGATGGTCCTATTGGGTGGTCTATCCGCAGGCGCGCCAGCGCGAACATAAGATCCGCCTGTTCCGCGACTGGGCGCTGGCGGAGGCACGGGCAGCGGAGATGTCGCTGCCCGTCATGGCTGGGAGCAAGGGGCTGATTCACCCCTCGATATGAGCCCGGCTCAGGGCTGCTCTTGTTCCGACTTGATGATCTCCGGCCCGACCTTGGCGTCGAGATAGGCGCCGACCTGCTCCATGAGCTGCTCGACGCGACCGTCGAAGAAGTGGTTGGCACCCTCGACCACGGCGTGCTCGATCTGGATGCCCTTCTGGGTCTTCACCTTCTCGATCACGGCCATGACCTCCTTGACCGGCGCGACGCGGTCTTCCGAGCCATGCACGAACAGGCCGGAGGACGGGCAGGGTGCCAGGAAGGAGAAGTCGTAGCGGTTCGCCATGGCCGCGATCGAGAGGAAGCCCTCGATTTCCGGGCGGCGCATCAGGAGCTGCATACCGATCCAGGCGCCGAAGGAAACGCCGGCGATCCAGCAGTTCTTCGCTTCGGGGTTCAGGGCCTGCATCCAGTCGAGCGCGGCGGCGGCGTCCGAGAGCTCGCCCGCGCCGTGGTCGAAATGGCCCTGGCTGCGGCCAACGCCACGGAAGTTGAAGCGAAGCGCCGAGAAACCGCGGTTCACGAAAGTGTAGAACAGGTTGTAGACAATCTGGTTGTTCATCGTCCCGCCGAACTGCGGGTGCGGGTGCAGGATGATCGCCAGCGGCGCTCCACGCTTCTTGGCGGGCTGGTAGCGGCCCTCGATCCGGCCCGCCGGCCCGTTGAAGATAACCTCTGGCATCGTCTCACCGCTTCTTGCAGCAGCACCGGCGCGGGCGAGCAGAAAGCGGGCGCATGCCCGCTCGAAACCCGGCCGCCCTTGACGGCGCCACCTTGCGCGCCCTAGATGAAGAGCGCTTAGAATAGTTCTAACAGCCGTGAACAAGTCGAGAACAAAACGGTGGATCGCTGATGCGGACCGCGTCTCGACCGTTCCGGCCGGTTCGGATGGGCGGCTATAGCACGGCGCACAGGTGCGATTTCAAGCATTTCGTATCGGTGCCGGGCAGTGACGAGGATGGAGCAGGCAGGATCGTGACGGCGGGACGCGCCTATCTCGACCATAACGCCACGACCCCGGTCCGGCCGGAGGTCGTGGAGGCGGTCACGCATGCGCTGTCTTTGCCCGGCAATCCCTCCTCGGTCCATGGCGAGGGGCGCGCGGCACGCGGCGCCATGGAGCGGGCCCGCGAGCAGGTCGCGGCGCTGGTCGGCGCCAGGGCCTCGAACGTCGTCTTCACCAGCGGCGGTACGGAGGCGAACGTCACCGTGCTCACCCCCGGGCTGATGGATTGCGACGGCAGCAGCAACTGCGTGCGGATTCCCGCCTCGCTGCTGCTCTACAGCGCGACCGAGCATGCCTGCGTGCGCGACGGTCACCGTTTTCCCGCCGGCAGGGCGGAAGAAATCCCGGTCGACGAGGAAGGGCGCGCCGATCTTGCCTGGCTCGATCAGCGGCTGGCGCGGTTCGCCACGGAGCATCCGGGAGCCCGCGCGCTCGTCTCCCTTCACCTCGCCAACAATGAGACGGGTGTGATCCAGCCGGTGGCGGAGGCGGCCGGTATCGTTCACCGCCATGGCGGCCTGGTTCATAGCGACGCCGTGCAGGCCGCCGGGAAGATCGCGATCGACATTGCGGCGCTCGGCGCCGACGTGCTGACACTCTCGGCCCATAAGATCGGTGGGCCGAAGGGAATCGGTGCCATCGTTTTCCGGACGGGCGCTCTCGAACTCGCCGACAAGCCGTTGCGCGGCGGCGGGCAGGAGCGGGGCTGGCGGGCCGGAACCGAAAACCTGCCCGGAATCATCGGCTTCGGAGCGGCGGCTGAAGCTGCATTCAAGGCTTTGTCAGGGGAAGCGATTCGCCTCGCGGCATTGCGCGACAGGCTCGAGGCGGGCGTGCTGGCTCTTGCCCCGGAAACCGCGATTTTTGGCCGTGGAGCGGTGCGCCTCCCCAACACCTCCGCCTTCGCCACGCCCGGCCTCAAGGCCGAGACGGTGCTGATCAAGCTCGACCTGATGGGCGCGGCGCTGTCCTCCGGCTCGGCCTGCTCTTCCGGCAAGGTCAAGCGCTCGCATGTGCTCGACGCGATGAAAATCGACCCAGCCATGAGCGCAGGGGCCTTGCGGGCGTCGCTCGGATGGACCACCTGCGAGGTGGACATCGATCTTTTCCTCGCGGCCTACGGTAAACTCGTGGCCGTGGATACCGATCGGAGCGCCCGGGCTGCCGCCTGAAGCGCTTCGCAACACAAGAAACTGAACCGGCGGGCCCTTGAACCCGCGACTGGAGAGTCAACATGGCAGCGGTCCAGGAGACCATCGATCAGGTCAAGTCGATCGACGTGACCGAGTACAAATACGGTTTCGTCACGGAGCTCGAGGTCGAGAAGCCGGCCAAGGGCCTCACCGAGGACACGGTCCGCTATATCTCGGCCCGCAAGAACGAGCCGGAATGGATGCTGGAATGGCGGCTCGATGCCTTCCGTCGTTGGAAGACCATGACCGAGCCGACGTGGTCGCGGGTGCATTACCCGCCGATCAACTATCAGGACATCTATTACTACGCCGCGCCGAAGAAGGGCGCCTCGCCAAAGTCCCTCGACGAAGTCGACCCGGCGATCCTGGATACCTACAAGAAGCTCGGTATCCCGCTGCGCGAGCAGGAGATTCTCGCGGGTGTCGCGCCTGAGAACCGCGTCGCGGTCGACGCGGTGTTCGACTCCGTCTCGGTGGTGACGACCTTCAAGGAGGAGCTGAAGAAGGCCGGCGTCATCTTCTGCTCGATCTCCGAGGCGATCCAGGAGCATCCGGAGCTGGTGAGGAAATACCTCGCCAGCGTCGTGCCGGTGACGGACAATTATTTCGCGACGCTCAACAGCGCGGTCTTCACCGACGGCTCCTTCGTCTATGTGCCGAAGGGCGTGCGCTGCCCGATGGAGCTCTCGACCTATTTCCGCATCAACGAGCAGAATACCGGCCAGTTCGAGCGCACGCTGATCATCGCCGACGAGGGCGCCTATGTCAGTTATCTCGAAGGCTGCACGGCGCCGAAGCGCGACGAGAACCAGCTCCACGCCGCGGTGGTCGAGCTGATCGCGCTCGACGATGCCGAGATCAAGTACTCGACCGTGCAGAACTGGTTCCCCGGCGATGCCGAGGGCAAGGGCGGCATCTACAACTTCGTGACCAAGCGCGGCGATTGCCGCGGCAAGCGCTCGAAGATCTCGTGGACGCAGGTCGAGACCGGCTCGGCGATCACCTGGAAATACCCGTCCTGCATCCTGCGCGGCGACGGCTCAC
>JARYGW010000099.1:0-15661 GCA_033792295.1 Allobosea sp.
CGGACTTGACCATATCGGCGACCTCGAGCGCACCCCGCGCGCGCCGCTCGCGCTCCGCTTCGGATCGGAGATCGGCCGCCGGCTCGATCAGGCCATGCGCCGCGTCAGCGAGCCGATCGACCCGATCCGTCCCGCCGAGATCGCCGAGGTGCGGCGGCAATTCCCCGAGCCCATCTCGGCCGCCGAGACGATCGCCCGCTATATCGCCCGGCTGGTGGGTGAGCTGTGTTTGGTGCTCGAGGCGCGCGGACAGGGTGTCCGGCGCCTCGACCTTCTCTGTCACCGGGTCGATGCGCGGATGGTTGCGGTCCGCGTCGGCACGGCGTTGCCCGTGCGCGACGCCAGGCGGCTAACGCGGCTTCTCACCGACAAGATCGAGACCATTGATCCCGGCTTCGGCATCGAGCTCATGCGTCTCGCCGCGACGATCGCCGAGCCTTTGAACGAGAAGCAGACCATCTCCGATCTCGCCGCGCCCCCGGAAGCCGACATCAGCGAGCTGATCGACACGCTGTCCAATCGCATCGGCGGCGAACGCCTCTATCGCATCGTGCCGGTGCAGAGCGACGTGCCGGAGCGATCGGTCGCGCGGGCTGCGCCGGCATCGCCCGACGCCGGCGCGTCCTGGTCGGGATCGTGGCCGCGGCCCGTGCGTCTTCTCGCATCGCCCGAGCCGATCGAGACCGTGGCGCTGCTGCCCGATCATCCGCCCGTGACGTTCACCTGGCGCGGCGTGCGCCGGCGCGTGCGGCGCGCCGACGGGCCCGAACGGATCTTCGAGGAATGGTGGCGCAGCGACGCCGAGCTCGACGCCGTGCGCGACTATTTCCGCGTCGAAGACGAACAGGGCGAGCGGTTCTGGATCTATCGCGCCGGCGACGGCGAGCATCGTGAGACCGGCTCGCAGCGCTGGTTCCTGCATGGAATATTCGGATGAGCGGCCCGCGCTATATCGAGCTGCAGGCGACTTCGCACTTCTCGTTCCTGCGGGGAGCGAGCTCCTGCGAAGAACTGTTCGCCCAGGCGGCGATGCTCGGCGTCGAGGCGCTCGCCATCGTCGACCGCAATTCTCTCGCCGGCATCGTCCGGGCGCATGAAGCCGCCAGGGTGACGGGCGTGCGCTTGATCGTCGGCTGCCGCCTCGATCTCGTGGACGGTTTCTCTCTTCTCGTCTATCCGACCGACCGCGCCGCCTATGCGCGCCTCTGCCGTCTGTTGTCGGAAGGAAAGCGCCGCGCCGGCAAGGCGAAATGCCATCTCGAATGGAATGATGTCGTCGCCTATGGCGAAGGCCTGATCGCCATCCTTCTCCCGGATGAAGCCGACGATGCCTGCGCTGAGCGTCTGCGCCGCCTGCGAGAGGCCTTCGGCGATCACGGCTACCTCGCCTTGACGCTGCGCCGGCGCCCCAACGACCAGCTCCGGCTGCATGAGCTCGCGAACCTCGCGGCCAGCCTGCGCGTCGAGACCGTCGTGACCAATGACGTCCTGTTCCATGAGCCGAAGCGACGCGTCATGCAGGATGTTGTTACCGCGATCCGTCACAACGTGACGATCGATGCGCTCGGCTTCAGGCGCGAGCGGCACGCGGATCGCTTCCTCAAACCGCCGGAAGAGATGCACCGGCTGTTCGCGCGCTACGCGGAAGCGCTCGCGCGCACGCTCGCGATCGCGAAGCGCTGCACCTTCTCGCTCTCCGAGCTCGAATATCAGTATCCGGAGGAGCGCAGCATGCCGGGCCTCACCCCGCAGGAGGCGCTGGAGAAATTCACATGGGAGAGCGCGGAGGAGCGCTACCCCGAGGGCGTGCCCGACAGGGTGCGCAAGATCCTCGCGCACGAGCTCGCGCTGATCCGCACGCTCGACTACGCGGCCTATTTTCTCACGGTCAACGCGATCGTGCGTTTCGCGCGATCGAAGGGCATCCTGTGCCAGGGCCGCGGCTCGGCTGCCAATTCCGCCGTCTGCTACGTGCTTGGCATCACATCCATCGACCCGGATCGCAACGACTTGCTGTTCGAGCGCTTCGTCAGTGTCGAACGCAAGGAGCCGCCCGACATCGACGTCGATTTCGAGCACGAAAGGAGGGAGGAGGTCATCCAGTGGGTCTACGAGACCTATGGCCGCGACCGCGCCGCGCTGTGCTCGACGGTCATCAGGTACAGATCGAAAGGGGCGCTGCGGGACGTCGGCAAGGCGCTCGGCCTCACCGAGGACACGATCAAGATGCTGTCCGGCCAGGTCTGGGGCTGGTCGCGAACCGGCATCGAGGACAAGCACGCCGCCGACCTCAACATGAATCTCGGCGACCGGCGCTTGCGGCTTGCGCTCGAGCTGGCGCGTGCGCTGATCGGCACGCCGCGTCACCTCTCTCAGCATCCCGGCGGCTTCGTCTTGACGCGCGACAGGCTCGACGACCTCGTGCCGATCGAGCCCGCTGCGATGGCCGGACGACAAGTCGTTGAATGGGACAAGGACGACGTCGACGCCTTGCGCATGATGAAGATGGATTGCCTGGCGCTCGGCATGTTGTCCTGCATGAAGCGCGCCTTCGATCTTTTGTCCGAGCACAAGGGCGTCGCGCTCGATCTCGCGACCATTCCGGCCGAGGACCCGCGCACTTACGCGATGATCCGCCGCGCCGATACGCTCGGCGTCTTCCAGATCGAAAGCCGGGCGCAGATGAGCATGTTGCCGCGTCTGAAGCCGCGCACGTTTTACGATCTCGTCATTGAGGTCGCGATCGTGCGACCGGGACCGATCCAGGGCGACATGGTTCATCCATATCTGCGCCGGCGCGAGGGCAAGGAGGATGTTGTCTATCCGACGCCGGAGCTCGAGGCGGTCCTCGGCAAGACGCTCGGCGTGCCGCTGTTTCAGGAACAGGCGATGCGGATCGCGATCACTGCGGCAGGCTTCACGCCGGGCGAAGCCGACCAGCTCCGCCGCAGCATGGCCACGTTCAAGCACACCGGCGGCGTCTCGGCCTTTAAGGACAAGCTCGTCAACGGTATGATCGCCAACGGCTATGCGCGCGAGTTCGCCAAGAAGACGTTTTCGCAGCTCGAGGGCTTCGGCAGCTACGGCTTTCCGGAATCGCATGCCGCGTCTTTCGCACTGCTGGCCTATGCCTCGTCCTGGATGAAATGCCATCACCCGGATGTTTTTTGCGCGGCGCTGCTCAATGCCCAGCCGATGGGATTTTACGCCCCGGCGCAAATCGTCCGCGATGGGCGCGATCATGGCGTCGAGGTGCGCTCTGTCGACGTCAACCGATCCCGATGGGATTGCACGCTGGAGCCGACCGAGCACGAGGACCGCTTCGCGGTCCGCCTCGGCATGCGCATGGTGCGCAGCCTCGCCAATGCCGACGCGGCGCAGATCATCGCGGCTCGCGGCGATCGGCCGTTCTCCTCCGTCGACGACCTCTGGCGCCGCGCCGCCGTGCCGGCCGCGGCGCTCGTCCACCTCGCCGACGCCGACGCCTTTCGCCCGGCCTTCGGCCTTCCTCGGCGCGATGCGATGTGGGCGATCAAGGCGCTGCGCGACGAACCGCTGCCGCTGTTTGCGGCCGCCGCGGCGCGCGAGGCGAGGACTATTGCCGAGATCAACGAACCGGCCGTAGCGCTGCGCCCGATGAAGGCCGGCGGCGAAGTGGTCGAAGACTACGGGCATGTCGGTCTGACGCTGCGCGCCCATCCGCTGTCGTTCCTGCGCGCCGACCTCACGCGCCGGCGCGTCGTCACCTGCGCCGAGGCGATGGCGGCGCGCGACGGGCGCTGGCTCGAGGCCGCCGGCCTGGTGTTGGTGCGGCAGATGCCCGGCAGCGCGAAAGGCGTCATGTTCGTGACGCTGGAGGATGAGAGCGGCATCGCCAATCTCGTGATCTGGCCGCAGGTCTTCGAGCAGTTTCGGCGCGTTGTGTTGTCGGCCGGCATGCTCTCGGTTCGCGGGCGGATTCAGCGGGAAGGGGAGGTGGTGCATCTCGTGGCGCGCCACCTGTTCGATCTCTCAGGTGATCTTGCCAGCGTCGGCGAGCGCGACGACGCTTTCCCGCTGCCGCATGGCCGGGGCGACGAGCTGCATCACGGTAGCCCGACGCCCGACCCGCGCGGTCTTCCGAAGGGTCCGCGGCCGCGCAATATCGTGGACCCATATGCCCATATCGACGAAATCAAGGTGAAGACGCGGGACTTCCGCTGAAGCCGTTGCGATTAGTCAGTCCAAAGGCCGGGGCGACGTCCTCATTCCAAATCCGAATGGCGGACACCACGGCTTTGGCTTCCAGAATCTTGCGCCCGAGCGGGGCATCCGGCGCGGCTCAATCGGACCCTTCGCGCACCCGGGTCACCGTAAGGGAGTGAGCCGGCAATGGCTGCAAAAGCTCGGCCTCCGGCTTCGTCAGGCGGAGCCACGCCGCCCAGTCTTCTGGTCGTAGAACCACCACCTGCCGATTATGGTAGGGCGCGACATCCTCACCAGGTGCCGTCGTCAGCATGGTGAAACTCGGCGGATGGTTGCCTTGGCCCTCACGCCAGATACCAGCAATCGCCGTAATTGGCGATCCTTTAAGCATGAATCGGTATTTGGCCTTCGGATACTTCTTGCCGACAAATTCGAAGAAGGCGCTGGCGGGTACAATGCAGCGCTTGCTGTTGGCAAAGTGCCTCCCTTCCGATCGGAAATTGAACACCGGCCCACCCCTGCCGGTCGGCGGGAAACTGAAGCTCATCGAGGTGAGCTCGACGTGATCGCCCGCTACGCGCATCACGGGACCGCGGTCATTGATCTTGATGTCGCTGGCCTCGCGCAGGTCCAGTTCTGTCTGATGTGACGGAATGCCCAACTCGAGATCCTGCATCATTTTGCAGTATTCTGCCCAACGGACATGCTGTTCGTAGTCATTGCACATGCCCCAACCTATGACGGAACGGTTGGTTACGCGAGGGGAAGGAGCGCCTCCCTGGCGGGACCGGGCTGTCGGCAAAGCAGAAGCCCGGCATAGCGCGGTCTTCTCCCTGCGGGCGTCCATCCCTGACGCGAGCCGGGGGAGAGTTCGCAGCCGAGTTGCCGCGGTTCTCAATTGACGCAAAGCTTTCGCCACGGACTTCGGCATTGGTCGACCTGGTCGTCATCATGATCGTAGCGAAACCGATGCCCCCGGTGCGCGACTGAGCTGCGCGGCAATCTCGCTTCAGCCGGGACGCATTTTCGCAAGCCGCCCGAACTGCGGTGCGAAACCGTGTCTGCAGGCCAAACTCTCGAACGGCAGCCGGGGAGAAAGAGCGTGCAGGAAGGGCACCGACCGTCTGGGAGCAAGCCCGATTCCCGCTCTCTCTGGATGGCTTTCCTGGTCCTCCGCCCGTCCTTCCACGATCAACCCGCAAGGGGTCGGCTATGCAGAGCATGCCGCCGCTGCGCCTTCGGCTGCGCGGTGATCGCGGCCGGTTGAGGACACTGACGGACGCCATCGAGCGGGGATCGGCCCCGCTTCAAGATGGAGCCCTCGCTTGTCGCACGATCTGTCCCTCGCCCAGTCCAACGCCTTCGAGCTCGCCCGCACCCTGATGGTGCCAGTCACGCTCTTCCAGGTCGACGGTGAATACGGCGTGATGCCGAGCAACGAACTCGACGAAGGCGATGTGATCGTCGTCTACGAATACGATCCCCACGAGTTCAGCCCGGCTCATTGAGCCGGGTTCGCCTCCCGGTGCCGCTTGCGAGCGGGCGGCGGCAAGGGAGGCTGCGCCGCGGCTGGACCACCCCATGAAGGCGGGTGCCCCGCCAGATTCAGCAATTGCCAGCCGCGCCCTTGCCCCCTTCGCTCTTCGCGGCTGGGGCGAGCGGGTCCCGCGTGGTGCGGGAAAGGAATATCGAGCGGGAAAGGTCGGCGCGGTAGTGCGCCGGAAAGGAAAATGGAGAAGAAAGACGTCGAAGAGCTGAAGCAGCGCGTGGTCTGCGCCACCGTGCTCGAGACCGCCGGGTTTGCGATCGACCTGAAGGAGAGCACGCGGCGAGCGGTCAAATATCGTCGGAGCGACGACATCATCATCGTCATCCACGATGGCAAGGGATGGTTCGATCCGCTGTCCGAGGCGAAAGGCGACGTATACGCACTCGTCGCTCATCTCGATCGCGTTGGATTTGCCGAATGCCTCGAACGCGTGGCGGATCTCGTGGGGTTCGTGCCGTCACAGCCCGTCTGGACACGCCCGGCGCGCAAGCATGATGTGGACCTCGACGTCGCTGAGCGCTGGCGTCGACGCCGGAAACCCTGGCCCGGGTCTCAGACCTGGCGTTACCTTAGCGAAGAGCGCGCCCTCTCTGATGCCGTGATCCGCGCCGCGATCCGGAACGACCGGCTGCGTGAAGGTCCGCGCGGCAGCATGTGGGCGGCCCATACCGACGAGACGGGTCTCACGACCGGATGGGAGGAGCGGGGTCCGGAATGGCGCGGTTTCGCGACCGGTGGCGCCAAGGTTCTGTTCCGCTTCGGCTCCGTCGACGCCTCGCGTTTTTGCCTTACCGAGGCGGCGATCGACGCCATGAGCCTCGCCATGATTGAGGATATGCGGGCCGACAGCCTGTTTCTCAGCACCGGCGGCGGCTGGTCGCCAACGACGGAGGCGGCGATCCGGACACTCGTCATGCGAGACAACGCACTCCTGGTCGCCGCCACAGACAATAACGGGCAGGGCGACACCTACGCCGAGCGACTTCGATCGATCGCGCAGCAGGCGTCCTGTCGCTTCGAGCGGCTCCGCCCGACAGCAGGTGATTGGAACGAGGATGTCCGGTTGATGAGAAAGAAAAGAGAGGAGGAGGGAAGGGAAACCCGGCTGCCGCATGCCCGCCGGTCGCGTCAAGGGTGAAGCTTCGCCCGGCTGCGCCGGCCCTTGACCCGCCCGGACGGAGAGGCGGCCGCGGAAAGGGGTCCTGAAGGGCTGAAGGTGATGGCGGAATCGAGAGGATGAGCCGCGCTCCAGCCCGACGAGGCCGAAGGAGCCCCACATGACCCTCTCCGCTGACATAAGCAAGGTGTTTCAAGGCGTCGCCGATCGGCGACAGATGTTCCGCATGTTCGATCGTCACGCCCAGCGCCCGAACCGCTGGGAAAGCGACGACAGTGCCCTCTATCGCGGCGAATGGTTCGAGATCGGCAAAGCCGACCACGATTATATGTTCGAGATCCTGCCGCCGCTCTGGTTGCGTGGCGACATGTTCGCGATGCGCGAATTCCTGACCGGCAGCATTACCAGTATCTTCTTCTCGCCAACGATCGACGGCCGGTCGCGTCATTTCCACGGCTATTGCGACCTGTCGGATCGCGACTCGCCTGAACGGCTGCGCTCGGCAATCGTCGAACACGAGTCCAGGCCCGTGAAGGCGATGACCCGCGAGGAGCGCCTCGAGCACATCTGGTCGAGCACCCATGACGACTATCGCGGCTATGCCGGCGAGCGGTGGCCGACGCAGGACCGCGGCAAGCGAACCGTCCTGTTCTATGGCGGTCGACAGGGCACGACGCTGAAGCTGCTCGATCAGCTCACCGAGACCGAGATCGCGGCGAAGCTGCCGGTGCATCTGCGCTATCTGCCCGACGCGATTGCCGCATAGGTGCCACCATGTTCACGTTTTCCGTCACGGCGATCCGCGCCGTCATCATGCGCGGACGCATCGATGCGTTCATGAACGGGGGCTTCCGCAATCCGCATTACGGCCTGGCCCCCGGCAAGGACGAAAAGCCCGGTCTCTGGCTGGTCGGTGATGAGGGTGTCTATCTGCTCTCGAACGGCAAGCTCGCCGAGGGGCAGCGCCCCCTCGTCGTCTACGCCGAGGAATGCGACCCCAAGACCAACCCCGACTACTGGCACTACAAGCGCCAGCATTTCGGTGGCGATGACGGCATCGATTTCCTCGACGCCGAGACGCTCGTGAAGCTGCTCGCGGCAGCCCCCGCAGCCACGCACCTCACAATCGCAATGACCGACGAGAGCATGTCGCTAACGCCGATCCACCGCTGACTCCCGGGCCGCGCGGCCCGTTCCCGCAACCTCTCGCGACCATCGCTCCCGCTGGACATCTCCCGCGGGCCGAAGTCGCGCGCCTTCATCAGGAGACATTTCCCATGGCGCAAGACGATCCCTTCACCCTCGACCTCTTCGGCAACACGGCTCTGTCGTCCGGCCTCGGCCTCGGCGTGACCGCCTTTGCTGGCGGGGGCGTCACCTTCGAGCCGGAGGATGACGACGATCCCGATCCTTCAACACCAGCCCCGGCGATTCCGATCGCCGCGGTTGCACGCTCCGCGTCGCCTGACCGTCGAGAGCGTGGATCGAACTTCCATCTCGCCGGTGATCGCGTCCTGGCGAAGGGCTGGAAGGAGCGCGCGCGCGACAACATCGCCGCGATCCGGCTCGCCGTCGCAATCGAGGCCGAGCAGCGTCCGGCGACTCCCGAAGAGCAGGCGCAACTGGTTCGCTTCACCGGCTTCGGCGCGTCCGACCTCGCCAACTTTGTCTTCCGTCGGCCTGGCGAGGACGAGTTTCGCAAGGGATGGGAAGCGATCGGCGAGGACCTGCAGGATGCGGTCGGCGACTTCGACCACGCCTCGTTGGCGCGCTGTACGCAGTATGCGCATTTCACACCGGAGTTCATCGTCCGCGCGATCTGGGCAGGCCTGCAGCGCCTCGGATCGCGAGGCGGCCGCGTCCTCGAGCCCGGCATCGGCACGGGACTGTTTCCCTCGTTGATGCCTGAAGAGCTTCGCGGAACCTCGCACGTTACGGGCATTGAGCTCGATCCAGTCACGGCTCGCATCGCGCATCTTTTGCAGCCGCGGTCGCGCATCATCACCGGCGACTTCGCGCGCACCGAGCTGCCGGCCAGCTTCGATCTCGCCATTGGCAATCCGCCGTTTTCCGACCGCACCGTGCGGTCCGATCGCGCATATCGATCGATGCGCCTGCGCCTGCACGATTATTTCATCGCGCGTTCGGTCGACCTGTTGAAGCCTGGCGCGCTTGCCGCCTTCGTCACCAGCTCGGGGACAATGGACAAGACCGACAATGCCGCGCGCGAGCACATCGCGAAGTCGGCCGACCTGATTGCGGCCATCCGCCTTCCAGAGGGCAGCTTCCGCGCCAGGGCCGGCACTGACGTCGTCGTCGACATCCTGTTCTTCCGCAAGCGAAAGATCGGCGATGCGGAAGGCGATCTGTCCTGGCTCGATCTCGATGAGGTACGTCCTGCGACGGGAGACGACGGCGCCGTCCGGGTGAACCGCTGGTTGGCGCAGCACCCGGATTTCGTGCTCGGCGCGCACGCGCTCACCTCGGGTCCCTTCGGCGAGACTTACACCTGCTCGCCACGTCGCGGCGAAGACCTGGAGACCGCGCTTTCGGCCGCGATCGCTCGCCTTCCGGAAGCGATCTACGACGGCGAGCCGGACGTCATCGATCCCGATCTCGACGACGCCGACGACCTGTCGGAGATCCACCTCCCATCCGATCGCCATGTCCGCGAAGGCAGCTACTTCTTCGACAAGGCGCGCGGCCTGATGCAGCTCCTCGATGGCGAGCCTGTCGCCGTCAAGGCCCGCAAGGGACGCAGCGCCGAGGGCATCCCCGAGAAGCATGTGCGGATCGTCAGAAAGCTGATCCCGATCCGCGACGCGGTGCGTGAGGTGCTCAAATGCCAGGAGCTCGACCGGCCGTGGAAGGATGCGCAGGTTCGCTTGCGCATCGCCTGGTCCAACTTCGTCCGCGACTTTGGCCCGATCAATTTCACTTCGGTCTCATTGACGGAGGACGAGGAGACCGGCGAGGTACGCGAGACGCACCGGCGGCCAAACATCCAGCCGTTCCTCGACGATCCGGATTGCTGGCTGGTCGCCTCGATCGAGGATTACGACCTCGAGACCAATACGGCAAAGCCCGGCCCGATCTTTACCGAGCGCGTGATTTCTCCGCCGGCAGCGCCCGTGATCACCAGCGCGGCAGACGCGCTCGCCGTCGTGCTCAACGAGCGCGGGCATGTCGATGTCGACCACATCGCGGAGCTGCTGCATGCACGGGTCGATGATGTCATCGCCGAACTCGGCAACGCCATCTTCCGCGACCCCGCGGATGGTTCGTGGCAGACGGCGGATGCCTACCTTTCAGGCCATGTCCGCGATAAGCTAAAGGCGGCCGAGACCGCCGCGGCGCTCGATCCGGACTATGAGCGCAACGTCCGGGCCCTGCAGGCTGTCCAGCCGGCCGATCTCAGCCCCTCCGACATCACGGCTCGTCTCGGCGCGCCGTGGATTCCGGCCGCCGACGTTGTCGCCTTCGTCAAGGAGACGATGGACGCCGAGATCAAGATCCACCACATGCCGGAGCTCGCGTCATGGACCGTGGAGGCGCGCCAGCTCGGCTGGACCGCGGCCGGCACGTCGGAATGGGGCACGGATCGTCGCCACGCCGGCGAGCTTCTCGCCGACGCGCTGAACAGCCGCGTGCCGCAGATTTTCGATACCATCAAGGATGGCGACAGCGAGCGCCGCGTGCTCAACGTCATCGACACCGAGGCCGCGAAAACCAAGCTGCAGAAGATCAAGGATGCCTTCCAGCGTTGGATCTGGTCCGATCCCGACCGCACTGATCGCTTGGCGCGGGTCTACAACGACCGCTTCAACAACCTCGCGCCACGAGCCTTCGACGGCTCGCATCTGAAGCTTCCGGGCGCCTCTGGCGCCTTTGTTCTTTATGGGCATCAGAAGCGCGGCATCTGGCGCATCGTCTCGGCCGGCTCGACCTATCTCGCGCACGCGGTCGGCGCCGGCAAGACCATGACGATGGCGGCCGCCATCATGGAGCAGCGCCGGCTCGGCCTGATCGCCAAGGCGATGCTTGTCGTGCCGGGCCATTGCCTGGCGCAGGCCGCGCGCGAGTTCCTGGCGCTCTACCCGAACGCCCGCATCCTCGTCGCCGACGAGACCAACTTCACCAAGGACAAGCGGCATCGCTTCCTCTCGCGCGCAGCGACCGCGACCTGGGACGCGATCATCATCACGCATTCGGCGTTCCGCTTCATCAGCGTGCCGTCGGTGTTCGAAAGCCAGATGATCCAGGACGAGCTGGAGCTCTACGAGACGCTGCTGACCAAGGTCGAGAGCGACGACCGCGTCTCGCGCAAGCGCCTCGAACGACTCAAGGAGGGTCTGAAGGAGAGATTGGAGTCGCTCTCGACGCGCAAGGACGACCTCCTGACCATCTCGGAGATCGGCATCGATCAGTTGGTCATCGACGAGGCGCAGGAATTCCGGAAGCTCTCCTTCGCGACCAACATGTCGACGCTGAAAGGTGTCGACCCCAACGGGTCGCAGCGCGCCTGGGACCTCTATGTGAAGTCACGCTTCATCGAGACGAAAAACCCCGGCCGCGCGCTCGTGCTCGCCTCGGGCACGCCGATCACCAACACGCTCGGCGAGATGTTCTCGGTACAGCGCTATCTCGGATACGCGGCGCTCCTTGAGCGCGGTCTGCACGAGTTCGACGCCTGGGCGTCGACCTTCGGCGATGTGTCAACCGAGCTCGAGCTGCAGCCGTCGGGCAAATACAAGCCCGTCACCCGCTTCGCCACGTTCGTCAACGTGCCCGAGCTCATCGCCATGTTCCGCTCCATCGCCGACGTGGTGATGCCTGAGGACCTGCGGCAGTACGTCAAGGTGCCGGCGATCGCGACCGGCAAGCGGCAGATCCTCACCGCGAAGCCGACCGCGGCGTTCAAGCGGTACCAGACCCTACTTGGCGAGCGCATCAAGGCGATCGAAGAACGCGACCGACCGCCGGAGCCGGGCGACGACATCCTGCTCTCCGTCATCACCGACGGTCGCCACGCCGCGATCGACCTGCGCCTGGTCGATCCGGACAACGACAACGAGCCGGACAACAAGCTGAACCTGCTTGTCGGCAACGCCTTCCGCATCTGGGCGGAAACAGCCGAGAACAGCTACACCCGCACCGACGGCAAGCCTTTCGAGCTGCCCGGCGCCGCCCAGATGATCTTCTCCGATCTCGGCACGATCACCGTCGAGAAGTCGCGCGGCTTCTCGGCCTATCGCTGGATCCGCGACGAGCTGGTTCGCATGGGCGTGCCGGCGTCCGAGATCGCCTTCATGCAGGATTACAAGAAGTCCGAGGCCAAGCAGCGTCTGTTCGGCGATGTGCGGGCCGGCAAGGTTCGCTTCCTGATCGGCTCGTCCGAGACCATGGGCACCGGCGTCAATGCGCAGCTCCGTTTGAAGGCGCTGCATCACCTCGATGTGCCCTGGCTGCCGTCGCAGATCGAGCAGCGTGAGGGCCGTATCGTGCGGCAGGGCAACCAGCATGATGAGGTCGATCTCTTCGCCTATGCGACCGAAAGCAGTCTCGATGCGCAGATGTGGCAGAACAATGAGCGCAAGGCCCGCTTCATCGCGGCCGCACTCTCGGGCGACACCTCGATCCGCCGGCTCGAGGACCTTGGCGAAGGGCAGGCCAACCAGTTCGCGATGGCGAAGGCCATCGCCTCGGGCGACCCGCGCCTGATGCAGAAGGCCGGCCTGGAAGCCGATATCGCCCGCCTCGAACGGCTGCGCGCCGCCCACATCGACGACCAGCATGCGGTGCGCAGGCAGGTTCGCGATGCCGAGCGCGAGATCGAATATGCCGGCCGGCGCATCGCGGAGATCGGACAGGATATCGAACGCCTGGTGCCGACGACCGGCGATATGTTTGCGATGAACGTGAACGGCAAGCGCTCCGACGAGCGCAAGCAGGCCGGTCGCGCGTTGATGAAGGAGATCCTGACCCTCGTTCAGCTTCAGCAGGAGGGCGACATCGTCATCGCCTCCATCGGCGGCTTCGACGTCAGCTACAATGGTGAGCGCTTCGGCCGCGACGGTTATCATTACACCACCACGTTGATGCGCACCGGCGCCAACTACGAGATCGACCTGTCGGTCACGGTGACGCCGCTCGGCGCAGTCTCGCGGCTGGAGCACGCGCTCGACGATTTCGAGGGCGAACGCGAGCGCTTTCGCCAGCGTCTTTCCGACGCGCAGCGGCGCCTCGCGGCCTATCAGTCGCGCGAGGGCGGCGACTTCGCCTTTGCCGACGAGCTCGCCGACAAGCGGCGGCAACTCGCCGCGATCGAAAAGGCGCTCGCTTACGACATCGAAGGCGCAGGCGAGGCGACGGCGATCGCCGCTTAGGCGTTCTCGCGCAATTCTTCGATCAGCTCGGGGTGCTGGTCCAGGAGCCGCAGCAACTGGCTGGTCGGGCCGCTCGGCTCGACCAGGCCGCGCTCATACTGGTCGAAGGCGTTCTCTCCGACCTTGAGCAGGCCGCCCGCCTCGCGCTGCGAGAGCTTCAGCTTTTCGCGCACGCGTCTGATCGTGGCGGGCGAGGGAATGCCTTCGATCTCTTCCTTCAACATCCGCAGGGCGGCATCGGTGACGGCCATGTCGTCGCCGACATGGATTCCCTCGTCGCCGTTGTCCGGATAATAGCCCGGCAGCTCGACCGTGATGCTCTTGCCCTTGTACGTGACCAGGAACGGGCGGAGACCACGCCGCAACGTCTCGCCGGTCTCGGGAGAGACCATCGTCTCGGGCAGGTCCGTCTTCGATACCGCCATGGTCATTTCTCCTTGAACGACATGACCGTAAATTCTGTCACGACGTCGGCCTGAAATTTCACATAGAGCGTCATGCCGCGTGCTGGCACATGGTAGACGTCCTGCCAGATGCGATGATCGGCAAAGGTCGTCATCGACTTGTAGAACATCCGGCGGTCGATCCCTCCGATCGTCTCGACGACGCCCGCGCGATCGAATCCCAGAGCAAGGGCGTCGCGCAGCGCGGATGACGTCATCGCAAGCGTCTCGACCGACCCGAACGCCGTCTTGATCGCCTCGAGGTCGTAAGTCGGGCGCCGCTTCTCCATGCCCCTATATGCCACCATTATGGTGGCAATTCAAGTTCCTCGGGGGTTGGCACCGCGGGGGTGCCGGGAATGGGGAGGAGAAAGAGGAAAAGAACAGGGGGAGACGCCGCTCGCAGATCGGCCAGGCCGGCGCCGCTGAAGCTCAACCGCCGCCTGCGCGATCCCGGCCCGTCGTCCTGCGCAGGGCTTTGGCCCTGCTGGTCCAGCCGGGCAGGGATGCTCGGCCGCAGTTGCACCGGCCCGTCCGCTCCGCGGGCCGGGGGATGTCTTCGGGAAGAAGACGAGAAAGGGCCGGCCGAGCCGGTCCGTCACCCCAAAAAGGAGCATTTCCATGCATCTCATGAAGGTCGATCCGCGCGCGCTGAAGGAGAATCCGGACCGCACGCGTCAGACGAAATCCACGCCGCAGGCCGACGCGCTGCTGCTCGCCACCATCAAGGCTGTCGGCATCGTACAGCCGCCCGTCATCACGCCGGAATCCGGCGGCGGCAATGGCTTCATCATCAACGCCGGACATCGTCGCGTGAAGCAGGCGATCGCCGCCGGCCTCGAGGAGATCGACGTCCTGGTCGACGAGGCGGCGAACGACAACGGCGCCATGCGTTCGATGATCGAGAACATCGCCCGCGAGGCGCTGAACCCGGTCGACCAGTGGCGGGCGATCGAGCGCCTGGTTGCGCTCGGCTGGACCGAAGAGGCGATCGGGGTCGCGCTCGCGCTTCCGGTACGCCAGATCAGGAAGCTGCGCCTGCTCGCCAACGTGCTGCCGGCGATGCTCGACCACATGGCCAAGGGCGACATGCCCGACGAGCGCCAACTCCGAACCATCGCCGCAGCGTCGCTGGATGAGCAGAAGGAGGTCTGGAAGAAGCACAAGCCGTCGAAGGCCGATCCGCAGGTCTCGTGGTGGAGCGTCGCGCAGGCCCTGCAGAAGACCCGCATGTATGCGCGTCATGCGAGCTTCGGCGACGATCTCGCGCAGGCTTACGGCATCCAATGGGTCGAGGACCTGTTCGCTCCCGCCGATGAGGACAGCCGTTACACCACGAACGTCGAGGCCTTCCTCGGCGCGCAGCAGGAGTGGATGGCGAACAACCTGCCGAAGAAGGGCGTCATCGCCGAAACCACCAACTACGGCGAGGTGAAGCTGCCGCCGAAGGCCGAGCGGGTCTACGGCAAGCCGGGGAAGTCCGATTGCACGGCGATGTATCTCGACCGCGACGGGCGAGTGCAGACCGTGCATTACCGCATGCCCGCGGCGAAGAAGCCGAAAGGCAAGGCTGCATCCGGTTCGGAGAGCACTCCGGATGATGTGGGCGTGATCTCGAAGCCGCGTCCCGACGTCACGCGCAAGGGCGTCGAGATGATCGGCGATTTCCGCACCGATGCGCTGCGCGATGCGCTTGGCCGTGCGCCGATCGAGGACGACACGCTGATGGCGCTGTTGATCCTCGCCTTCGCCGGCCAGAACGTCTCCGTCACGACCGGAAGCGGCGGGGTCTACTATGGCCACAGCCGGCTCGCGAAGCACGCCGCGGTGTTGTTCGACGCCGACGACAAACTCGCCTTCGACATGGATACGCTGCGGGTCGCAGCCCGCGCCATGCTGAGCGACGTGCTCTCGTGCCGCGAGAACGCCACCAACAGCGGCGTTGTCGCTCGTGTCGCCGGCGCCACGATCGGCGCGGACA
>JARYGW010000009.1:0-38867 GCA_033792295.1 Allobosea sp.
TTGCTCTCGCCGGCATCGCCCCGGCGCATGCGGCGGCCCGCCAGATTCCTCTTGGCTCCGCCGCCGAGATCGGCGTCTTCCGCAATGACAGGCGTTATCGCGACGCGCTGAATCGCTACTGTGATGTCGTCGTGCCGATGAACGATCTGAAATGGGAGGCGCTGCGTCATGAGCGCGCCCGCTTCGATTTTGCCGGCGCCGACGAGATCGTCGCCTTCGCCGAGGCCAACGGCAAGGCGCTGCGCGGCCATACCCTGCTTTGGGGCGAGGCGCTGCCGCCCTGGGTCAAGGAGATGACGACCAGGGCCGAGGCCGAACGCGAGCTCGTCAACCACATCGAGGTCGTGGTCGATCGCTACAAGGGCCGCATCGCCACCTGGGATGTGGTCAACGAGGTGATCAAATATGATCCCACTTCCGGCGGGCCCTGGCGCGACACGATCTGGCAGCGCCTGCTTGGACCGGAGCATGTCGAGATCGCCTTCCGGACCGCGGCCCGTACCGATCCGAAGGCGCGGCTCGTGCTCAACGACTTCCATTTCGAGGAGCAGGACGCCGGTGCTGCAGCCCGCCGCAGGGTCGCTCTCGATATCTGCCGGCGCCTGAAGGACAAGGGCATCCCGGTCCACGGGATCGGCATGCAGGCGCATCTCTATGCGGAGAAGACCATCGACATCGAGGGCCTGCAGCGCTTCATGCGCGACCTCGACGCGCTTGGCCTTGAGGTCGAGATCACGGAGCTCGACGTCATCGACTGGAAGATGCCTGCCGATGCGGGGCTGCGCGACAAGCATTCCGCTGCGCAGGTCGCGACTTTCCTGGATGCGATCGTCTCCGCCAAGCGGCCGAAGGCGATCGTCACCTGGGGCCTGACCGATCGCTATTCCTGGGTCGGCGAGACGTTTCCGCGCAAGGACGACGCCAGGGCTCGCCCTTTGCCGCTCGATGCGGATTACCGACCCAAGCCGATGCTGGCGGTGCTCGAACGCTATCGGCGCGGTACGGCGTGAGTTCGGAAAGTGAAGCGTAGCGTCATGTTCACCACCGAGATGTCCGAGAAGGACCAGCAGGATGGGCCTGAGCCTCGCAGGCGGCCTGACGCCACGCTCCCGGTCGAGCTTGGCCGCCTCGCCGACCCGGCCTGGCTCACCGCGACGTTGTGGCGCCGCAAGGGCTTGATCCTGCTCTGTATGTTGGCTGGCCTTGGCCTTGCCGTGCTGGCGAGCCTGATGATCGCGCCGAAATATACCTCGACGGCCCAGCTCTTCATCGATCCGCGCGACCTGCGCGTGCTGCAGAACGACGTCTCGCCGAACACGGTCGGCAGCGATCCGACCTCGATCGCGAGCTACCTCGAAAGCCAGGCGCGCGTCATCGCCTCGGACAGCATCAAGACGCGGGTGATCGAGAAGCTCGGCCTCGACAAGGATCCCGATTATGGTGGCCCGGCCCGTGGCGGGTTCCTCTCGGGCTTGTTCGGCGCCGACAAGGCCGCGACCGACCGCAAGGCGTTGCTCTATGCGCTGGCGGCGCTCGACAGGAGCGTTACCGTGCGCCGGGGCGAGCGGACCTTCGTCATCGACATTTCCGCTACGGCCAGCGATCCCGAGAAGGCTGCGCAGGTCGCCAATGCTCTGGCGGAGGCCTATCTCGAAGATCAGGCCGCTGTCCGCGCCGATGCCGCCCAGCGTGCGACTGCGGCCCTCACCGGCCGGCTCGAGGAATTGCGCAGCCGCTTGCGCGCCGCCGAGGACAAGGCGGAGAAATACAAGGAGGCGCACAATATCGTCGGCCTCGGCGGCAACAGATCGTTGAGCGAGGAACAGCTTTCGCTCAACGCAACCCAGCTCGTCGCGGCTCGCCAGCGGACGACCGAGGCGAAGGCGAAATATGACCAGATCGCAGCGACACGCGCTTCCAGCGTGGAATCCGGGGCGATCCCCGAGGCCGTGGCCTCCAACACGATGACGGCGCTGCGCGCCCAGCTTGGCGCAGCGTTGAGCAAGGAGGCCGATCTCGTCGCTTCGCTCGGCACGCGCCACCCGGCCCTGACCTCCGCGCGGTCGCAGGTGGCCGATTCCCGCCGCCAGATCGCGGATGAACTTGCCCGCATCGCCCGTGCCGCCAAGGCCGAATACGACCGTGCGGCCGACGCCGAGCGCCAGCTTGCTCGCCGCGTCGATCAACTCACCACCGCGCAATACGCCGCCGGCCGCGCCTCGGTCGAACTCCGCGAACTGGAGCGCGAGGTCGAATCCTCGCGCGCGGTTTACGATGCCTTTCTCAAGCGCGCCCGCGAGACAGGGGAGCTCGGCGGCATCGACACGACCAATGCCCGCGTGATCAGTCCGGCCATGCCGCCGCTCGAGAAGAGCGGTACGAGCCGCCGCACCATCGCGCTGCTGGGAGCGTTCGGTGGCGGTGTGGTCGGGGCATTGCTGGCGCTGGTGCTTGCCCTCTTTGCCGTGCCCCGCCCGGTTGGGAAAGAGGAAGCGGTGACACCCGTCCGCAGGTCGCTCTGGCGGCGCAAGCCCCGCGCCGTCGAGCCCGAGCCTGAAGCCGAGACCCCGTCGCCTCTGCCCCCACAGCCCGCGCCACAGCCTGTCGCCCGGGCTTCTGCCGTCTTGCCGTCGCCTGCGCCGCCGCCGGTCTCCAAGCCGGCCGACGCAGCTCCTGCTCCTCCGCCTGCGAACCCGGCTGCTGCGGCAGAACCTACTCCGATGGCCAGCGACAGACTGGCGGGTTGGCGCCGCCTCGTCGCGCTTCCGGGCGGCCAGGCGAAAGCCCCTTCGGCTGAGGGGGGCCATGGCCCGCGTGGAGATAATGCGGTCGGCCAGAAAGATGAGACCTCTCCGCGAGCCGAAGAAGCGCGAAAAGGCACCAGCCGCCCGCCCGAAAAGCTGCCACAACCGGCCATGCCGCTGCTCGGCAAGGTTCCGACGGTACGCAATCGTCGCTGGCGCCGCGAGATCGAGACTCCGCGCTCGGTCTTCCAGGCCAGGACGCATCTCGTCGATGTCATCGACAAGCCAGAAGCGGGTTTCGCCCACGCCATCACTGCCTTGCGCGCCGCCTTGAGCCATGGCGCGGGCGACGATCCGCGCCGGCGCATCCTCGTGCTGGGCCTGCAGTCGCAGGTCGGCGCGACCACGCTAGCCCTCAATCTGGCGCTCGACGCCGCCTTGGCCGGACAGGCCGCGCTGCTTGTCGATGCCGGCGACGGTCCGCTCGCCCTGACCCGCGTCTTTGCGCCCGATGCACAGGCAGGTCTCGAGGAGGTGATCAACGGCAGCCGTACGCTGGCGCGCGCCATTCTCAAGGACGAAGGCAGCGATCTCGCTTTCCTGCCGCGCTCGAACCGGCCGGACCCGGCGGCGGCGGGTTCGCTGGAGGTTGGTCTGTTCGGTGCGGCGCAGCGTTTCGGGCCCGTGATCGTGGATGGCACCGCGGGTAGCGCGGTGGCACGCCGGTTCGCCGAAGTGGTGGACGACATTCTGGTGGTGTCGCGTCAGGCCAAGCTGTCGGAGGCCGATGCCGAGCGGCTGAGGGCGCAACTTGGCCCCAACGCCGCCAAGTTGCGCGGCATCGTCGTGAACGGAGGCTGAGCGGGGCGCGCTCGCGCCCTCCGGCTCAGTTCTTCTCCGGCTTGCGATATTGCTCGTTCGCGATGCCGAATTCGGACATCAGCCGGCCGAGCGCGACCTGTGCGTGGTAGAGGCCGATCGTCCCTGAGCCGGTTTTCAGGCCGAGCGCGATGCCGCGCGGTATGGAAGCCACCAGCAGCGCGAGGGATTTCACCAGGACGTTCAGCTGGCCCGCGAAGCCCGGACGCTGTCGTCGTTCGATCACGGCCGAAATGGCGCCGTTGCGCAGACCGCGCGCGGCGATCCAGCCGAACTCGCTGCGGCGTTGTGGCATCGTCTCGCGCTGTGCAGCCTCCTGCACCCACCAGAAGCGAAAGCCGGCAGCCTTGGCACGGGTGAAGAAATCCGTGTCGCCGCCGCCGGTAAAGTCAAAGCTCTCGTCGAGGAAAGGGAAGCCCAGCCGCTCCAGCACACTGCGCCGGATCAGGTAGTTGGCGCTCGAATAGAGCATCGGGACAGGGCCGGAGGCTTCATAATGCGAGCGGAAGACGGGGTGGGCCGCAAGCCAGGCACGCGTCCGATCCGCAAAGATGGGCGTGACCGCGCCGCCAAAGAGCTCCGCCGGCGCCGCCGCAGCGGCTTTAAGGAAAGCATCGAGCCAGCCGGGCTCGGCCTCCTCGTCATCGTCGATCCCGAGCACCTGCTGCAGCCCCGGGAAGCGCGTCAGCGCGCAGCGCCAGGCGGCGTTATAGGCCTTGCAATTGCCCTGGCGCGGCTCGACGATGACGAAGCCCTTGAACAGCCCGGCTTCGAGCAGGGCTTTCGCACGCATCGCTCCTGCCCGTTCACGGCCCTCGTTCTCGACGACGATCACCGCGAAATCATGTCGGCCCGTCTGGGCCGCCAGTGAGCGCAGCGTCGCTTCCAGCATGTCCGGCCGCTTGAAGGTCGGCACGCAGACGATGCTTGCCACGCCGGCTAACGTTTCCGGGGGGGATTCCGCGACGACCTCGAAGCTTTCCGGCGTCGTCAGGCGCAGCGGCGACGTCGCGCTCCGCGCGCCGGGATCGGCCTGTTCCGTCGGTTCACTCGCCATCATGGTCGGATGTCTAGACCGGATCGGCTTAAGGTTCGGTGTTCGCGAAGGCTGGTTCCCCGGCCTATGCCGCAAAGCCTTGTTGAGCATGGCGTGAGGGTCTGCTTGACCGGCCGCGGCATTGGGAAGACTAAGGCGCTCTCGTCGTGGACCTATTCCCTTGCGCCTTGCCTTCCTGACCTCCCTCATTCCGGTCGCCCGGCCCGATACCGGCTTTGAGATCGCCAATGCGGCGGTCCTCTCGGCGCTGCGCGATGCTGGTCATCAGGTCACGGCGATCGGCTTCGTGCGGCATGGCGAGGTGCCGGCCGACCCGGACCAGGCTGTCGTCGTGGTCGAGATCGATCTCGAGAACGCGACGGTCTCGAAGCTGCAACAATTGCGCTGGCTTGCCGCCGCGTTCCGGTTCGGTCTGCCGGTCGCCTGCGCCAAGCTCAGGCTCGCCGGTACCGGGCGGCTCGTCGAGGCGGTACGGGCCCACGGTCCCTTCGACGCGCTCGTCCTGAACTCGGTCATGCTGCCCGGCGCCTTTCCCGAGTTGCTGGAGATCGCGCCTTGCGTGCTGGTCGAGCACAATGTCGAGCACGCCTCCGCTCGCCAGAATGTTCGCAACGCTGGAAGTTCGCTGTTGCGCCGGCTCTTTGCGCGCGAGGCCGGGCTGCTCGAAGCGATCGAGCGGCGCCTTTGGCGGCAGGCCCGCTTCATCTGGACGCTGGCCGAAGAGGATCGAAGGGCGCTGGGCCCGGACGCCCTGAATAAGTCCGCGGCGCTGCCTCTGGTCTCCGGCGCTGCGCTCCCCGCCGGGGAGGTCGATCAGGACGAGCCTGTCCGCTTCGATGTCGGACTGATCGGCACCTGGACCTGGCTTCCCAATCGCATCGGCCTCGAATGGTTCTTGCGGGAGGTCTGCCCGCTGCTGCCGGACGACATCCGGATCGCCGTGGCGGGGCGCATGCCTGCGGATCTGCAGGCGCCGGCCCGTGTTGCGCTGGTCGGCCGTGTCCCCGCAGCCAGCCGGTTCCTGCGCTCCTGCCGCATCGTCGCCCTGTCGAGCCGGGCCGGAACGGGCGTGCAGCTCAAGACCGTCGAGGCGATGCAACTCGGCCTGCCGGCCGTTGCGACGGCGCTATCCTGCCGCGGATTCACCGAATTGCCGGCTAATTTCACCGTCGCGGACAGCGCTGCGGACTTTGCTCGGGCGCTGGTGGATCGTGTCGGTGAGATCAGGATGGGCCCCTCGCACCGCCTCGACGGTGCAGTCTTCCTGGCGCGGCAGCAGGTCGCCCTCGCGGCCGGTATTGCGCGGGGCCTGGAGGCGGTGAGCCGCTGAGAGGCCGCCGCCGATTTGCGTCCCGCCGTCCTCCGGGGCTATGAATCGGCGCACGCCGACTAGCGCGTGCGCAGATCTTCGCCTGGGTCATCGCGCGTCCTATCGGACGCGATAACGATGATCTATCCTATTGGCATCGCATCGGATTCTTCCGAAAAGTGGATTCCACTTTTCGGTCCGATGCTATAGCCTCGAGGCTGGCCCCATGCGCATCGAAAACGATCCCAAGCTCGACTTCCGCGATGTCCTGATCCGGCCCAAGCGTTCGACGCTGGGCAGCCGTGCTCATGTCGATGTCGAGCGCAGCTTCCGCTTTCCGCATACCGGGACCGAGTGGAAAGGCTTTCCGCTGATCGCCGCGAACATGGACGTCGTCGGGACCATGGCGATGGCGCGCGCGCTCCTGAAGCATGGCGCCATGGTCGCCCTGCACAAGCACTATAGCGCAGAGGCGCTGATCGCCTTCTTCCGCGAGGCCGAGTCGGCCAACGCCTTCTACTCCCTCGGCACCACCGAAGCCGACCACGACAAGCTCAAGGCGGTCCACGCGCAGTCGCCGATCTCCAAGATCTGCCTCGACGTGGCCAATGGCTACACCGAGAAGTTCGTCGATACGGTCAAGGCGACGCGCGCGGCCTTTCCGGATGCCGCGATCATGGCCGGCAATGTCGTGACCGGTGACATGACCGAGGCGCTGCTGCTGGCCGGTGCCGACATCGTCAAGGTCGGCATCGGCCCGGGCTCGGTCTGCACCACTCGCAAGATGACCGGCGTCGGCTATCCGCAGCTTTCCGCCATCATCGAATGCGCCGATGCGGCCCATGGGCTGAAGGGCCTGGTCTGCGGCGATGGCGGTCTGACCGTGCCGGGCGACGTCGCCAAGGCCTATGGCGGCGGCTCCGATTTCGTGATGATGGGCGGCATGCTCGCCGGCCATGACGAATGCGAGGGCGAGATCCGCTACGAGGAGCGCGATGGCGAGAAGGTGCCTGTCGCCATGACCTTCTACGGCATGTCCTCCGATACGGCGATGAACAAGTATTCCGGCGGGGTCGCCAAATACCGCGCCTCGGAGGGCAAGACCGTCGAGGTAGCCTATCGCGGCCCCGTCGCGGACACGATGCAGGAGATCATGGGCGGGGTGCGCTCGGCGATGACCTATATCGGTGCGGTTTACCTCAAGGAGATGTCGAAGCGCACCACCTTCATCATGGTCGGCGCCCAGCTCAACACGGTGTTCGGCAGCTGACGGACAGCCCCCCGTCAGCAATGCTCACTTCGTCGGGTACCGCTTTCGGTCCATCTGTTGCATAGTCCGCCCTTCAACACAGAAAGCCGCTCACGGCTTCGGGAGACGGATAATGACGATCAGGATTTCAGGAGCGGCTATCTTTCTCGCCGCGGGGGTTTCGCTGGCGCAAGCGCAGCAGCTCGCGCCGAGCCCGACGCTCGATGCGGTGAAAGCGCGCGGCAATCTCGAATGCGGTGTGCATCTCGGTCTGCCGGGCTTCTCCTTCGCCAACGACAAGGGCGAGTGGAGCGGTCTCGATGTGGACTACTGCCGAGCGTTGGCCGCGGCCGTGCTCGGCGATGCCAGCAAGGTCAAGTACACGCCGACCTCCGTGCAGCAGCGCTGGCCGATCCTGCAATCGGGCCAGGTCGACGTGCTCTCGCGCAACTCGACCATCACCTTCTCGCGCAACGCCACGCTTGGCCTCAACTTCCAGGGCATCAACTTCTATGAAGGCCAGACCTTCATCGTCCGCAAATCGGCCGGCGTGAAGGATGCGGAAGGCCTCGATGGCGCTTCGGTCTGCGTCGCCGCCGGCTCGACCGAGGAGAAGAATGCGGCCGACTGGTTCCGTGAGCGCAACCTCAAGGTCACCATTACCAATTTCCAGAAGAACGACGACGCCATCGCCGCCTATGATGCCGGGCGCTGCGACGCCTATACGGCTGGCGTCGGCGCGCTCGCCGGTCAGCGCATCAAGCTCAAGGTCCCCGATGACCACGTCATCCTGACCAAGCCCATCTCGAACGATCCGCAGGGACCGGTGACGCGTTGGGGCGACGAGCGCTGGCAGCTTATCGTGCGCTGGGTGCTGAACGGCACCATCGCCGCCGAGATGCTCGGCGTCACTTCGGCCAATGTCGACGAGATGAAGGCGAACTCGAAGAACTCCGAGGTCCGCCGACTGCTCGGCGTCGAAGGTGGCTTTGGCGAGATGATGGGGCTGCCGAACGACTGGATGTACAAGGCGATCAAGCAGGTCGGGAACTATGGTGAGAGCTATGAGCGCAATGTCGGCATGGGCTCACCACTGAAGCTCGAGCGCGGCCAGAACCAGCTCTGGACCAAGGGCGGCGTGCTCTTCACCCCGCCGTTCCAGTGAGGACGGCGAAGGCTCGTCATGGCCGGGTTTGACCCGGCCATCTCGGAAACCAGCTGAGCGTCACGAGATTCCCGGGCCTGCACGTCGCTTCGCCTGGGAATGACGCCCGCGACTCCCGATCGAGGCCGGCGTGAGCAGCTTCCTCTCTCTTATCAACGACAAGCGCGTCCGCGACTGGCTCTACCAGATCGTCGTCGTGGTGCTGCTCGTCGGCCTCACGGTCTTCTTCGTGCGCAATGCTTCGGAGAACATGCTCAAGGCCGGCATCGCTTCCGGCTTCGGCTTCCTCTGGCGCACCTCCGGCATCGAGGTCCCCTTCGTCCTCACCGGCTATACCCAGGCCGACAACATCCTGAGTCTGTTCTGGGTCGGCGTCGCCAACACCATGCTGGTGACGGTGATCGCGATCGTACTCGCCACGCTGCTCGGCTTCGTCGTCGGCATCGCCCGGCTCTCCTCGATCTGGCTCGTCTCGACCATCGCCGGCGCCTATATCGAGTTCGTCCGCAATATCCCGCTGCTGTTCTTCGTGCTGTTCTGGTATTTCGGCGTCATCGCCGCCCTGCCGGCGCCGCGCCAGAGCATCGGCCTTTTCGGTGTCGCCTTCCTCAACAATCGCGGCCTGACCATCCCTTTGCCCGACGGCATGGACAATCTGCGGATCGCCGGGTGGATCATTCTCGCCTGCATCCTGATTTATGCGGCCTTCTCCATCTGGGCCCGCAAGCGCCAGGAGCGCACCGGCCAGCACGCCCCGACGCTGCGCGCCGGGCTCGTCCTGCTGCTCGCGATCCCGCTCCTGGCTCTGGTCTGGGCCGTGCTGGCGACGCGCTGGGATGTGCCGGTGCTGCGCGGCTTCAACTATCGCGGCGGCTTCGCCGTCATCCCTGAATTCGTCGCGCTGCTGGCCGCGCTGGTCACCTATACCGCCGGCTTCATCGCGGAGATCGTGCGCGGCGGCATTCAGTCGGTCTCCCATGGCCAGACCGAGGCCGGCTCGGCGCTCGGCCTGCGCTCCGGCCAGGTGCTGCGCCTGGTCACCATCCCGCAGGCGCTCAGGGTGATGATCCCACCCCTGACCAACCAATATCTCAACGTGCTGAAGAACTCCTCCTTCGGCGCGGCCATCGCCTATCCCGACGTGGTCAGTCTGTTCATGGGCTCGGCGCTCAACAACACCGGTCAGGCCATCGAGATCATCGCCATGACGCTCGCCGTCTACCTCGTCATCGGGCTCGCCGTCTCGGCGCTCATGAATTGGTACAACGCCCGCATCGCCCTGGTGACGCGATGAGCAGCCGGATTGAACCCGTCTCTTCGCTCTCGCTCTGGCGCGAGCGCTTGTTCGGCACACCCTTCACCGCCTTCGTGACCGTGGTGCTTCTGCTCGGCATCGTCTGGGCCGCGGTGCCGCTGCTGCGCTGGACGGTGATCGACGCCACCTGGCGTGGCACGACCCGGGCCGACTGCACTGCCGGCGGCGCCTGCTGGGTCTTCATCCGGGTCCGCTTCGGCCAGTTCATGTACGGGCTCTACCCCGCCGATCAGCGCTGGCGGGTCGATATCGCTGGCATTCTGCTGGTGCTCGGCATTCTCGCCGTGGCTCTCGCGCCGCAGCGCTTCCGGCTGAAGCTCGGCATCGCCATGCTCGTCGTGCTGCCGCCGCTCGGCATCTGGCTGCTCTCCGGCGGTTTCGGGCTGCGCTCTATCGAGACGCGCGAATGGGGTGGGTTGATGCTCACCCTCTTTATCTCGATCTATTCGAGCCTCATTGCCATTCCGCTCGGCATCCTGTTCGCGCTCGGCCGCCAGTCGGAACTGCGTGTCATCCGGCTGATCAGCGTCATCTTCATCGAGTTCTGGCGCGGCGTGCCGATCATCGCGGTGATCTTCCTCGCCTCGTTGCTGCTGCCGCTGATCATGCCCGGCGGCATCGACATCGATCGGCTGGCGCGCGCCGTGATCGGCCTCGGCTTCGTCATTGCCGCTTATATGGCCGAAGCGGTGCGTGGCGGCCTGCAGGCTCTGCCCAAGGGCCAGCGCGAGGCGGCGACGGCGCTGGGCCTGACCTACTGGAAGGCGGCGGGACTGATCGTCCTGCCGCAGGCGCTGCGCATCTCGCTGCCGGCGATGACCAACGAGTTCATCGCGCTGATCAAGAACACGACGCTGGTGCTGGTCGTCTCGATCCTCGACCTGCTCGGCATCGCCCAGGCCTCGCTCGCCGATCCCAACTGGGTCGGGATGAACATGGAGGCCTATGCCTTCTCGGGAGCGATCTACTGGCTGATCTGCTTCGCCCTTTCGCGCTGGAGCCGCTCGCTGGAGAAGAGGCGGCGTCTTTAGAGAAATGATTGCCCAGGGTCAGGGGCGTACAACAAAAAACCGGCCGCGAGGGCCGGTTTTCCATATCTGGAAGAGGGTCTTGGGCTCAGGCCCGCGCCTTGCTCCGGTCGCGCCTGCGATCGGCGGCGGGCTGATAGGCGATGCGGGAGTGATAGCTGCAATAGGGCAGGCCCGTCTGCGAGCGCGCGCCGCAGAAACGGAAATCCGGGCTCGTCGGGTCACCCATCGGCCAGCGGCACATATACTCCCGCAGCTCCATGATGGTGACCCGCTCCGAGAACGGGATCACCACGTCCTCGGACGGCAGCGGAGCCTGCTCGGCTTCGATCTCAACCTCGGCCTCCGTGGCAAAATGGGGAGCGAGTGCATGGGCGCCCCGGGTCACGGCCGCAGCATTGCCCATCGGGTGGCTCGGCGACCGCGCAGGGGCCTTGCGCGGGGCGGCATTGCGTGGCGCCGCCGGGGTGGCAGCGCTCTTGGCGCGACCCGAAAGGCCGAGCCGGTGCACCTTGCCGATCACCGCATTGCGCGTGACATTGCCAAGTTCGGCCGCGATCTGGCTGGCGCTGAGGCCATCGCTCCAGAGCTTCTTGAGCAGTTCGACGCGCTCGTCCGTCCATGCTCCGGCTTCGTTCATCCGCATCACCTGTTTTGTCCGGCCGGTTCCTTGCGGCGCCGGCCTTAAGGGTGCTTCGTGGCGGAATCCGGAACCGTCGGCTTTCGTCGCTGAGACAAAAACCGTTGCTTCCGCAACAGACGGGACTGGGGACGCCGCACGAAATGTCGTATCTGACGAAAACGACCATACAAGGGGCGGTGACTCGCGGACAAGAGTCGCCGAATCTGAAAACAGCTTTTCCCCAGACGATTCGCGATTGACGGGTCAAGCGAATCTTTTCGGCAACACTGTCGTAGCGGTAAGAAAAGCCGGCATGGAATTGACAGAGCCGGTCGCCTTAAGCATATTTATCCACAAGGTGACGCCGCCCCTTTCGGGCGGCGCTTATGTTTTCGCGGATCAAGGCCCGAACGATGCGGATGACGGCGCGACGAGAGGTCAGGAACTGGGTACGACGATAACGTCGTCACCGGGTCGCAACTTGCCTGCACGATGCAGCATTTAAACCCGGATCGCGTTCTCGACCCCAGCGCCAATCCGGTCTCACTCGTCTCCCCTTCGCGAGGATATTCCTTCCATGGCCCCCGCTCCTGTTTCCGCCAGCCAGTCCGTGCTCGTGCCCACCTATGCCCGCGCGCCGGTGGCCTTCGAGCGCGGCGAAGGCCCTTGGGCGATCACCGCTGACGGCACGCGCTATCTGGACTTCGGCGCCGGCATCGCCGTCAATGCGCTTGGCCACGCTCATCCGCATCTGGTCAAGACGCTGACCGAGCAGGCCGGCAAGATCTGGCACACTTCGAACCTCTACAGCATGCCGGATGGCGAGAAGCTGGCGCGCCGGCTCTGCGAGGCGACTTTCGCCGAGCGTGTCTTCTTCACCAATTCGGGCGCCGAGGCGAACGAATGCGCCATCAAGATGGCGCGGAAGTACCACGCCGCGAAGGGCCATCCCGAGCGCTACCACATCATCACCTTCGAGGGGGCCTTCCACGGCCGGACGCTGGCGACCATCGCCGCCGGTGGCCAGCAGAAATACATCGACGGCTTCGGCCCCAAGGTCGACGGTTTCGACCAGGTGCCCTTCGACGACGAGAAGGCCCTGCGCGCCGCCATCGGGCCGCAGACCGCGGCGTTGATGATCGAGCCGATCCAGGGCGAGGGCGGGCTGCGCTCGGTACCCTCGCGCTTCCTGAAGCTGCTGCGCCAGATTTGTGACGAGAACGGCCTGCTGCTGATCTTCGACGAGATCCAGACCGGCGTCGGCCGCACCGGCAAGTTCTTCGCCCATGAGCATTACGGGGTGACGCCGGACATCATGTCGATCGCGAAGGGCATCGGTGGCGGCTTCCCGATGGGCGCCTGCCTCGCCACCGAGGAGGCGGCTTCCGGCATGACGCTCGGCACGCATGGAACCACCTTCGGCGGCAATCCGCTCGCCATGGCGGTCGGCAATGCCGTGCTCGACGTGGTCCTGGCGCCGGGCTTCATCGAGAATGTCGGCCAGATCGCGCTCCGGCTGAAGCAGTCGCTGGCCGAGCTGAAGGACAAGCATCCCGAGGTGATCCAGGAAATCCGCGGCGAGGGGCTGATGCTCGGCCTCAAGCTGCACACGCCGAACACCGATTTCGTCAACGAGGCGCGCGCCCACGGCCTGCTCGTCGTCGGCGCGGGTGACAACGTCGTGCGCCTGCTGCCACCCCTGATCATCACCGAGGCGGACGTCGCCGAGGCGGTCTCCCGGCTCGACAAGGCTGCGGGCGCCGTCGAGGCGTCGCTGAAGCGCCCGGCCGCCGAATAAGTTCAATCCAGATCCACCCCGCGAAGCGAAGGAAGCGCCCGTGACGCGCCATTTCCTCGACCTTTCCGATTTCTCCGGCAACGAGCTGCGCGCCATCCTGCGCGCAGGCGAGGAGATGAAAGCGCGACGCCGCACGCCGGCCGCCGCGGGGGACCGCCTGCTCGAAGGCAAGGTCATCGCCATGATCTTCGAGCAGCCGTCCTTGCGCACCCGCGTCTCCTTCGACGTCGGTATCCGCGAGCTCGGCGGCTCGCCGATGATGGTGACCGGTCGCGAGATCGAGCTCGGTGAGCGCGAAACCATCGCCGACACGGCCCGCGTGCTCTCGCGCTATGTCGATGCGATCATGATCCGCATGCTCGACCACGATGCCGTGGTCGAAATGGCGAAATACGCTTCGGTCCCGGTCATCAACGGCCTGACCAAGCGCCAGCATCCCTGCCAGGTCATGGCCGATGTCATGACCTTCGAGGAGCGCAAGGGACCGATCGAGGGCAAGCGCATCGCCTGGACGGGCGACACCAACAATGTGCTGACCTCCTGGGTCCATGCCGCCGGGCGGCTCGACTTCGAGCTGTCGATCGCCACGCCCGAGGAGCTGGCGCCGCCGCCGGCGCTGATCGCCTGGGCGAAGAAGCAGGGCGCCAAGCTCAAGCTGACCACGCGGCCCGAGGAGGCCGTCGAGGGCGCCGATTGCGTCATCACCGATTGCTGGGTCTCGATGGGCGACGAGGAAGGCACCCGCCACAACCTGCTGCGGCCCTATCAGGTCGATGATCGCCTGATGGACCGCGCCGAGAAGGAGGCGATCTTCATGCATTGCCTGCCGGCCTCGCGCGGCGAGGAGGTCACCGACCAGATCATGGACGGCCCGCAATCGGCCGTCTTCGACGAAGCCGAGAACCGCCTGCATGCGCAGAAGGGTATCCTGGCCTGGTGCTTCGGCGGAGTGGCGGCCTGATGGCCACTGACGCTGGCGTCGCGGCCGGGCTTGACGACGCGGTCCTGCCTTTCACCGTTCCCGATCTCGACGTGCGCGGCCGGGTCGTTCGGCTCGGCTCCTCCGTCGATGCGATCCTCGAGCGCCACGATTACCCCGTGGCGGTCTCGCGGGCGCTCGGGGAGGCTTGCGCGCTTACCGTCCTGCTCGGCACGGCCCTGAAGTTCGAGGGGCGCTTCCAGCTTCAGACCAAGAGCGACGGCGCCATCTCGATGATGGTGGTCGACTTCACCGCGCCCGACAATTATCGCGCCGTGGTCCAGATCGATCAGGCGAAGCTGGTCGAGGCGCTGGCGGTCGACAAGGTTTCCACTGGCGAGTTGCTGGGAGAGGGCCACCTCGCCATGACCATCGATCAAGGCTCGGCGACGACGCGCTATCAGGGCATCGTGCCACTGACCCGGCAGGGGCTGGAAGAGGCGGCGCATCAGTATTTCCGCCAGTCCGAGCAGATCCCGACCCGCGTTCGGCTTGCCGTCGGCACGGTTACGACCGGCGGGCGGGCGCATTGGCGCGCCGGCGGCATCCTCGTCCAGTTCATGCCGCATTCGCCCGATCGTCTGCGCGCTGCGGACATCCATCCCGGCGATGCGCCGGAAGGCCATGAGATTCTCGCCAACAGGGATCCGGACGGCATCGAGGACGATGCCTGGACGGAGGCGCGCTCGCTGGTCGAGACTGTCGAGGATCACGAGCTGCTCGACCCGACGCTGGAGAGCGAGCGTTTGCTCTACCGGCTCTTCCATGAGCGTGGGGCCCGCGTTTTCGAGCCTGTGCCGGTGCGCGAGCTCTGCCGCTGCTCGCGCGAGCGGGTGCTGGCGATGCTGCGCGGCTTCTCGGTCGAGGACCGGCGCGCCATGGTCGCCGATGACGGCACGCTCGGCGTCACCTGCGAGTTCTGCTCGCGGCGCTACACCTTCGACCCGGCTGAGGTCGAGGAAGGGTTGTCGCCGGAGCTGTGAAGGCGTCGGAACCGCGACGGCGAACCCACTCCGTTGGGTAAGGATTCGCCGCGCCCTGATGTCGCGCTCGGGGTTGTTTAGCCCGCCCGGCACTCCGCCATCAGCTTGCGCATGAAGGCCTCACCGGCCTGGAGCTGTTCCAGCGTGATATACTCGTCCGGCTGATGCGCCTGATCGATCGAGCCCGGGCCGCAGACCACGGTCGGCAGACCGGCGCGCTGGAAATGCCCGGCTTCGGTTGCATAGGCGACGGCGATGGTGTGATTGCGGCCGGAGAGACGCATGGCGAGCCGTTCGGCTTCCGAGCCCGGATCGGGCGCGAGCCCCGGCACGTCGGAGGTCATCACCGTCCCGATCGCCGAGGTTGGCGCAGTTTTTTGCATCCGGGAGAGCACGGTCTTCGCCAGGGAGGCGAAGCGCGCCGGCCCAGCCTCTGGGTTCGAGCCTGGCAAGGTTCGGATTTCCCAGGAGAGCTCAGCCTTGTCCGCCAGGATATTGCGCGCGATGCCGCCATGGAATTTGCCGACATGAATGGTGTCGTAGGGCGGGTCGAAGCGTCCGCTCGTATCGGGCCGCTCCTTGGCCTCCTCCTGCATGTGGTCGAGCTCCGCCGCCAGCAGTGCTCCGGCATGGACGGCGCTGGCGCCGAGCTGCGGCTTCGAGGAATGTGCTGCAAAGCCCGTGATGGTCGTCAGGAACGTCCGGACGCCCTTATGCGCGTCGCAGATATCGAGCATCGTCGGCTCGCCGACAATGACCGCGAGCGGGCGCGGCAATGTCTTGCCCATCGCCGCGATGCCGTCGACGACGCCGAGGCAGGTCACTTCCTCGTCATAGGAGAGGAACAGATGGATCGGCGTGCTGAGCTTGGCTGCCAGGAAATCCGGCACAAGTGCCAAGGCCAGCGCGACGAAGCCCTTCATGTCGACGGCGCCACGGCCATAGGCGCGTCCGCCTTCGACGTGCAGCGTGAAGGGATCGCGGCTCCAGGCCTGCCCCTCGACGGGAACGACGTCGGTATGGCCGGAGAGTACGACGCCGCCCCGATCCTGCGGACCGATAGTCGCAAACAGCGCCGCCTTGTCGCCCGTCGCATTGGGGAATCGCGTCGCGGCGATGCCCCAGCCGGCAAGGTAGTCCTCGACGAAATCGATCAGCGGCAGGTTGGACTTGTGGCTCACCGTTTCGAAGGCGACGAGGCGGGCGAGCATCTCAAGCGGCGTATAGCGCTGTCCGGCGGGCGGGTTGGCGGTCAATGCAGAACCTTCTTCACATAGGGGGAATCGAGGGGAAAGAGCGGCACCTCGACATCGAACATGTCGCCGCCCTCGCCGAGCATGGCGTAGAGGCCGCGCATCGAGCCGTCCGGCGTCTGCAGAGGGCAGCCCGAGGTGTAGCTGAAGCTCTCGCCCGGCCGCAACACCGGCTGCTTGCCGACGACGCCTTCGCCGCGCACCTCATGCGTCTCGCCGCGCCCGTCGGTGATGAACCAGTGGCGCGTCATCAGCTGCACGGTCCGGGGCGAGAGATTCATGATCTCGATGGAATAGGCCCAGAAATAGCGGCCCTGTGGCGGAGAGGATTCCGCTTCCATGAATTTCGGCGCCACGGTGACACGCACGCCATGCGTCTGTGCCTGATACATCGCCAAGGCCCTTGCCGCCTGATCGTCAGGCTCCTCTCTCGATAATGCTGACCGGCACGGGTTTTCTCAAGCGAGCGCGAACGCCCTGGCCTTAGTGCCGTCATCGGGCAGGGCGACCGTCAACACCATGGCCGCCTCGCTCGAGTGACATGGCCTCGCTCCAGCGGTTTTGCGATGCCGGAGCAGTGTCGAGCGAAGCGGCTGCCAGCTCGCCTCAGGCAAACGCGATAATCCGGGAGTTCGGAAAGGCTTCGCAATCGAGGACGTATCGAGTTGCTCTAGGCGCTGTAATGTGGCGACGCGGCCTCGTACCCGGCCAGTTCTTCACGCACGACGGCGAGAAAGCCATCGACGAGGGGATCAGAGCGGTGGTGGCTCGGAAACATCGCGTGACCGTGGAACGTCACCTCTGGCTTGAAGGGGCGGAAGACGATGCCGCTGCGCCGATAATCGTCCGCGGCGATCGGGTTGACGATGCCGATTCCGAGGCCTTGCTCGACGAGGGCACAGATCGCTGCGCTGAAGGGCGTCTCGATTGCGAGATGGCGCCGCACACCGGCATCCTGGAAGATGCGGTCGACGCGGGTCCGCGCGCCATCCTCCAGCGAAAGCGAGACGAAAGCCTCTCCTTCGAGATCCTTTGGCTTGATGCAGTCGCGCCTGGCGAGCCGGTGCCCCGGCGGCAGTGCGCAGACGCCGGGGATGACGTAGAGCGGACGGTGCTCGATACGCTGAATGTCGATCACGTTCGCGACGAAGCCGATGTCACAATAGGACGACGACATCCAGCGCGTGACCGTGCCGTCATTGCCCATCTGCAGTGAGACGCTCACCTGCGGAAAGCGCTCCTTGAAGCGCCGGATGCAACGCGGAACGAAACCCAGCGCCATGACCGGCATCGCCGCGATGCGCAGGCGGCCCGTGCCGAAATTGCGGATGTCGCGCGCAGCGTAGGAGAGTGTTTCCAGCCCGATATGGCTGCGCTCGACCTCGCGATAGAAGGCCAGGCCCTCCTGGGTCGGCCGAATCCGTCCCGCCTTCCGCTCGAACAGCTTCAGGTCGAGCTCGGCCTCAAGCTCGGCGATCAGCCGGCTGATGCTGGGCTGCGAGGTCCGCAGCTCCTGCGCCGCGGCCGTCATCGAACCGCGCAGCATGATCGTCCGGAAAGCGTCTACCTGTCGGAGATTCATCGCAAGCTCATATCACAGATGAATAGAAGGCCCAAAAACTGGGATTTGACCAGATAGTTGGCCAGGACAATACTTTTTGCCATGTCAACGCGTCCAACCATCGCAGCGACGTCCCTTCTCACCGGCATGGCCTGCCTGCGTTGCGACGCGTCTTGGCCGGTCGCTGACTACGAGGCGGGGTGCCCGCGCTGTGCGGCCGAGGGACATGCTTCCAATCTGCGGCTGACCTATGCGCCCGGCGCTTCCGGCATCGTGCTTCCCTATTCGGGCGCGCCGTCGTTGGGCGAAGGTGGCACGCCACTCGTCGACCTCCCGGAACTCGCGAAGGCACTGAAGCTCGGCCGGCTTTCCGCGAAGCTCGAATGGTGCAACCCGACAGGCTCGCACAAGGATCGGATGAGCGCGCAACTGATCGCGCGGGCTCTCGACCGCGGCGCCGCGCGCGTCGTGGCGGCGTCGAGCGGCAATGGCGGGCTCTCGATCGCGGCCTATGCTGCGTTCGCCAGCCTGTCCGCTGAGATCGCGACCACCGACTCACTGCCGCAGGCCTATCGCAGCGCCATCGCCGCGCATGGCGCGTCGCTTGTCAGCTTTGCCGATAGCATGGACCGTTGGCATCATTTGGCGAGGCGCGTCGACGAAGGGGCTTTCGCGGCGACGAACTACAAGGTCCCGGCGATCGGCACCAACCCGTTCGGAGTCGAGGGCTACAAGACGATCGCCGCCGAGCTTTCCGTTGCAGGAAAGCCCGATCTCGTTGTCATGCCCTGCTCGCGCGGGGATCTCCTGTCCGGCATCCGCCTCGGCTTCGAGGAGATCGGAGCCGGCATGCCGAGGCTGGCCGCAGCCGAGCCCTTCCCGCGGCTCGAGCGGGTCCTCGCCGGCGCCGATTATCGCGAGCAGTTTGCGGGCGATACCGCCCAGGCCTCTATCGCCGGCGGCACGGTGACGTGGCAGGCGGTCCAGGCTCTGCGGGCCAGCGCCGGCCTTGCCGTTCCGGTCGACGATGACGCGGCGCGAGAAGCGCAAAGGCGTCTGGCGGCCTTTGGGCTGCATGCCGAGCTGTCGGCCTCTTCCGCGCTCGCGGCGGTTGCCGCGCTCGCCAATGACGGCGCGCTTGCGGGGCGCCACGTCGTCGTCGTGCTCACCGGCTCGGGCCAGCGCGACCCCGGCGGCAACAGGTTGGCCTCAGAGCCCCGAAACGACGCTGCTCCCGAAGCAGTGCGCACAGCCGGCAACGACCGGCGCTTCACCATCGAGAACCGATCCATCGGTCCAACAGAGGGAAAACGGATGACCACGCACGCCTTGCGCCTGGCGGCGCTCTCGGCTTTCGCCGCCACCGCCTTCACGTTTTCGGTCTCAGCCCAGGCCCAGGGCCTGCCGGCGCTGCCGGCATCGATCAAATCCGCAGGGATCCTGAAGGCCGGGGTGCGCTGCGACCAGCCGCCCTATGGCTACAAGGACGAGACCGGGAAATTCGCCGGCGTCGAGACCGAGATGGCGATTCAGATCGCCGCCTGGGCCTTCGGTTCGCCGGACAAGATCGAGCTCACCTGCGTCACCGCCGAGAACCGCATTCCGCAACTCGCCGGCAAGAAGGTCGACATCCTGATCGCCACGCTCGGCGTCACGCCCGAACGTGCCCGCGTGATCGACTTCTCCAAACCCTATCGTTGGGGCGGCTCGGACCTGCTCGTTCCCAAGGACAGCCCGATCAAGAAGCTCGATGACGTCGCCGGCAAGACCGTGATCATGCTCAAGGGGTCGACCCAGGCGAAGTGGTTCGAGGACAACATGCCGAAGCTCGAAGGCCTGCGACTGAACACGGCCTCCGATGCCTTGCAGGCGCTGAAACAGGGCCGCGGCGACGCCTATACGCATGATGCCGCCACGCTCGTCGTCATCGCCGCCAAGGATCCGAGCCTGCGCCTCGTCGGCGAGTCCTTCGCGGTCTCGGACGCCGCTGTCGGCGTGCGCAAGAACGAGCCCGAATGGCTCGCCTATGTCGATGCCGCTCTCGATCGCATGAAGGCCGAGGGCCTCTACGCGAAGTGGGTCGACAAATGGATCCCGGCTGAGATCCGGCCCTTCTACGTCGAGGCCTTCACCAAGCCGAAGCCGAACGCGCGCTGAGCGTGGTCGAGCGCCGGGAGCGGAACGGCTCCCGGCAACCCGATAGCCTGGCAGCGAGAGGAGCGCGTGCCATGGAATTCGACGTCGCCTATCTCACGGCGCAGTGGCCGGCGCTGATGCGCGGCCTCTGGCTGACGGTGCAGGTGAGCGCGCTTTCGATCGTGCTTTCCATTGCCGTCGGGGTGCTCGGCGCGGCCGTGCGCGTGCTGCAGGTGCCGGTGCTCGACAAGCTGGTCGTGGGCTATGTCGAGTTCATCCGCAACACGCCGCTGCTCGCTCAGCTCTTCTTCATCTTCTACGGCCTGCCCGGGCTGGGCTTGCGCCTTTCGCTGTTCTGGTCGGGCGTTTTGTGCCTGACGGTCTGGGCTGGTGCCTATCAGATCGAGAACGTTCGCGGCGGGCTCGAAACCGTCGGCAGGGGCCTGCGGGAGGCGGCCTTCTCGCTGGGCCTGTCGCCCTGGCGCTATTTCCGCCTCGTGGCTGCACCGATGGCGATCCGCGTCGGCCTGCCCTCGATGCTGAATACCTCGATCTCGCTGCTGAAGAACTCCTCCTATCTGCAGGCGATCGGCCTCGCGGAACTGACCTATGTCGCGATCGACCGGATCTCGATGGACTTTCGTACCATCGAGATGTTCTCGGCGATCTGCGTGATCTATCTCGCTCTGGTCCTCACCCTCTCCTTTCTCGCGAGCCGTCTGGAATACCGGCTCAATGCGCCGTTCCGGCATTGAGGAGGCTGCGATGGACCTGTTGATCCGCAACCTCCCCTTCATCCTGCAAGGCTTGGCGATGACGCTCGGGCTGGCGCTGGCGACCTTGTTCTTCGCGACGATCATCTCCTTCGTGCTCGGCACGCTGGCGACGCTGCGCTTCGGCTGGCTGCGCGTGCTGGTGAAGGTCTATGTCGAGCTCTTCCGCGACATCCCGCTGATCGTGAACATCTTCTTCGTGTTCTTCGTGGCGCCGCTCTTCGGGCTCGAGCTCTCGCCCTTCGCGGCCGTGACCGTCGGTCTTTCGGTCTGGGGCAGCGCCAACGGTATCGAGATCGTCCGCGCCGGCTTCAACGCGGTTCCCAAGCATCAATGGCAGAGCGCGGCCGCGCTCGGGCTGAAGACCTGGGAAGTCTATCTGTTCATTACCGGGCCGCAGGCGCTGCGGGCCATCCTGCCACCCTTCGTCGGGCTCCTGACCCTGCTGGTACAGGCGACGTCGCTCGGCGCGCTGGTGGGGGTCAACGAGTTCTTCAAGGTGGGCCAGATCATCGTCGAGCGCACGACGATGATGGAGGGCTGGAATCCGGCCTTCACCGTCTACGCCGCGGTGCTCGTCACCTATTTCGTCATCTGCTCGACGCTGACCTGGTTCGGTCGCTGGCTTGAACGCCGGCTGAAGCGCGACCGCCCTCAGATCCGTTCCGAGGCTGCTCCCTCGGCCGCACCTGCAGCGCAATTGCCCTGATTTCCGCAAACACCCGTAAATCCGAGGAAGCCGTCATGGAATCGAAAGTCAGCCGCCGCTTGACCGAACGTGTCGCCGACGAGGTCTGCGAGCATATCTATGCTCCGCGTCTCGCCCGGGATTTCCGGGGTGTCTTCGGCCATATGAGCGACCTCAACCAGGCCCATGTGCTGATGCTGGCCCGCCGCGGGCTGATCTCGCCGCAGACGGCCAAGGCGCTCGCCGCCGGGCTTCTGCGCATGGAGGAAGAAGGGCCGGAGGTCGTCGAACTCGATCCGCAACGCGAGGATTCGTATTTCAACTTCGAAGCGCATCTGATCAAGCTGATCGGAACCGAGGCTGGCGGGCGGATGCATATCGCCCGCAGCCGCAACGACCTGACCTCGGCGATCGATCGGCTGCGCGCCCGCGATCTCCTGCTCGATGCAAGCCAGGCGCTGCTCTCGGTGGAGGAACACGCGCTCGACGGCGCCGTCCGTTTCCGCGACGTGGTGATGCCGGGCTACACCCATCTCCAGCCGGCGCAGCCGGTGACCTATGGTTTCTATCTCGCTGGCATCGCGCAAGCGCTCGAACGCGACTATGGCCGCCTCTCCGACGCCTGGGCACGCACCAACATCAGCCCGCTCGGCGCGGGCGCGCTCGCCGGCACGACCTTCGCCATCGATCGCGACGCGGTGGCTCGCTCGCTCGGCTTCGACGGGCTCGTTGAGAACGCGCTCGACGCCGTCGCGACCCGCGATTTCGGCCTCGAGATCCTGTCCGCACTCACCCAGATCGCGCTGGGCTGGAGCCGTGTCGCACAGGACTACCACGTCATGGTCTCGCACGAGTTCCAGACGATCGAGTTTCCGGACCGCGTCACGGGCACGTCGAGCATCATGCCGCAGAAGAAGAATCCGGTGGTGCTCGAACATCTCAAGGGCAAGGCCGGCCATGTGCTCGGCCTCTATGTCGCCTCTGCGACGGCCGTGAAGGGCACGCATTTCACCAACACCATCGATGGCAATCGCGAGGGCATGCGAGGCGTCTGGGAAGCGGGAGAGGAGACGCTGCGCTGCCTCTCGCTCTTCGATCTCATCATCGCCACGGCTCGGCCGAATGCGGCCTTGATGAAGCGGCGCGTCACCGAGGATTTCGCCTCCGCGACCGACCTCGCCGACCTTATGGTGCGCGAGGCGGATCTGTCCTTCCGCGAGGCGCACCACGTGGTCGGTGGCGTCGTCCGGGCGGCGATGGATGCAGGCCTCGCAGCCGACGGCATCACCACCGAGATGATCGATGCCGCGGCCCAGGAGCAGCTCGGGCGGCCGCTCGGTCTTCCTGCGGGTCACGTCCGCGAAAGCCTCGACCCCGCCGCCAGCGTGGCGGCCCGGCTTGCACCCGGCGGCCCGGCGCCGGACGCTGTCGCCCGGGCGGTGGAAGCGGCGCAGACACGCCTCGAAAGCCGCCGTGCCGCGCTCGCTCGCAAGCGCGGTGATCTGCAGGCGGCGCGCGAGGCGCTGAAGCGCGCGATGCGGGAGCTCGCCGCATGATCCCCACGCCGTTGATCAGCCTGCGCGGCATCGGCAAGCGCTTCGGTGCACACCAGGCACTTTGCGGCATCGACCTCGATGTCGAGGCCGGCAGCGTCGTGGTCCTGATCGGCCCGAGCGGCTCCGGCAAGAGCACGCTGATCCGGTGCATCAACGGTCTCGTCCGCCCGAATGAAGGCACGCTGCACATCGCAGGAAAGCCCGTCGACATCCATCATGAGAGCGCCTGGCAGCAGATGCGGACCGAGGTGGGCATGGTCTTTCAGGACTATTCGCTGTTTCCGCATCTCACCGTGCTGCGCAACATGACGATCACGCCGGAGCGCCGCCGTGGCGTTCCGCACGGGCAGGCGGAGGAGGAGGCTCGGGCCCTGCTGGCGCGTGTCGGCCTCGCCCACAAGGCGCTGGACTATCCTTCGGCGCTATCCGGCGGGCAGCAGCAGCGCGTCGCCATCGTGCGGGCGCTCGCCATGCGGCCGAAAGCGTTGCTCTTCGACGAGCCCACATCCGCTCTCGACCCGGAGACGATCGGAAGCGTTCTCGACGTGATGAAGGGCCTCGCGGGCGAGGGCACGACCATGGTCGTCGTCACGCACGAGATGGGCTTCGCCCGCGAGGTCGCCGATCGCGTCGTGTTCATGGCCGAGGGACGGATCGTCGAGGAAGCTCCTCCGGACGCCTTCTTCGGCAATCCCCGCCAGGAGCGCACGCGTGCCTTCCTGTCCAACATCAGACCTTTCGGAGAGGCTACCCATGGCTGAGCCGGCCGACGCCCTGGCGCCGAACTTCACTACCGATCCCTATTGGTGGGACGCTGCACCCCCCGAGGCCGCGCGCGATCCGCTTCCCGAAGAGACCGATGTCCTGGTCGTGGGCTCGGGCTATTGCGGCCTTTCCGCCGCGGCCGAACTGGCACGCAACGGCGTCGACGTAACGGTCGTCGATGCGGAGGAACTCGGCGCGGGCGCGTCGACGCGCTCCGGCGGCATGGTCTCGAGCGGCCAGAAGCTCGTCATCGGCGGCGCGATCAAGGGCGTGGATGCGGCGCGCATGGAGCGGCTCCTGGAGGATTCGCTGTCCTCCTACGAGCATCTCAAGACGCTGATCCGCGAGAAGGAACTCGATGCCGATCTCGGCGTCTTCGGCCGCTATTTCGGCGCGCATGTGCCGCGTCACTATGATCGGTTGCGGCGCCATGGCGAACTCCTGGCCAAGCATACCGGCGTCACCGTCCACGAAATCCCGAAATCGCGCCAGCACGAGGTGACCAGGACGGACTTCTATCATGGCGGCATCGTCATCGACGACTATGGCGGCCTGCACCCGGCGAAGTATCATCGCGCCTTGCGCGAGCTGGCCCGGGCCAGTGGCGCGAAGCTGCGTTCCCATGCGCCGGTCCTCAAGGTCGGCCCGCTTGAAAATGGTTTCCAGGAGGTCGAGACCGGGCGCGGCAGGGTCCGCGCGCGCCATGTCTTCTTCGGGACCAATGGCTATAGCGACAAGGCGAGCGGCTTCCTGCATCAGCGGATCGTCGGCGTGCGCAGCTATCAGATCGCGACCGAGCCACTGCCGCCGGAGTTGATGGCCGAGATCAATCCCGGCCGACGCATGATCACCGATTCCAGGCGTGAGCTGATCTATTCGCGGCCATCGCCGGACGGAACGCGCATCCTGTTCGGCAGCCGGCCGGGGATATTCACCCTGCCGGAACGTGAGGCGGCGCCGCGCCTCCACGCGATAATGCTGAAGGTCTGGCCGCAGCTTGCCGGCTACAGGGTTACGCATTGCTGGAGTGGCAAGGTTGGCATGACCGCCGACAAGATCGCCCATATGGGCAAGCTGGGCGGCATCGATTTCGCTGTCGGCTGCAACGGCAACGGCGTCGCGCTGATGACCTATCTCGGCCATCAATCGGCATTGAAGCTGCTCGGAAAGCAGAATCGCAAGAGCGCCTTCGACGACCCCGCCTTCCCGGCAGTTCCCGTGCCGTTCTATGACGGCCGCCCCTGGTTCCTGCCGATCGTCAGCGGCTGGTACCACCTGCAGGATGCAATCGACCGCCGCCTGGCCCGGTTCTGACCAGCGGATAGGCCGGGTCCAGCCGTGGTTTTGATCGGGAACCGGCCGGCGTTCTGAGTCCGGGCGTTCCTTGGGGATCCGTCACCTGGCGCAAAGACGCTGTGGATGACGAGGATGATGGCGGTCCGAGCGCGCCATTCTATATAGATTGGCAATCGAACCCTTTCGGTTGTGAGAAACGATGAACTTTGGAATTTGGCCATCGCAGCGAATCCGGAAAGCCATTGAAGCGGGGGTCATCTCTGCCGGTTCGCCGATCAGCGAGGAGTCGATCCAACCGGCAAGCCTGGATCTTCGCCTGGGGGACCGGGCCTATCGCGTTCCAACCAGCTTTCTCCCCGGAAAAGGAAATTCGGTCGCGCAGCGTTTGAGCGATCTCGCAACTCACGAGGTCGACCTGACGAGGCCACAGGTTCTCGAGCGAAACTGCGTCCATATCATTCCGCTTCAGGAGAGCTTGCGCCTTGAACCCGGCACCAGCGCTCGCGCCAACCCAAAAAGCTCCTCTGGCCGGCTCGATATCTTCGTGCGCCTCATCGCAGATAGCGGCACGGCTTTCGACGAGATTCCCGCTGGGTATCGGGGGCCGCTCTTCGCCGAGGTCGTGCCGCGCTCCTTTCCGGTGATTGCGCGGGCTGGCGATACGCTGAATCAGCTGCGGTTTCGTGAAGTCGTGTCGGAAACTCCGCATCAGCCCAGCCGTACATTTCCTGTCTCCATCGACCTGGAGGGAGCGGCTGCCGACGGCATCATCGCCTATCGGGCGCGCAAGACGACCGGCCTGATCGATCTCCGGCAGGTCGGAAAGTACGACAGGAATGATTTTTGGGAACCTATCCGATGCCGTCCCGGGAGGCGCGAGCTCGTCTTGGTGCCGGACGAGTTTTACATCATGGCCTCGCTCGAGGACATCGAGATCGGTGAAGACGAGGCGGCCGAAATGATTGCTTACGACACTGCGGTCGGGGAGGTCAGGGTCCACTACGCAGGGTTCCTTGATCCCTTTTTTGGCAAGGCCAAGGCAGGATCCGGCAATAAGAGCAAAGTCGTCCTTGAGATCAGAAGTCATGACGTCCCGTTTATGCTCGATCACGGGCAAAGAGTCGGGACTTTGATTTTCGAGGACATGATCGAGACGCCGGACAAGCTGTACGGCCAGCAGATCAAATCCAACTACCAAGGCCAGGGACTTAAGCTGGCAAAGCAATTTTTTTGAGGTTTTGAGTACGGCGAGAGAGCTGATCGAACTCGGCCGTCCCGCTTGCCTGGCCGTGCGGCTGGTGCCGGAGGGCAGGCCGCAGCTCCGGCTTGCTTCGATCGCAGGGCCGGAGGGTGCTGAGCTCAGCCGGGGTTGAACACCGACCAGCCCATGGCCTCGGCGAGCCGTTCCAGCGCCAGCGTACCCAGCATCGAGTTGCCGTTGGCGTTGAGTCCGGGCGACCAGACGGCGATCGCCGCCTTGCCCGGCGCGATCGCGAGGATACCGCCGCCGACGCCGGATTTCCCGGGCAAGCCGACACGGAAGGCGAAGTCTCCAGACGCATCGTAGTGGCCGCAGGTCAGCATCAGTGCATTGATCCGCCGGGCGCGTTGAGCCGAGACCACGCGCGGCCCGCCGGGCTCGTGGAGACCGCCATGCATCAGGTAGCGCCCCGCCATGGCGAGCTGCCGGCAGCTCATGGCGATGGCGCATTGATGGAAATAGACGCCGAGCGTCAGCTCCGGCGTATGCTGGATATTGCCGAAGGCCTTCATGTAGTTGGCGAGCGCGATGTTGCGGAAGCCGGTCGCCTGCTCGGCCCGCGCCACAGCCTCGTCGATGATGATGCTGTCGTCGTCGGCGAGGTAACGCATGAAGCGCAGCAATTCGCCGATGGCGACGCGCGGCTCATGGCCGGCGAGGTTGATGTCCGAGACGACCAGCGCCCCGGCATTGATGAAGGGGTTGCGCGGGATGCCCTGCTCGCGCTCGAGCTGCACAATCGAGTTGAACGGCGTGCCGGAAGGCTCGCGCCCTACGCGGCGCCAAAGCGTGTCGCCGACCTTGCCCAGTGCCTGCGTGAGCGCGAAGACCTTGGAGATGCTCTGGATCGAGAAGGGCTCCTCGCTCTCGCCGGCGGCATGGACGGCGCCATCCGCGGTGACGACGCAGAGTCCGAACTGACGCGGGTCGACGCGGGAGAGCGGCGGGATATAGCTGGCGACCTCGCCACGCTCGCTCGCATCGCGCATCTCCGCGGCGATGTCCTGCACGAGATGCGCCAGATCCGCCAAAGCTTTCCTCCAGCCCTTTCCTGGAGCATCGGTCCGAAAAGTAGAATGCGATTTTCGAAAAAGCCGATGCAAATCCAGATTATCAGAGCATCGGTTCGACGCCCTGATCGTCAGGCAAGCCCGAGGCGGGCGTTCAGGTCAAGCGCAGCGGCATGCCGGGAAAGCTCGCTTTCAGTGCAGGAGGCGCGGTCCGCCGGAGCCTTGCCCGTCGATCGCGCTGCGCTGGCTGGCGATGACACATAGGGACTTGCCGCGTGACTTCGCCTGGTAGAGCGCCGCATCGGCGGCAGCCATCACGGCGCTCATATCGCTGCCATGCTCGGGCGCCAGCGCGATGCCGACCGAGGCACCGATATGCAGACGGTGGCCGCTGTCGAGCTCGTAGGGCTCGGAGATCTCCTTGACGAGACGCTCGCCGATCCTCTGGAGCTGCACGCGCTCGGTCTGCTCAGACAGAACGACGAATTCGTCGCCGCCGATCCGCGCCGCGATGTCGGAACTGCGTACGAGCGCTCGCAACCGCTCGGCGACGAGCTGCAGCAGCGCGTCCCCGGCCGGATGGCCATAGGTGTCGTTCACGGCCTTGAAGCCGTCGAGATCGAGATAGATCAGCGCGAGCCCTTGCGGCGCGGCCGGGTCGCCGAAGCGGGTGGTGAAGGCGCGCGTCAGCCCCGCGCGGTTCGACAGGCCGGTGAGCATGTCGTGGCGGGCATGGAAGGCATTCTCGCGCTCGGCCCGCATGGTCGAGATCAGCATCGCGTTCAGCTTGTAGGCCGCGATCGTCATGCTGAGGAGATAGAACGGGATCTGCATGAAGGTGATGAACATGATCGGTTCGTCGCCGAACGGCGCCGCAAAGCAGCACGGCCCCAGCGTCAGTGCGATCATGACGCCCGCCATGCGCGGTGCTCCGAAATTCCGGAAGCAGATGCCGCCGACCATTGCAGCCGCGGAGAGGCATGCCAGCGTTGCCGCGACCCAGTCACCGCTGGTGAGGCTCAGGAAGGTGCCGGCGCCGATGCCGCCCGCCCAGGCGACGCCGAGCAGGAGATAGGTATCGGTCCAGGTCGGCTCGCCGCGCTCCGCTTTTCGATGGGCGTTGACGAGCACATAGAGCCGGGCCAGGCAGCACAATACCTCGAAGGCGCACCAGAGCTGGAACGGCAGGGTCGGGATGCGCCAGGCGATCAGGAAGGAAACGGCGAGCGAATTGGCGACGCCGCCGGCGAAGATCGGCAGCGTTCCGAACAGGCTGGCGATCAGGGCGGTCCTGATTTCGGTGGGAACGTCCGCACCTGCGTCGGCGAGCCAGCGCGTGACGCGCCAGCGTGGCAGACTGTAACGCAGGGCTGCACCACTCATAGGCCGGTCGAGCTCCTTGCTGCGAACAGGACGGCGCACTGCCCAGCGAAGCGCGGCTTAGTGTGAAGTGGTTACGATTCTGTGTGGCGGGCCGATCGGTTTCGCATGGTCGATCCGCCTGTCCCGCAGGGCTTCAGTTCGCCTCGCGGTACACCCAGACGCGCGCCGGCGGAATATTGCGCAGCACCCAGTCGGAGACGAAAGCCTTCAGGCCGGAGCCTTTGCGCGGGATCGGCGAGATCACCGAATAGGTGAACTGGATGAAGGGCGCTCCCTCCACCAAAAGCGGAAAGGCTTCCTTCGCCAGGGCCGATCGGACCTGCGGCGGGCGGGTGAAGAGTGGCAGGCTGGAGACCAGCGCAATGGCCTTTTCGGTGAGATGCCCGGCGAGTGTCGTCGAGAGCGCATAGGCATCGCCCTGGACGACCGTGGCGCGCGGGAAGCGCTGGCGCAGCAGCTCGCAGAATTCCGGGCTGTACTCGACAAGGATCAGCCGCTCTTCGTCGATACCGCGCTCGATCAGGGCTTCCGTGACGGGGCCGGTTCCCGGGCCGATCTCGATGACGGGCCCGGGCTGCTCGGGATCGACATAGGAGGCCATGCGCCGCGCCAGCGCCGGGCTCGACGGCGTCACCGAGCCGGTGCGCAACGGGGCGTCGATCCAGGATTTGATGAAGCGCGCCTCGTCGCCCAGTTTCGTCTTGGCTTCGCTGACGCGGCTCTTCAGCTTTTCCGCCTTGTTGCGGACTTCGCCTTCGACCTTGTAGCGGACCGCCGCGACCTTGAGCCTTGCCTCGGCCACGCAATCGACGAGATCGGCCGCCGTAACACGGACCTCTCCCTCGAGCCGGCTGGCTACGCGCGACTGGCCGAGCCGGGCCGCAATCGAGCCCGCGCGTGGCGGACGATGTCGAGTCGTCGAAGACATAATACCCCTTGTACGCTGCAAAGCGGCTCGTTTTCCAGCGTCGCAGAACGTTACCCGCCCGGCATATGCGGTCAAGCCTGGCCATGCAAGACGCCTTTTCCGGAGGCGAAACAAGGTCAGATCAGTGGCCGCGGTGCCTTGCTACGTTCGTAGACGGCCGCCATGCGGGCGGTGAGACGGGGATTGAGCAGGGTGAGCCGGCCGCCGGCAATGGCGAAAAAGCCTGCCTTGCGCAGTTTCGACCATGTCTTGCTGGTGTGGACAAGGGAGAGGCCGAGCGCATCGGCGATCTGCTGTTGCGACAGCGGAAAGGCGAAGCTGCCTTCTCTCACCAGTCCGAGCGCATCGGCGCGACGATAGAGCGTGATGACCAGCGCGGCGATACGCTCGCTGGCGGTGCGCTGGCCCACCGAAGTCAGATTGTCGTCGACGATCGCCTCCTCGCGCGAGCCCAGCCAAGCGAGTTCATAGGCGAGATTGGGCATCCGTATGAACAGATCCCAGACCCGCTTGCGCGGAAAGACGCAGAGTTCGACATCCGTGAGAGCTTCGACGCCGTGCTCGGCCGCTGCGAGCAGCGAGGCCTGAAGCCCCACGAGATCGCCCGGCAGCAGGAAGTTCAGGATCTGGCGGCGCCCGTCCGGCAGGGATTTGTAGCGGAATGCCCAGCCCGCATAGAGCGTGTAGAGCTCGGCGTCCTCCTGGCCTGGATGGATGATGTCGCTGCCGGCCGCCTGGCTCCGATGGTCGATCTTCATCGATTGAATGAAACGGAGCTCGTCATCGGTCTTGTCTTCGAAGGCGGGCCGCAGGCGAAGCGGACAGGCCAGGCAGGGAGGCCCGAGGCGTGCGGGCTTGGCGTTGAGATGCATCACTGGATTTGGTCCCCCCTGACGGCGCCGGGCCGCGCCGGCGACGGTTCAACGCCCGGACAGGTTGCGACGTTCCCTCGGGGCGCTTTCGGAGGTTCCCGTTGGGCGGATGAGCCTCTTTGGAACCCAGGCTCGGGAACCTGGGCTCGTGCCGCGGCGTTTTGCTGGTGACGGTCGGCCCATCCGGGTTGGCATAGGCGTTGGGAGACAAAGATGCTGAATGACAGCCTGGCCCCCGCCAAGCGGGCTTTGATTTTCTTCGGTTGCATGGCGGCGGTGGTATCCGGCCTGACCTTCGGTGCCGGCTTGCAGGTGCCGACCGACCAGAGCTCCACCACGGTAGCCCAGCAGCGGCACGGCGCGCAGCCCAACGAAGCGCGTTTCGCCGCAGTGGATCGGTCGGATCGGGGTGAAACCGTCGTACGGCGTGCCATTCCCGCTCCCTCCCAGCAGGCGATGGCCGAGACTGCGCGCCGCGTGGTTCTGCGATAGGCAGGGTGGAACAGATCGCGTCGTCGCGCGTTCTTCCCCCGGCGCTCCTCGCGCTGCACTTCGAGCCGCCTTTGGGCGGCTTGTTTTTTGATGATCCGGGGGATTCATGTATCTGCGTGTCCGTCACGCGACGACCTATCGCTATGCGACGCCTGTCAGTTTCGGCCCGCACCGGCTGATGCTGCGGCCACGGGACAGCTTTGATCTGCGGCTGGTAAGCACCGCTCTGACCGTCTCGCCCGAGCCCGTGTTGCGCTGGATGCATGATGTCTATGGCAATCCGGTCGCCATCGCCGATTTCGCCGCTCCCGCCGATACGCTCGACATCGTCAGCGAGTTGACGCTGGAGCGGTTCGGCTCGGCGTTGCCGCGTCGCGGGCTCGAGCCGCGCGCGGATCTGACGGAAATCGTCTACAGCGATGGCGAGCGGATCGTGCTTCAGCCTTATCTCGCCCTCGCGGCTGCGGATCCGGACGGCGTAATCGAACGCTGGCTCGCCGATTTCCGCGCCGCTCGGCTCGGCCCGGGCTCGGGACATCTCCTGCGCGATCTCGCCCACGCGATCTATACAGGGCTGAGCTACGCCGTGCGTTACGACGAAGGCACCCAGCACCCGGCCGACACGCTGCGGCTGGGCCACGGCTCCTGCCGCGACTATGCGTGGCTTTTCATCGAGCTGGCGCGCCGCATGGGCTTCGCGGCGCGTTTCGTCACCGGCTATATCCACGATCAGTCTCCGAGCTCGGCAGGGCTCGTCTCGCCCGTCGGCCTGACCCATGCCTGGGCTGACGTCTTCATTCCCGGCGACGGCTGGGTCGAATTCGATCCGACCAACGACCTCGTCGCGGACCGCCAGTTGCTGCGCATCGCGGTCGCGCGGGTGCCCGAGGATGCCTCGCCGATCGCCGGCAGTTTTATCGGCCCGCCGGGTTCGTTTCTGGGGCTCTCGGTGGGTGTCCTGATCGAGCCCACCGGGAAGCCGGTCGAGATGTCCGGCTGAGACAGGCGTTCGCGCCGGCGGCGGCCGTCAGTTGCGGTGCCTGACCCGCCAGCGCCCGAGATTTCGACCCTCGGCGGGGCCGCTCTGGATGGCTTCGATCTGGGTCAACAGGCCGGCGAAGAGGCGCGGTGGCTCCTGATGGGCGATCTCGCGATCGGCTTCGAGCGCGACTTCGACCGTGGAATCGTCGATATCGGTGACCGTCACGTTGATCCGGGCCCCCGGCGTGCTGCGCAAGACCCGCGAGGCGACGTCCGCGACGAGGAAGCCGAGGGGGATGATGCGGTCGACCGACAAGGTCGCGGCCGTCTCGATTCGGCTGGAGATCCACTGGTCGCGCCGCCGGATCAGGTTCGAGATCATCGAGACCACGTCTTCCAGGAAGAGGTCGATGCGCACCGGCTGCATCTCGCCGTCGGCGAGGGTGAAGCGATAGGCCGCCGACAGGACGTGAACGCGGCATTCCGCATCGGCAAGGGCGAGCCTGGCGTCGTCGCGATAGTCGCGCTTGCTGAGGCCGATATAGCTCTGCACCACCTGAAGGCTGTTCTTCACCCGGTGGTGGAGTTCCCGCACCAGGAAGCGATTGTCGTCGAGCGCGGTCTGCAGGCGCCGCTGCCGGACCTCCTGTTCGTCCACCATCGTGTTGAACGCCTCGGCAACGCTGCGGATGTCGCTCGGCATGTCGTCCGCCACGGCGGCGCGTGCGCGTTTGGTGGAGGCGCGGGAACGCGCTGCCGCCTCGATGCTCCGCAGCCAGCGTACGCAATGCCGGTCGATCGCGCGCAGATAGACGAGGCAGAGCAAGGTCAACGTCATGAGCGGCGCGAGGAGAAGCACTGCGAACTGGATGCGGGCGGCCCGCTCGCGCGAATCGTCGAAGGTGGCGATGACGTAGAAGTCTGGCTCGGCGACCATGCGGGCTGCGTAGACGCGCTCCTGCCCGCTGCGGCTGGGCGCGCGCCAGCGCTCCGGCCCCTTGGGGAGATGGGCGTCGCGCGGCAACCAGGATTGGGGCTCGGTGCCGCCGCGGCTCGCGACGACGCCGCTGCCTTGGGAAACGAGCGCGACATCCATGTCTTCGCCGCCCTCGCCCAGGTCGAAGACGCTCTCCAGCACTTCCGGATCGATCAGCAGCAGGGCTTCCCGCAGGCCTGTTCCGACCGCGTCGGGATTCTCGGCGTGCACCGTGAGATAACGGCGATTTCCGATCGCGACCTGGTCGTAATGGACCTTGCCGAGGTCGACGCCCCCCCATGACGCGATGGCGGGAAGGTCGCGCAACCGCGCGGCCGTCGCGCTCAGCGTCTCCGCATCGATGTTGGTATGGAGGACAGCCGAACACGATCCTCCGTCGGCGCCGCGAACCCAGATGGCCGAGAAGCCGCGAACCTGATTGAGCGTCGCAAGACCGGCCTGGCTGCATTGTGCGGGCGAGAGCCTAGCCTCGGAGACGACGGTGCCGAAGGAGAGCAACGCGCGCAACGCGCCTCGATACCAGATCCGCGTCCGGACGGCGAAATCATCGGCCGCCCGGATCTGCGAGGCTTCGAGGGCGCCCGTAATGGTGCGATAGGCCGTGGCTGCTGCCAATGCGGTCACGCAGCCGATCGGAAGCGCAATCACGATCAGGAGCGCCAGAAGACGCCCCCGGACAGTACGGAACCGCGCCAGACGCATTCAGAACCCGACTGTTTCGGAACCCGCCCTTTGCATCGCGGCCGCGCTCGCCCGATCGGGGCCGAGGTCATCGACGCTGCCTATGGAGAGGAGCTCGGCAAGCTTGGTGCGCGCCCGGTTGACGCGACTCTTGATGGTACCGATCGCGACACCGCAGATTTCCGCAGCTTCTTCGTAGGACAACCCGGTCGCGCCGACCATGATGAGTACCTCGCGCTGTTCTTCCGGCAGCTTGGCGAGCGCTTTGCGAAAGTCGGCGAGATCGAGATGGCTCTCCTGGTTGCCATGCGTGGCCAAGCGCTCCGCATAGGTTCCCTCGCTGTCCTGCACTTCGCGGCCGCGTTTGCGATAGAGCGAATAATAAGTGTTGCGCAGGATGGTGAAGAGCCAAGCGCGCAGACTCGTGCCCGGCTCGAACTTGTCCGAGTTTCCCCAGGCTTTCAGCAAAGTGTCCTGAACGAGGTCGTCGGCAAGCTGCATCGAACCTGACAGCGATGCCGCAAAGGCGCGGAGATTGGGGATCTCCCTGATCAGCCCATCTTTGAAGTCGTTTGCCTTGAAGTCATTTGCGCTCATCGGACGACGCTCCGGCTGCGCGCTGTTCCGTCGCTTCAAGCTGCGCGAGCAGCACGAGAAACTTGTCTGGCACGGGGGCGTTTACGATGTCGTCGTAGTGCGCCTTGAGCGAGCGGCCGATCGATTCCTGCACCTTCGGATCGAGGATCATGTCGAAATCGTCGTTGTCGCCTCCGGGTTCAGACATCGCAGCATCCAAATTCGTCATTTCAGCCCTCGCGCCAAAACCCGGTCGGCTTTTCCAGCAGGTCCCGGATCGAGAATTCTAATTATGGCGGAGCCGATCCCGGTTGGCGATGGCGACACCAATGCGTCCTATGAACCGGCTCAGGGTCGAAAGGTTCCCGTAATTCGCAAAAATAAATCGCTTGTCTCTTGCAATCCCTAAGTCATTATCCGCACAGGATAAAAAGGACACGTTATTGATGTCGATAGCCAAGGAAATCGCGCCTTATCTCCCTTACCTGCGCCGCTTTGCTCGCGCCCTCAGCGGCACGCAGGTGAGTGGCGATGCGCATGTCGTCGCTATGCTGGAAGCGCTCGTGGCGGACCCGTCCGGTTTTCCCCGCGACGTCGACCCGCGCATCGGGCTCTACCGGACCTTCCTGAAGCTCTGGTCCTCGATCGGGCTCGACACGAGCGAGCCCGTGGTCGAGCTCGGCCGCTCCCCGGCCGAACGCAATCTCGAGGCCTTGACGCCGCGTCCGCGGCAGGCCTTCCTGCTGCGCACCGTCGAAGGCTTCTCGATAGACGAGGTCGCCGCGATCATGCAGGTCTCGACGAGCGATGCTGCCGCACTGGTCCAGACCGCTGGACAGGAAATCGCCGAACAGGTCGCGACCGATGTCCTGATCATCGAGGACGAGCCGATCATCGCGCTCGATATCGAGACGATGGTCGAGGAGCTCGGCCACACCGTCACAGGGGTCGCCCGCACCCAGCGCGAGGCCATCGCGCTGGTCGGCAAGAAGCGCCCGGGGCTGGTGCTCGCCGATATCCAGCTCGCCGATGGCAGCTCGGGTCTCGATGCGGTCAACGAGATCCTGACCTCGATCGACGTGCCGGTGATCTTCATCACTGCCTATCCTGAGCGGCTCCTGACGGGTGACAGGCCCGAGCCGGCCTTCCTCATCACCAAGCCGTTCCAGCCGGAGGCGGTAAAGGCGGCGATCAGCCAGGCGCTGTTCTTCGATCGCCGGGCGGGCCGGAAGGCGGCATAAACGTCGTCTTGTGAGCGGTCGGCCGCGCGTGGAGCGGGCCTGCTTTGGGCGAGCGCCGCGGAACAAGTCTCGCGAAGCGGTGTTCGCGATTTGATGTCGAGTTGGTGTGCAGTCGGGGAGGGTGTGGACCATGGCGACGATGTTCATGGCTGCGGCCGCTGGCGCAGCTTCGGTCGCAGCGGCGTTGTTCTCAGGCACCGTGCAACCCGGTGCATTCACCAGCGAAATTCTCTCATTGTTGCTCGCGGCTCTGACGAGCGTTGCAGTGGCGAGCGCTTCTGCACTGGATGGCTGAGCGGGCGAGACGCCGTTGTTCGAGCGGCTTTGCTCGGTTGCATGGCGCTCGCTCTCCTCGGCGGTTCCGCAGTCGCTCGGGCTGTGAAGGGCGGTGAGCCTGCCTTGTCGTGGCAGCTTCCGCCCAAGCGGCCCGCCAAACTCGTTCCTCCACCCTCGGGGGAAGACGTTCAGCCTCCTGTCGAGACCGGAGAGATCGCGACGCAACCGATTCCGGCCGGTCCGGAAGTTCCTGACGCCGATACCGGCGCGGATTCATGTCTTGCCCTTCTCAGGGCGGTGCCCGGCAACGATGTCGAGGCAGCTGATCCCAGGCTCGTGCAGACTGAGCCGGCCTGCCATGTCAGCGAGCCGGTCATCGTCAGGACATTGGCCCTTCGCATCCCGGGTCGGTCACGGACCGTCAGCGTCCAGCCACCTGTGACATTGAGTTGCCCGATGGCGAAGGCGGTAGCGGATTGGCTTGGTGACAGCATTCAACCATTGGCCCGGGGACATTTCGATGCCGATCTCACCGAATTGCGCGTCGGCGGCGGGCACGAATGTCGGCGGCGCAATCGCGCATCGGCAGGGCCGGTCAGCGAGCACGCCACTGGAAAGGCTCTCGATATCTTCGCGTTTCGTCTGGGTGAGGGAAAAGCCGCGATGCAGGTCGTGGTGGAGAAGCCTGAAGGGCCGCCGCAAAGCAGGTTTCTCACGGCTATCCGCCAATCCGCCTGTGGTGCCTTCATGACGGCGTTAGGTCCGGGCGCGGATGCCGCTCACGCCAATCATCTGCATGTCGACATTCAGGAGCGGCGATCGCGTTCCTCGCATTTTTGCCAATAGACCTCGCCGGCCGGAGACGGATTCAGATAGGCGACTTGAAGCGGACAACGAGGCCGGGATGGGCCTTTCCGGGTCTCGCGTCACCCACCAGCGTCAGGTCGGCGCGTCTGGCGGCCATCACCTGCAGGGCCGCGCTCCGATCGAGCCCGGTCGCCAGAAGATCCTCCAGTTCCCAGAACGGCGGCGTGCACGCGGGTGCTCCGGCGGTCAGGGTGACGATTCTTGGGGTTTGTCCCCGCAGGCGACTCACGGACATCGACATTCCCATGCCAGGATGAGGCCGCAACGCAACAGGCTTTCAGTGGTTCCATTATGCCGGAACTGTGGGCATCCTGAGGCGTTTCGTTCGGTCACTGTGCTGGAGTATTCAAGATGAACATCCGGCGTTCCCGGTCATATCGGAGCGCAGCAGCCGCACTGCTCTGCCTTTTCGCCGCACCCGCCTGGGCTCAATCCGGGCCTCCGACAGGACGGTTGTCTTGTTCGATGGGCGCCGGAATCGGCGCCATCATCAAATCGCAGAAGCCCCTCGATTGCCGTTTCAGGCCGAGGCGAGGTCCCACGCAGCACTATACCGGTGTCGTTCGGCAGTTCGGGCTCGATCTCGGCTCGATCCGCGGGACGACCATGGCGTGGCACGTTTATGGACCTTATGCGCGGGCGCCTCTTGGGGCATTGAACGGCCAATACGCGGCGTCCGCCCCGACAAGTGCCGGCCCTGGCGGGGCGAGGCTAGTCGGTGGCGAGGATGGCAAGGTCGTCCTGCAGCCGCGGGTGGTGCAAACCGTTCGCGGCTTCAATGTCGCCGTCGGTGTCATGCAGTTCGAACTGACTCTCAAACCCCCGGGCCGGCGACGCTGAGGCCGCACCGAGGCGCGCACTTACGCTTTGCTAACCTCGTTTCCGCAGAATTGAATTAAATGGGGCGCAATCTACCCATTCCGCGGGCATGTCAGGAACATCGATATTCCTGCCACGTTGGGGGAACAGGTTGAAGTGAGTGAGAAAGCCCTTCGATGGCTGAGATCCGTGTTCTGATTGTCGAAGACGACCCGTTCATCGCCATGGACATCGAATCGGCCGTGGCTGAGCAGCTCGGTGATGCGGCCGAGCTGATCGTCGTCGAATCCGTCGCTCAGGCCCGCCGCGCCGCGGCAGGACAGCTCTCCTGCGCTCTCCTGGACATCGACGTCATCGATGGCAAGACCTTCGAAGTCGCGGATGCGTTGCAGAAGACCGGCATCCCCTTCGCCTTCGTCTCCGGCTCCGCGCCGCACGAGGTTCCCAAGCCCCTCCGACAGGCCCGTTTCCTGCGCAAGCCGTTCTCGACGCGAGAGGTTGCCGCGTTCGTCATGGCGGCAATCGGCAGTCTGGCTCCCAAGCGCATCGCCTGACAGACCGCCTGTCGCCGAAAATTCCCGTCGAAACACGCCTGGGCCGGGCAGGCCCAAGCCAGCATCAGGCGCCGTTGTCGCGCTTTGGGAAGATGATCGTGACGCAGGTTCCGGGGCGCTCGCTCCCGGGATGGAGCGGTCGCGACGTCATCGTTGCCCGCATGCTGCGGAGCAGGCTCGCGATCACGGTCTGGCCAAGCCCCTTGTTCTGGATCTCCGCGGGCATGCCCACGCCGTCGTCCTCGATCGAGAGAGACAGGCGAGGTTCGTCGCTCTGCTCGATCCGGGCGAGCCGGATCATGATCCGCCCCGTCATGCCATCCGGGAAGGCATGCTTGATCGCGTTGGTGACGAGTTCGTTGACGATGACGACGTAGGAGACCGCATCCCGGCCGGGGAGGCGGATCGAATCCATGTCGAGTTCGATCGAGATCGGCCGGCCTTCCGCCGATTTGCCGATCTCGGCCAGAAGATCTTCCATATAGGGGCGGGCGTCGATCGCATCGGTTTCGATGTCGAGGCGCAGCCGCCTTTGTCCGGCAGCGATCGCCTGGATCCGCGACTGCGCTTGCGCCAGCGCGGCCTTGACCGCGGGCTCGCGCGTCTGCCGGCTCTGCACGTTCAGCAGGGCGGAAACCATGGCGAGGTTGTTGCCGACACGGTGGTTGACGTCGCGCAGAAGCGCCTCGATGCGCAGCCGCTCGCCTTCAAGCTCGCGGGTACGATCACTGACCATCTGCTCCAGCTCGGCATTCGTGACGGCCAGCTCCGTG